>NZ_JBGQOP010000012.1:0-93680 GCF_052119705.1 Oceanisphaera sp. W20_SRM_FM3 | reverse complement strand
TCACGCTTCACGCTTCACGCTTCACGCTTCACGCTTCACGCTTCACGCTTCACGCTTCACGCTTCACGCTTCACGCGATGGCTGGCGCACGCAGTAGCGTCAACAGAGACTGAGCATGCAAGCATGCATCACGGCCCAAATCCGTTAAATAGCCGCCGTCATCTAAAGTAATTAAACCTTTGTCATATAAAGATTTTGCGGCAGCAACTACAGTAGGCTCCGCATCTTTATGCACCTTAATACCTTGTTGTGTGGTGTTTAAGTCAAATTTCAGCAACAAATTAAGTTCGTGTAATGATGAAGTCTCATAGCGCATAGGGCGTTCCTCAATAATAAAGATAACACCCCTACGTTAGCCTGTTCCTGCGCGTACAGTTGCGCCTTCGCTCACAGAAAGCCCTTTATCATTTTCCTTACGGTGTGACTTGCATCACAGGCTAGAGATGTTGATGATAGGGTTTTTCTTTACACCGACTAGGGAAGTTTGCGTTCATGACCGCCAATTCTATTGCCGCTATTCGTATTGCTGCTATTCGTATTGAAAGTGCCGAGTTTATTATTAGTGACCAGCATAGGTTGACCATTGCTCAGCTTGAAATACAGGCAGGCCAGTGTTGGAGCTTTGTCGGTGCCAATGGTAGCGGCAAAACCGCACTGGCGCGCGCCCTGGCCGGTGAGCTAAAACTGGCCAGCAATCAGGTAAACGCTCAGGTAGAAAATAGCTTCAACGCCATAGAATGGGTTTCGTTTGAACAGCTACAAGCTTTAGCAGATCGCGAGCGCGAACAAGATGAAAGCGACTTCTTGGATTATCAAGATGCAGGGCGCACGGCGCGCCAAATTATGTTGGAGCAGGGCGGTGATGAAGAGCAGCTTATTGAGTTGGCGGCGCGTTTTGGCATTAGTGGTTTGTTAGACCGCAGCTTTCAAATTCTCTCTACCGGTGAAACCCGCAAGGTACTATTATGCCGAGCTTTATTACAACAGCCTGACTTATTGATTCTAGATGAGCCCTTCGACGGCTTAGACGTGGCCGCCCACCAAAGTTTAATGAGTCTGCTGCAAGCGCTAGTGGCGAGCGGTTTGACCTTAATACTGATAGTTAATCGCTTAGAGGAGCTCCCCGACTTTAGTGACCAATTAGGCTTACTCACCGAATGTGAGCTGAGCGTGACTGGCCCCCGCGCTCAAGTTGTGGCCTCGGCTGAACTTGAGCAATTACGCCATTTGGCCAGCATGGAAGCGGCACAGCACGCCTTGCCGCCTGCCGATCCCGATGCACAGTATCGTGCGTTAGATGCCCATACGCCACGGATCATAATGCGCAACATGCTGATCAGTTATGGCGATAAGCAGGTGCTGGCGGGCTTAAATTGGCAAGTAGACGCTGGCCAACACTGGCAGGTGATAGGGCCAAACGGTGCTGGTAAATCGACACTACTTAGTCTGGTGACCGGCGATCATCCTCAAGGTTACAGCAACGATTTAACGCTCTTTGGTCGTCGGCGTGGCAGTGGCGAAAGCATTTGGGACATTAAGCAGCACATCGGCTACGTGAGCACCACCATGCAGCAAGATTACCGAGTCACCTCCACGCCGAAGGCGGTGATCTTATCGGGATTCTTTGACTCTATTGGTGTGTATCAGCAGCCCGGTAGCACTCAGATCGCTTTGGCCGATCAGTGGTTGAACTTACTGGGTATGGAGCATTTGGCTAATGAGCCGTTTCGCCATCTCTCTTACGGCCAACAGCGCTTGTTGTTGATTGCGCGCGCCATGGTCAAGCACCCGCCGCTGCTCATTTTGGATGAGCCGCTGCAAGGACTAGACAGCTTTAACCGCCACTGGGTGAAGCGCTGGATTGATCTCTTGGTGGCGGAGGGCAGCACTCAGCTGCTGTTTGTGTCTCATCATCAGCAAGATGCCCCCAGCTGTATTAGCCATCGTTTAAGTTTTGTGCCTGATGGCGATGGGTTTCAATTTGTAACCACAGAGGCATAAATGTGACGAAAAACGGCGTTCTTATTAGATATAGAGATCCGCATGCATAAAGGTGCGCCGTTTTTTATTGATAGCTGGACTTATAAGTGGGATTTTTGCTGCTTAAATGCACCAATAAACCCGCGATTTACGGGGCGAGTTCACAGCGGTTACGGCCATTATTTTTTGCCAGATATAACGCGTTATCGGCACGGCGCAGCAGGTTTTCGAAATTTTCATCGGGTTGCAGTTCTGCGATGCCCACACTAACGGTAATGGAAAAAGAAGGATGGCTTTTGTTAGTTTCCATTAAGCTGGAGTCTATTTCAAAGGCGCACCGTAACCGATTAGCGACGCTTAACGCCGCCTGCATTGAGGTGTTTGGTAGTAAAGCCACAAATTCTTCACCGCCAAAGCGACAAAATATATCTTCCGTGCGCAGTGTCTTTTGCGTCACCGACACGAATCGGCACAATATTTTGTCCCCCAGCGCATGGCCTAACTGGTCATTCACTTTTTTAAATTCATCGAGATCCATCATTAATAAACTTAACGGCTGTGCGTGGCGCCGTGAGTGGGCGATAGCTTTCTTATAAAGCACGTTAGAGGACCGTCGATTAAGTGCACCGGTTAAGGGATCATGATTCGCTTGAATAATAAGGTCCGCTTGCAGGCGCTCGGCCGTCATCAATATCATGCCAAGGGTAATGGCAATCACAGAACACAACAACCAAAGCAACATGAACGCGGCGACCCCATTTGGATTTAAGGGATCGACCATAGTGGGGCTTTCCTGAGCAATCATTGCGCGAGTTAAAAACACAGCGCCATTAATAGCATAAATACTGCCGGTGATGCGCAGTGCAGGTGTGTGTTGTTGAGGCGAAAGCAGCAGATCACGGGCAATTAATAACGATAAGGCTGCCATTAGCACAGAATTACCGATGGCTGTAATTGCTACAGAGAAGTGGCTATATGTAATTAGAGCCCAAATTAAAGTTAAGGTCGTGGCCCAAGCTAAGGTACTGAGTGTTAAGGGCTTGCCAAGGAAACGTCGAAAACCATCCCAACTCAGCATCAGGCTGATAACGACAAATAGTTGTGCCAGTAATAAAGCGGGCTGCCAATGGAATATTCCATAATACAGGATCCAGATAAAGGCGATGATGGCACTGCCACCGGCCAATGCCCAATGACCCAATCCCGGAATAGTCAGGTGCATCCGCCACAATAACAGACGGGCGCCTGCGCAAAAGGCGGTGGCTAATGTCACTGCAACCAATAACGTGCGAATATCAAAAGACATGGTTCAATTATGACTCGCTAGGCTAATTATGGTAATGCGCATTATGGGTACTTACTTAACCTTAACTTTAAATTGGGAAGGAAGTAGACGACCGCATTAGGTGAAAAATTAGGCATGATAAAATTAGCCAGGTTAAAAGTGATCTCCGGCAAAAAGCCGCAATGCCAAATGGGTTTGCGGCTTTTTATTTGGTTTGATTTATCGCGATAGCATTCTAGGGCAAGTTAATACTCAGCATTAACTTAAGCGTTGGTCTGCTGCTCGGTTGCGTTGTCACCTTCGACTGCGGTAACGCCAGAACCCAGGGTGTCGTTTTCAATGGCCGCTAATGGCCAGCCGCCTAAGGCTTTCCAGCGGTTGACTATCAAGCAAAATAGTTCGGTGGTTTTTTGCGTGTCATACAGCGCGCTGTGTGCTTCTTTATTATCAAACTTGATGCCCGCCGTTTTACAGGCTTTTGCGAGCACGGTTTGCCCCAGTGCTAAGCCCGCTAATGCGGCGGTATCGAAGGTGGCAAAGGGATGAAAAGGATTACGCTTCATGTCAGTACGCTCGGCGGCCGCCATCACAAAACCATGATCAAAAGACGCATTATGCGCCACCATAATCGCGCGTTGGCAGTTATTGGCTTTTAAGCCTTTGCGTATACCTTTAAAGATCTGCTCCAGCGCTTCTCGCTCACTCACGGCACCGCGCAGTGCGCTGTGTGGGTCTATGCCGGTAAAGGCGAGGGCGGCGGGCTCAAGATTGGCGCCTTCGAAGGGGGCGACATGAAAATGAAAGGTTTGATCCGGCACTAACCAGCCATTTTTATCCATTTTTAGGGTAATAGCGGCAATTTCAAGCAAGGCATCGGTTTTGGCATTAAAGCCGCCGGTCTCTACGTCTATCACTACAGGGTAGTAACCACGAAAGCGTTCGTTAAGCTGAGTAAAAGTTGCAGTTGCCGTCATTATTGTCCTAATTCACCTTAAAAACTGGGTCGCTATTATGCCAGAATTGGCAATCATAATCGCCTATCTCGCCAACGATCAGCGCTAAAATAGCCAAAGTGGTTATAAAGTGTGCAAGCGATTCTTTATAACTAAAAAAAGATTGCAGCTTAGGCACAGCTTGCCTATCATGCGTCTCGCTTAACGGGGCAGCCTGTTACAGCAAGGTAATGAAAATTTGGTGAAGTGTCCGAGTGGCTCCAAGGCGAAGCCTGTTAAAAGGTAAAAGTCTCGTAGCGAGCTACGAAAGCCCGAGGACATATGTCATCAATAGAGTAGGAGTGAACATGACACTCTTAAATAAAATATGAAATAAAAATTTGGTGAGGTGTCCGAGTGGCTTAAGGAGCTCGCCTGGAAAGCGTGTATACGGCAACGTATCGAGGGTTCGAATCCCTCCCTCACCGCCAAATTAGAAAAACCCGTTGAGCAATCAGCGGGTTTTTTGCATTTCAATATCGCCAGTTTATCTCATCTCAGGCAGTTTATGCCGGAATGCTGCGTTTTTTAGAAGTTTTAATACGGCAGCGATTCCTCTACATTAGAGTTACTTAAACAAGGCTCCGCATGTATCTGCTTGGCTAAGTCCCGCTCGACACGTCTGACGCGAAAGGAATCAATACGTTGACGCTACATCCTGGTTTTATAAAAAATCGTTGGTCATTGCTTACTCTGATGTTCGGACTGGTAATGAGTACATTATTGGCTTGGCAACTGCATCAGAGTAACGAGCAGCGAGTCGAGGAGGCGGTAGCCGACGCTGCCGCGCGAGCCAACACCGCGGTTGTCCAGCGGCTTGACCTCTATCAATATGGATTACGCGGGGCTCGTGGCGCTGTGCTGAGCGCCGGAAATGCCCGACTCGATCGTGAGCTGTTTCATCGTTACAGCCTGGCGCGCGACATCGACAGGGAGTTTCCCGGTGCCCGAGGCTTTGGCTTTATTCGCCGGGTGTCACAGGCCGGCACCGACGCTTTTGTCGAACAGGCCCGTGCCGATGGCTGGCCGGATTTTCGCGTCAGAGAGCTGAATGCCCACGACAGCGAACGTTATATTATCCAGTATATTGAACCCGTGGAGCGTAATATCGAGGCGGTCGGCCTGGATATCGGCTCTGAGAAAACCCGCCGTGTCGCGGCAGATGCGGCGATGCGTAGCGGGAAAGTTCGGCTAAGCGGACCCATCACTCTGGTGCAGGCCAGCGGCAAGCCATTGCAATCCTTTTTGATCCTGATGCCGGTTTATCGTCATGGCATAACGCCAGGCACTGAGGCCGAGCGTGAGCAGCAGGCGATTGGCTGGAGCTATGCGCCCTTGCTGATGGAAGAGGTGCTGTCTACCTTGAATCTGGATGTTGATGCTGCACAACTCGAATTGTTTGATGTGAACTCGTCTGGCGAGCGCACACGCTTCTACAGCAGTAACTCCAAGGCCATCGCGGCTCTTTCTGCCTATACCCAGACCATTCAATTCGAGGCGTATGGTCGTCGCTGGGAGTCCCAGTTTAGTGTTGCTCCGGCCTTTATTGCCGCCCTGCATCAAAGCTCGCCGCTGCAACTTTTCCTGCTGGGCGCGCTGATCAGCCTGTTGGCGGCCTTGCTTATCGGCACCACTCATCTTAGCCGCCAACGTCGCCATCAAGTACTGGATGAGCAGGCCAGGCTGGCGGCCATCGTCGAGAGCTCGGCTGATGGCATTATCGGCAAGACGCTTGATGGGGTCATCACCAGCTGGAACCGGGGTGCCGAACAGCTCTTTGGTTATCCCGCGTCGGTGGCTATTGGCCAGCCGTTGACTCGCCTAGTGGTGCCACAAGACCGGCAGCAGGAAGAAGCCAGCATTCTTGCCCGGGTTCGCAATGGCGAGCATATTCCTCATTTTGATACCCTTCGCCAGCGGCAAGACGGCAGCCGATTCCCTGTGTCTGTTACCGTCTCGCCCATTCTTAACAGCGCAGGCCAGGTGATCGGAGCGTCGAAGACGGTACGGGATATCACCAGTCAGAAAGAGGCCGAGGCCCAGGTACTTGAACTTAACAGCAACTTGGCAGCCGAGATTGCCCTGCGGACCGCTGAACTGACGGCGGCTCGGGATCAGTTGTTGATGGCGGCAGATATTGCCCAGCTGGGTATTTGGACCTGGACGCTGGCGGACAATGCGTTGGACTGGAACGACAAGATGTTCGAGCTTTACGGTTATCCGGTGAGCTTACGCAAGCAAGGCATTGGCTACGAGCACTGGCATGCCCGGCTGCATCCAGACGATGCAGAGCGCGCCGTTGCTGCCATGGAAGCTGCAATGAAGGAAACGGCCTCCTACGATCCCGTGTTTCGGCTACGGTTACCCAATGGCGATATCCGCTATATACAGGCGGGTGCCCAGATCGAACACGATGCCGAAGGTCATGTGATTCGGATCACGGGCATCAATCTCGATATCACCCCCCAGCGTGAACTCGAAACCGGCTTGCGTCAGGCCAAGGCCCGGGCCGACGAAGCCAGTGCCGCCAAATCGACCTTTCTCTCCAACATGAGTCATGAAATTCGCACCCCCCTGAATGCGGTACTGGGCATGTTGCAGCTGGTGCAGCAGACGGCGCTGGATCAGCGCCAATGTGATTACATTGCTAAGACTTACAAGGCCGCCCGAGCCTTGCTGGGGCTGCTAAACGATATTCTCGATTACTCCAAAATTGAGGCTGGCAAGCTGCAGCTGGAGCCTCACCTGTTCGAGCTGGAAGATCTGATGCAGGAGCTGGCGGTGGTGCTGTCCGGTAACCTGGGCATCAAACCGGTGGAGCTGATGTTCGACTTTTCGCCCTCGCTGCCCCGCAGCCTGATTGGCGATCGCTTGCGCCTGCAGCAGGTGCTGATCAACCTAGCGGGTAACGCCATCAAGTTCACCGAGCAGGGAGAGGTAGTCATTCGTCTCAGTGAGCTGAGTCGAGGCTCGGAATGGGTGCGACTGCGGGTAGATGTCATCGATACCGGTATCGGCATTGCCGACGACAAGCTCGATTATATTCTCGAGGGGTTCAATCAGGCGGAAGCCTCGACCGCACGTCGTTTTGGCGGGACCGGCCTTGGGTTGGTGATCAGCAAACGGCTGCTGGCGCTGATGGGGACCGAGCTGCATGTGACCAGCACCTTGGGTGAGGGAAGCTGCTTCTGTTTTGAGGTGGTACTGGGTCTTGAACAGGAAGTGCAGCCGCTGGTGACGGCTGAGGTGTCCGAGCGGCCGCTGCGGGTACTGGTGGTGGACGATCATCAGATATCGGCCGAGATCCTGGCCCGGGTGGCCCGCCAGCAGGGCTGGCAAGTGAGTACTGCCAACAGCGGGCAGCAAGCCTTGCTGGAAATAGAGCAAAACCACGACTATGACCTGGTGCTGATGGACTGGGCCATGCCGGACATGAACGGCCTGGAGGCGGCGACTAAGATCCGGACTCTGGTTCAGGAGCACCTGCCTACCGTTATCATGATCACGGCCTATGGTCGCGAGCAACTGGCTCAGGCTCAACAGACGGCGAATCCGCCCTTTACCGACTTCCTGACTAAACCCGTGACGCCGCAACAGTTGATCAGCACAGTGCAGCGAGCTTTGGCAGGAGAGACCATGGCGTCGGAGCATAAGGCCATTCCTGCTCCCTCACGGCAACGACTCATAGGGTTGCGCCTGTTGGTGGTGGAGGACAATGCCCTCAACCGTCAGGTTGCCGCCGAATTACTGCGCGGCGAAGGCGCCCTTGTCGAGCTTGCCGAAGGCGGGCTGGAAGGCGTCAGCAAGGTAGTTGGGGCACCGACGGCGTTCGACATGGTATTGATGGACATGCAAATGCCCGATATCGATGGTCTGGAAGCCACCCGGCGTATTCGGGCTCATGGTGCCTGCTTGGAATTGCCGATACTGGCGATGACCGCCAATGTGAGCATGGAAGATCAGCGAGCCTGTCTGGCGGCGGGCATGAATGCGCACATCGGCAAGCCGGTGGATATAGAACAACTGGTGGCTGTGCTGCTGTCGTTTTGCTCCACTTCCGGCGGTCTGGTCGTCGAGCGGGCGGTACCGGGCCAAGCCGAGCCTGGCGACAAGATGGACACCATTCTCCGTCGTTTCGGTGGCGATGCCGGTTTGTACCAACGACTGCTGATCGGATTCGAGAAAGAAGCGGGCGCCTTGTTTGATGAGCTGGAACGCCATGTTGGAGTGCGAGATCCGGTGGCAGCGGCGGCGACGCTGCATACCTTCAGGGGCGCGGCGGGCACCATGGGGGCGGCAAGCTTTGCCGCCCGCTTGTCTGCGTTCGAGCAACACCTCGGTGAACAGCACACGGAACAGGCCTTTTCCTCGTTGAATGCCGCCGCTCTGTTTGCCTTGAAAGCACAGCTGGCGCAGGAGCTGACGGCTTTACTTGAAGCCGTCAGCATGCAGGTGACGGCGGCCAAGCCGGTGACGAGTATTGCGGCGATACCAGACACTCGGGATGTCACAGAAGACGGCATCAAAGTACAACTCGAGCAGTTACTGACGCTGCTCGAGGCGGGAAATATGGACGCCATCGACTGCTTTGAACGGCTGCCGGTTTCGGTACTTGAGTCATTGAGTCATCAGCGGGACGTGCTGACGGAGAAGGTCCAAAATCTTGATTTCGCTGTTGCGAGTAGAATAGTACGTGAACGATTGGAGGTTTTATGAATCTGACCCAATTACTGGATGCCTATCCTCATCCGGTCGGTCCGATAAGGATCCTGATTGTGGACGATCAGCCGGTCAACATCCGAGTGCTGCATCAGGTGTTTCGCGGCGAATTCGAGGTGCTGATGGCGACGAGTGGAGAGCAGGCAATAACCGTTTGTCGGGAACAGCACCCAGACATCATATTGCTGGACGTGATCATGCCCGGGATCAGCGGCCATGAGGTGTGTCGCCGATTGAAAGCGGATCCGGGTACTCGGGATATTCCGGTTATTTTCGTGACCTCGCAAAATCAGGATGGCGACGAAGCCCTGGGTTTTGAAATGGGGGCGGTAGACTTTATTACCAAACCGATCAACCCCATTATTGTGCTGGCCCGAGTGCGCACCCACTTGGCGCTAAAGCTGCAAAGTGATCTGTTGCGTTCCATCGCCATGATTGATGGTCTGACCAAAATCGCCAATCGGCGAAAATTTGATGAAGAGTTAGCTATTAACTGGCGTGCCTGTCAGCGAGAAGGGCATCCCTTGTCGTTGGTGTTGCTGGATCTGGACTCGTTCAAGCAATATAACGATACCTACGGACACCAGCAGGGGGATGCCTGCTTGGTGGCGGTGGCTGGCGTATTGACTCAGTCGGTGAGAAGACCCCATGACGTGGTGGCGCGCTACGGTGGCGAAGAGTTTGTGTGTATTCTTCCCGAAACCGATAGCCTGGGTGCTATGCAGCGGGCGGAGACGATGCGGGCGGCAGTCAAGGCGCTGGCGATAGCGCATCAGGACTCGGCCGCCGGCCCCTTGGTGTCGATCAGTCTTGGTGTTGCCACTCAAATACCCAGCGCGGATTCCAGCCCTGAGGCCTTGTTGGCGGCGGCCGATGCGCAGTTATATCTGGCCAAAGCAGCCGGTCGGGATCGGGTGAGTGCGATTGAGCTGACCTGACAGTGATGGTGATTGCCCTCGATTATTTGTGAAATACATCAATCACCTGGGCGTATTTCGGTGAAAAGTTTCGGCTAGGCTATTAAATATGTCACTTCTCAGTTGCCAAGCATGCCCATGACTGACCGCCGATAAGTTGCAGTTGGCCATGCTGTATGAGCGAGCCGAGCGTCAGCCCCAAGATGTTTGCTTACGCCGTACGGCGCTGAACGTAAGGCGCTGTCTGTATTTGCTGACGGCTATTACTTAAGCCGTCATCCTGACGCAGGTCAGGATCTCGCTCTGGCCCTGGCCCTGGCCCTTAGACACAAATAGACACAAATAGACACAAAAACGAGATACCGGGGCAAACCCGATGTATGGCGGCATAATACCAAGAACAGTGTTTGTCTTGAACGTACGGCGTACAGCGCTGAACATACTGCGATGTCTTCACATCTTCAAGGGTGTAAATAACGGCGTAGTAAGGTGACAAATTCAGCAGCGTCGCGGTCCAGTGACGATTCATGGATCAGCAGATCGTAACCATACAGATCCCGTAAATGGGTCATGCGATGGCCAAGCATAGCGATAATGCCCACATATTGCTGGCCGTTCGCCGAGCGAAATTTGCTGTCTTCAATTAACCAGTCATGCAACTCATGGCGACTGATGGCCCCATAGCGAAGCGCCAGCGATAACAGCGGTCTTTGCTCCGTTAGTAAATGCACCGCCAAACGCGCCGTCATTAAGGGCAAAAATTCGTCATAATCGCGAATTCTAAGACCGATATAGGGTAAGTCGACCATTTCAAATCCGCGATTGAGTTTGGGCTGATCGATGCGCATGATATTGCTCCAGTGCAAGCTCCAGCCACCCACTTTATGATGATAATGCAGATTAGCGGCACTGAGGGTGAAGCTAAATTCCGGTTCGCGTAATTTAAGTACCCCTAATAAAGCCGTGACCATGGCTGCTAAAAATAAAAACACTATCACCAGTTGAGCGCGGCCATCCAGCCAATAACCGACGGCCAGCAGCATAGGCATAAGCACCAGTCCGGCTGCGGTGAGCGCTAAACCATTTTGGCGAGACATGGGCTGTATGTGTTGGCTTTCGCGTACTGGATTAATCACATATTTCCTTTCAGCGATGTGGTAGTCCTTATCATACACACAGATAGCGCCAGAGATCATGCTCTGCCACTCAAGGCCTGCGTGAGCAACGCAGGCCTTGAGTGGGTGCTGGTGAGCAAGAGAGATTAAGATCCGAGCTTGGATTCAGACTCGGTGGGGATTTTATCGGATAATTTGATCACCAGCAGATCACAGCCGTCGATGTCGAGAAAACCGCTGGAGTGAGAAAACAGATGGCCGAAAAAGGGCCGCTCTTGTTGGCGGCCACAAATTAATAAGTCGGCTGCCTGAGCTTTCACCGCATTTTGCACGGCTTGACGAATATCCCCATCGGGGAGCGAAATGCTGCTGGCGTTAAACGCCTCTTGTTTGAGCATTTGCATGATTTCATGACCATTTTCAAGGCGCAGCTTAGTTTTAAGTTGGCGTAAATCCATACTCAAGCTACCGGTATACACAGAGCCCAGCTCAGGCGATACATGAATGATGTGCAGCCTTGCTTGATGGCTCTCGGCTAACTCAACCGCCCGCTTAAGCAAGGGCTTTTCACGGGCGTTGAGCTCTAATGCCAACATAATATTGCGATACGGCATCTTGACCTCCTTGTGCAGTGGGTAATCCACTCTTTATAAACAAGCGGCAACCCAGCTGTCTCAATGGCTTATAACCAAGTGGTGGCTAATTGAGTCACTATTAGCCCTGTGACTATTAAATGCAAGAATAGGATGGCGCCAAGCGCCATGGGTTTCCAACCCACAGACTTAAGTTCACTCAAGTGAGTACTTAGCCCCAAGGCGGCCATGGCCATGGTGAGTGCCCAGCTGTCGAGGTGCTTAATGCCCTCCACCAAGTTTAGAGGTAAGGCGACAACCGAGTTAATGATCACCACTAAAATAAAGCCATAGGCAAACCAAGGTTGAGGAGCACGCACCGCGGTTGCGCCTTGGTTACGGCTTAACCAATTACCTAGCAATACTAATACCGGTGCTAGCATCATGACTCGCGTTAGCTTAGTGATCACCGCGGTTTGTGCCACGTCAGGGCTGATCGCATCACCTGCCGCCACTACCTGTGCCACTTCGTGTATGGTGGCGCCGGTGTAAATACCCATGGCTTGTGGGCTTAGGCTTAATAGCGGATACATTAACGGGTATAAAAACATAGCAATGGTGCCAAAAATAACCACTGTGCCCACGGCCAACGTGGCTTGTTGTGGCTTGGCGCGCACCACAGGCTCGGCGGCCAGTACGGCGGCGGCACCACAAATGGCCGAACCGGCACCCACCAATAAGCTGGTAGGGGCATCTAAGCCAAACCACTTGTGACCAATCCAATAACCAAGCAATAACGTAGAGGACAACATGACGATATCGACGACCAAGGCGCCCGTACCTACGGCTGCTATGTGTTGTAGCGTAATATTAATACCGTAAAACGCCACGCCGATGCGCAAGAGTCGCTTCTTACAAAAATCTAAGCCCGCATGCCAGCTGCCTGAGGTAAGTTGTGGGCGAAGATTACCGACTATGAGTCCTAAAACGATGGCAAAAATCAGCGGGCTTATGCTGCTGTGCATGACTTGATTAAGTAAGATACTGATCACAGTGATTAGCGCTGCCAGCCCTAAGCCTTTGATAATTTTAGGCATAACGATATTCCTTTTAATAATATGATTGCAGTGTATGCCTGTTTTGGTGTTGATTAAAATTGAAGTTTTTGACTTTGTTTATCAATATTTCTGATTAATTGAGCGGAGATAGCGCTGAACGCGGCATAAAAATCGTGTTAATATTGGCCAATATTGGAGGTTCATATATGTTTTTTATGTTGATATTGGCCGCGCCTATCTGTGGTGGTTTGTTTTATATTGCAGCCCTGTACAGTGGCTTGCCCCCACGGCGCTGGGCGGTATTAGGCACAGTCTTTGGACCGGCTATTTTACCGCTGTTTATGGCCAAGCGGCGTTGGTCTCTGGTGTGTACCCGAGGTTTGAATGACGACTTATTGCAGGCCTAAACGCGGTGGTCAGATGTTGTGGAATCTAGCTGCAGCAGATAACTCGGACTAAAGGTGTCAGATGGACATATTAAAAGACGTATTTTGGGAACTCTTGGGCGATCTGGCCATGCCGACGCTGTTTGTCTTGGGCTTTATCAGCTTGGCGCTAGTCAGCTGTGTGCTGTTGTTTTGGCTGGAAAAAAAGCGTTAAGTCTACCTGATTACCCACAAAGTTCAGCTATGTTTCAGTGACTTCAGCATCAATAGATTCAATGGGTTACAACGTAGGTGGCCGTCTCTTCGGCGAAGAGGACTTCGCCACGGTTTTATGTTTTTATTTAAAAATTGCCAGCAAAGCTGGCCTGCCGAACAAGTTGGCAGCTACAAAAACCTAAATAAGGCAGCATACTGGCTGAGGTTCATAAGTAATCAGGTAAGTCTAAGTGCTGCGTGAGTTAGAAAGGCGATAAACGCATTTATTGATTGAGATCATGACGCTTAATGGCGAAAGTGATTAGTCTAAACGGGCTTAGCGATGTTTCAGCGTCGCACACTGTGTTTTCAGTAGGGCTTAGGCTCAGCTTGAACAGTTTTATGTTATGCACCTAATATGAGTTTTTTAACTGGCCGCTTGGCCAGTTTTTTTTGTTTTATTGAGCCCTATCTCAAATCCCCATTTATCTATCCCCACTTTATGTACCCCCATTCCGCTTCAAGGGACTAGTCTGGCTATACTGCGGACTATAATAAGTGCCATGGCGGCAGAGCATATTTCGTGAGGGCAGATGTTAATGGATGAAGAGCCTAGTGGATAAAGAGCTTAGTTAAGTTATTTTGGTCGCTTTGATAAATTTTTTTGTATTAGGTTTGGCACATTTTTTACAGTTATTTCGGGAGCTTGGCCTTCAATAGCATACATATGAACGGCAAAGCGTGAGCCAGCTCCTTGAGCCCAGCCTATTGCAGGGGTATGATGCCCGCCGTTGAAAAAGTGGGTTCGCCTGAAAGTGAGGTGTAGATGAATATCTTTGTCATGCGCCATGGTCAAGCAGTACCAGAAGCATCCGAGGATGCGTTACGACCGCTGACCAAGCAAGGAAGAGACGAAGTCAGTTTAATGGCGCGCTGGTTAGCCCCTCAAGTGGCTCAGTTTGATTTGGTATTAGTGAGCCCCTATGTGCGCGCTCAGCAAACTTGGCAGCAGTTATCTAAGGAGCTTCTAGGCTTGCAGGTTGTAGGCTTACAAATAGAAACCTGCGATCAGCTAACACCTGATTGCGATGCAGACTTGGCAGCTAGCCTAATATTGGCCTACGGTGATACGTTTTCAAACGGCAACATTTTAGTCATCAGTCACATGCCTCTGGTAGGCTACCTCGTTGAAAGCCTGTGTGCCGGTATGATGGCGCCCATTTTTGTGACCTCTGGTATCGCTAAGATTACGGTGAATGCAGGGACGAGTGGCATATTGGCGTGGTTAGAAGGGCCGCACAATATTCAGGCGCTGCATAAGCCTACTTTTCAAGCCTTAAGACAATTGGGCTAGGCGACACTGGGCTACCAAAAACCGAGTTAGCTCTATTGAGATGGCTTAACATCACTAGGCGCACCAAATTTAGCCGCGCTAGGCCAAGCAATGGATGCTAGGCGTAGCGTGATTGACTGCATGTCTTTTGCGCCATCGTTGGCCGAGAAAAATGACGACAGCAGTCTTTATAGCCGTAGCTTTTAACCCTACATTTATAACCGTAAAATAAGTCATCGCAACATAAGCAAGGAGTGCTAAATGCGAATTTTTCAGAAGTATCAGCCGTTATTAGTGGCAAAACACGTCAAGGGATTTTTTAGCGGTCGTTTATATATTCACGGTCGTGGTGGTTTTAATTATGCCCAAGGCATGCTGGTGTTGCCCGAAGATGCCAAGCCGAGGCATGAAGAGACGGTACAAGAAATTAATCAGCTGATCAGCAAAATGCAAGCGGCGGCGTAAACTCGTTACGTCTATTAGGCGAGCAGTAATCTGAACATCAAACACCGAGCCTCAAGCTCGGTGTTTTTGTTTTCGCCTTTAAATCTCTACCTTCAATAGCACCAGCAAAGCCGCATCGCCGCCTAAGGCGCGGGTGGCTTGGTGAAACGCCAGTACCTGCGGGTGCTGCACTAGCCACATGGGTAGCCGCTGCTTTAAGACGTTTTTCCCATGACCGTGCATGATGGACACGCATTCGACGTGCTGGCGCTTAGCGGCGAGTAACAGCGCCGATAATTCGTCTTTGGCCTGCTCTTGGGTTAAGCCGTGCAAGTCTAAAAAAAACTCCGGCTGATAGTCGCCGCGGCGCAGCTTTTTTAGCTCATAGGCCGAGGTGTCGGGCTCGCGATAGCGGGTAGGGCCTTCTTGATCTAAATAAGGTTCATAAACATCAGAAAAAGGGTGCGCCTCGGCTCTGTCTTTGCGTACCATTTGTCGCTGGGCTTTTACCTTGACCGGCGCTCGATGCGGACTTATGGTATCCTGCTTTATTTTGCGGACACCCTGCACCGCTGCTTTAAAAAGCGCTTGATCGTCGTCTTCTGGGAAAGAGGAGGGTGTCATGGTAATGGATTCCGTAGTATCTGATTATTAAAAAATAGCCATCTTAGCGAGGCGGAGGTGTTTTGGACACGCTTATTAATGAAGAAGCTCTTACAGAGCTGCATACCATAGGAGATTGGCTGCGTTTTTCCGTTAGCCATTTTCAAAAAGCAGGCCTGTTTTATGGCCACGGCACCGACAACGCCTGGGACGAGGCGGTGCAGCTAATACTGCCGTTACTGCACCTGCCACAAGGGTGCCCGCCGCAAATCCAAAATGCCCGTTTGCTGACCAGTGAACGCAAATTACTGTTCGACGCTCTAAAAGTGCGGGTCGAGCAGCGCATTCCCACGCCCTATATTACCAATACCGCTTGGTTTGCCGGTTTCGAGTTTTTCGTCGATGAGCGGGTGCTTATTCCACGCTCACCGATCGCCGAGCTGATAGGTGGCCGTTTTGCCCCTTGGTTGGCTTTGGAGCCTAAGCGCATCTTAGATATGTGTACCGGCTCAGGCTGTATCGCCATTGCCTTGGCGCACAGTTTTCCGGATGCAGAAATAGACGCGCTGGATATCTCTCGCGATGCATTGGACGTGGCAGAGATTAACATTCAAACCCACGGCCTTGAGCAGCAAGTGACGCCTATTGAGTCGGACATTTTCTCGGCGCTGCCGAAAGGCGATAAATACGACTTAATGGTGGTCAATCCGCCCTACGTCGATGAAGAAGACATGAGCGACTTGCCAGATGAGTTTCATCACGAGCCGGAATTGGCCTTGGCCTCAGGTTTTGATGGCTTAGACTTTACCCGTCGTTTATTGGCCGAGGCCTGCGACTTCTTATCAGAAGATGGCCTATTAGTGTTGGAAGTGGGCAACAGCCAAATCCACATGGAACAGGCGTACCCTGAGTTGCCGCTTACTTGGATAGAGTTTGAGCACGGTGGTCATGGCGTGTGTGTGATCAGTCGCCGTGACTTGGCACCTTTTCAATCGCAGTTTTAATTATTAATAAAGGACATCACTATGGCAGGGAACAGTATTGGCACCCTTTTTCGCGTTTCAACCTTTGGTGAAAGCCATGGTATTGCCTTAGGTGCGGTAGTGGACGGCGTACCACCCGGTATTGAGTTGTGCGAAGCCGACTTGCAGCAAGATCTTGACCGCCGTAAGCCCGGCACCTCACGCTTTACCACCCAAAGACGCGAAGCGGATGAAGTGCGTATTTTAAGTGGCGTGTTTGAAGGTAAAACCACCGGCACTTCGATTGGCTTGTTGATTGAGAATACCGATCAGCGCTCTAAAGATTATTCCGACATTAAAGACCTGTTTCGCCCAGGCCATGCCGATTACACCTATCACCAAAAATACGGCATTCGCGATTATCGCGGTGGCGGTCGCTCCTCGGCTCGTGAAACCGCAATGCGGGTAGCGGCCGGTGCCATCGCGAAAAAGGTGTTGGCGAAATACGGCGTGTCCATTTTTGGTCATTTAACGCAACTCGGCCCTATTAAGGCCGAAGCGTTTGATAAAAGCGTAATTGAAACTAACCCCTTCTTTTTTGCCGATGCGGGCAAGCTGGAAGCGCTTGATCAATACATGCGCGATCTGAAAAAAGAAGGCAACTCCATCGGTGCCAAAATTCAGGTGGTGGCGCAAGGTGTGCCCGTAGGACTGGGCGAGCCAGTCTTCGACCGTTTAGATGCGGACATTGCCCATGCCTTAATGAGCATTAACGCGGTAAAAGGCGTGGAAATTGGCGACGGTTTTGACGTGGTCGAGCAAAAAGGTTCCGAGCACAGAGACGAAATGCAGCCCTCAGGCTTTGCCAGCAATCATGCCGGTGGCATATTGGGCGGCATTTCCAGCGGCCAAGATATAGTGGCCAGCATAGCGTTGAAACCCACCTCCAGCATTATGGTGCCAGGTCATACCATTAGCACGACCGGTGAAGCGGCAGAATTAGTGACCCGTGGCCGTCACGATCCGTGTGTGGGTATTCGTGCCGTGCCCATTGCTGAAGCTATGCTTGCGATAGTCTTGCTGGATCATCTGTTGCTGCACCGTGGCCAAAACGCCGAAGTGTTTACACTGACGCCCAAGCTAGTTTAATACGTGGTATATTTTGCCGCCTTTGCTTAGGCTAGGCGGCAGGGTAGAATAACGGTCCTTAATTGAGGGCCGTTTTTTATGTCATTTTACTATGGGGATCTCATTTCCCTGTTTAACCAATGCTTTGCCGCCAGCACCAATACGCGCCTTGAATTGAGCGATGGCGAGCCGATTTATTTGCCTGCTAACGCGCACATTGATCATCATCGTATCTTGTTCGCCCATGGCTTTTTTGCCAGTGCCTTGCATGAAGTGGCGCATTGGTTGTTAGCCGGTGACGCACGCCGCTTACAAGAAGATTACGGCTACTGGTATTGCCCCGATGGCCGAGACGGCGAGCAGCAAGCCCAGTTTGAAGGCGTTGAAATAAAACCCCAAGCCATCGAATGGGCTTTGTCCTTGTGCTGCGGCTTTCACTTTAACGTGAGCTGCGACAACTTAAACGGCAGCGTAGAGCCAGACCGCCACGCCTTTAAGGCGCGGGTGCGTGAGCAAGCATTAGTGTATTTGGAGCAAGGTTTTCCCGCACGGGCGCAAACCTTAATGCAGGCGCTAGCCAAGCACTATGGCCAAACGCTGCCTACGGCGGCGAGTTTTAGTCTGTGATTGAACATTTTTTGTTAGGTCGCCTTAGGTTAGGTAAAGCGTATTCGACCTCTTTAACATGTAGCCAAAGGTTATGAGCACTAAGAGGCAAGAAAATACCTGACGATTGGCGACTTAGGTTAAACTCAACGCTTGCAGGTCGTCCACTGCGAGTAGACACACAGGTATCACGGTTAGACCTGTCTTAAACGGGTTAAAGCGTGTGATTACTGACATAATGCTAAAGTTTTGGTACGGGTGGCACACCCAGAGTTTGAGGCGTAATACATGAATATTTTTGAGTTTGAACGACTGCTGTTAGCTGAAATTGACGACAATATCGCCACCGCTACCGACGACCAGTTGTTTGCTGGTGGTTATCTGCGTGGCCACATTACTTTGTCGGTTGCTGAATGTGACATTGACGGGCGCACCCACTTGCGTGACGTTAAATCTCGGGTGAATCGCAGCTTGCATGACGCTATTATGGCCGGCGAGCTAAACGAACAAGACCAAGCTTTAGTCGAAGGTTTTTGGAGCAATCTGATCAGCAAGGTTGAACAAACCACGCCCGTAAAATAGCCGTCAGCAAACCAGTAACCCACACCGAGCCTAGGCTCGGTGTTTTTTTTACGTCCGCCATTTTGCTGTTGGTGGTTTGTGTTGATTTTTAACCGCCGGTTTATCCGCAGGTCATAAAAAAGGAGCCTTTCGGCTCCTTTTGTTGTTTACGGTTTGGGTGCGAATGTTCGCATCTTAGCCGTGAATAATGCCGCGCTTACGCAACTCTATGATGACCAAGTCAGCCGCTTCGTCGGCACTCAGGTTAGCTGCATCCAAATGGATTTCTGGCGCAGCTGGGCGTTCATAAGCGGAGTCGATGCCGGTGAAGTTTTTCAACTCACCCGCTCGCGCCTTCTTATACAGGCCCTTAACGTCGCGCTCTTCGGCCACGTCTAGCGGGGTATCGACAAACACCTCGATAAACTCGCCTTCCGCCAACTGCTCACGAGCCATACGGCGCTCTGCGGTAAAGGGCGAGATAAAGGCGGTGAGTACGATTAAGCCCGCGTCCACCATCAACTTAGACACTTCACCAATGCGGCGAATGTTCTCTACCCGATCCGCATCGGTAAAGCCCAAGTCTTTGTTTAGGCCGTGACGCACGTTATCGCCGTCGAGCAGGTAGGTGTGATTGCCCAGTGCATGCAGCTTCTTCTCCACCAAGTTGGCAATGGTCGACTTGCCGGCACCGGATAAACCGGTAAACCACAACACACTCGGCGTTTGGCCTTTGGCTGCCGCGCGTACCGCTTTATTTACATCCACATGCTGATAATGAATATTTTGACTGCGGCGCAGTGCAAAGTGCAGCATGCCGGCCGCGACTGTGGTGTTGCTTAAGCGGTCGATTAAGATAAAACCGCCGGTGTCTTTGTTGGTTTGGTAATCATCAAAGGCAATGGCACGGTCTAGGTTGATATTACATACCGCAATGCCGTTTAGCTCTAATTGCTTGGCGGCGGTGTGCTCCAGCGTATTGACGTTGACCTGATATTTAATATCGGTCACGCTGGCGGTCACGGTTTGGGTGCCAATTTTCAGCAGGTAAGGGCGACCAGGCAGCAGGGCGTCTTCATGCATCCACACGACAGTGCTCTCAAACTGATCAGCGGTTTCGGCTGGAGCTTCGGCAATGGAGATCACATCGCCACGCGAGATATCAATCTCATCTTTCAGCGTTAAGGTAATGGACTGACCCGCGACCGCTTGCTCAAGATCACCATTGTAAGTGACGATGCGTGCCACTGAGCTTTCTTTGCCCGAAGGTTGCACGCGAATACGGTCACCCGGCTTAACGACGCCACTGGTGATGGTGCCCGAGAAGCCACGGAAGTCTAGGTTAGGGCGGTTTACCCACTGGACGGGTAAGCGAAACGGTGCGCGCTGCATGCGAATATCATCGATTTCGACCGTCTCTAAGAAATTCATTAGCGACTCGCCATTATATTGAGGCGCCGAGTACCAAGGCATGCGCGGGCTGGCTTCAACTATGTTGTCGCCTTTAAACGCCGACAGCGGAATATAGGTGATATTCTTTAAGCCCAGTTGTTCAGCAAAGGCGGCGTATTCGGCTTGGATCTCATCAAAGCGTGCTTGAGAATAGTCCACCAAGTCCATCTTGTTGATAGCAACGATAATATGGCGAATACCCAGCAGCGACATTAAATAGCTGTGACGACGAGTTTGGGTGAGTATGCCTTTACGGGCATCGACCATTAAGATGGCCGCATCCGCCGTAGAGGCGCCAGTTACCATGTTGCGGGTGTATTGCTCGTGGCCTGGAGTATCGGCGACGATAAACTTACGCTTATCGGTAGAAAAGAAGCGATAGGCCACATCGATAGTAATGCCTTGCTCGCGCTCGGCGGCAAGACCATCCACTAACAGTGCGAAGTCGATATCTTCGCCTTGGGTGCCCCATTTTTTGGAGTCCGCTTCCATGGCCGCTAACTGGTCTTCAAACAGCATCTTGGATTCAAACAGCAAACGCCCAATCAGGGTACTCTTGCCGTCATCCACACTGCCGCAGGTGATAAAGCGCAACAAACTCTTCTGTTCGTGAGCTTTTAAATATTCTTCAATATCCGTTTCAATCAGAGATGATAAATTCATGTTTTTTCCTTCGGAGCGGTGAGCCTTCCGTTTCTTACTGGCGCCCATGTAGGGCACTCAGCATTATTTATTTCTTTTAGCTTGGTGTTTTCTAAGCTGTGTCGTCGCTTAGAAATACCCTTCTTGTTTCTTCTTTTCCATGGACGCAGCAGAGTCGTGATCTATCATGCGGCCTTGGCGCTCTGAGGTTTTAGTCAGCAGCATTTCTTGAATAATTTCTGGCAAAGTGGTGGCTTCTGACTCCACCGCACCCGTGAGTGGGTAACAGCCCAGCGTTCTAAAGCGCACATTCTTGATCATCGGCACTTCGCCTTCTTTCAACGGCATGCGTTCGTCGTCGACCATGATCAAAGTACCGTCGCGCTCGACTACCGGGCGAGGGGCGGCCAGATACAAAGGCACAATCGGGATGTTTTCTAAATGGATATACTGCCAGATGTCCAGCTCGGTCCAGTTGGAAATCGGGAACACCCGAATAGACTCGCCTTTGTGCTTACGCGCGTTATACAGCTTCCATAATTCTGGGCGCTGATTCTTCGGATCCCAGCGATGCTGCTCGGTACGGAACGAGAAAATACGCTCTTTAGCACGGGACTTTTCTTCATCACGGCGTGCGCCACCAAAGGCGGCATCAAAGCCATAATGATCCAATGCCTGCTTTAGGCCCTCGGTTTTGGTGATATCCGTATGAACAGCCGAGCCATGGGTGAAAGGATTAATGTTTTTCTCTATGGCTTCTGGATTGATGTGGGTCAGCAGCTTAAGGCCGAGCTTCTCCACCATTTGGTCGCGAAAGGTGTACATTTCGCGAAACTTCCAGCGCGTGTCCACATGCAGTAGCGGAAAGGGTGGCAGAGAGGGATAAAAAGCCTTCATCGCCAAGTGCAGCATAACGGCGCTGTCCTTACCGATGGAATACAACATCACAGGATTGTCGGCTTCCGCCACCACTTCCCGCATAATGTGAATACTTTCGGCTTCAAGCCGTTGTAGGTGCGTTAGGTTCATGAGTGATTTCGCTCTCAATTAGGGATTATGCTAATAACCAAATGTTATAATCTATCTATGTATCAAGTTTATTTGATATATATGTACAATGATAGCCCTGCTAAAGAGCGAGTGGTTATATATGACAGCATATTGGGTATTAGCATCGATTGGTGTTTTGTTGGCTTTGCTGATCCACGGGCGCGTGTCGCCCGCAGTCTTGTTTACATCTTGGGCCGTGGCGTTAGTGCTGCTCGGCGTAACTGAACAGCAAGAGCTGCTCAGTAGTTTCTCTAATTCCGCACTTATCACCTTGGTAGTACTCATGCTGGTGTCTTTGGCATTGGAGCGCTCGCCATTGCTGGACCGATTGTCGGATGCCTTATTAAAAGGCCGCGAGTCCATGGCCAGTCTGCGCTTAATGGGCGTGACCGCCTTTATGTCAGCATTTTTAAATAACACCGCCGTGGTGGGATCGCTGCTGGGTGTTATCTCTCGCCAGCGCTATATCCCTGCATCGCGCTTGCTGATCCCGCTGTCGTACGCGTCCATTCTTGGCGGTATTACTACCTTAGTCGGCACCTCCACTAACTTGGTGGTGAACTCGTTTGTGATTAACGCCGGTTTGCCGCCGCTGGGCATGTTTCAGTTTACCTTGGTCGGCTTGCCGGTCGCCATTATTTGTATTTTCGGTTTGATGTTCAGTGCGCGCTTATTACCGAAAAACCGCGTGCTGGATCAAGAGGTGGCTCAATCCTATTTCTTAGAAGCCCAAGTCACAGCTGGCTCGTCACTGATTGGTAATAGCATTGAAGATAATCAATTGCGTAATCTCGATGGCTTGTTCTTGTTGGAAATTGTGCGTCACGACCGCTTATTAAGCCCAGTTACTCCCGAAGAAGTACTCGAAGAGGGCGATGTGCTGGTGTTTACCGGGGAAGTGGAAAAGGTGCAAACCTTACAGCGTTTTTCGGGCTTACAGCTGTTTGGCACCCAAGTTGACCGCCTATTAGCGTCCAATTTAGTGGAAGTGGTGATCAGTCATGAGTCTGAGCTGCCTAATCGCACCTTGCGTGAAGTGGACTTTAGAACCTTGTTTAACGCAGGCGTAGTGGGTATTCGCCGTGGTAAGCGTCGCTTAACGGGTCAACTGGGTCAGATACCGCTGCGCGTGGGTGATAGTTTACTGTTGGCCGTGGGCCCAGATTTTAAAGAGCAGCGCAACATAGACCGCAACTTCCATGTGATGAGCGGCAGTTTGCAAAGACCCAAGCTGGCACCTAAGCAAAGTCTATTAGCCTTCGCCGGTTTTGGAGCCGTGATCGGCCTGTCGGCGTTAAATCTGGTGCCGCTGCTGAATGGCTTGCTGATATTGCTGGCGCTGTTACTGGTGACTAAAGTACTCACAGTGAGTGAGTTACGTCGGCGTTTCCCATTTGAACTGTGGCTAATCATTGGCTCTGCATTGACAGTAGCTAAGGCACTGGAAAGCTCGGGCGGTGCCCAGTTAGTGGCCGATGCGGTGCGCAGCGTCTGCGATGGTTATGGGGTGTACGGTGCGTTTATTGGGGTGTTTTTTATTACGCTTATCTTAACGGAAGTGGTAACCAATAACGCGGCGGCCGCCTTAGTGTTTCCGATTGGCTTATCCACGGCCACCGCCTTTGGTGCCGACCCCATGCCTTTTATTATGGCGGTGGCCTTTGGTGCCAGCGCTTGTTTCATTATTCCGTTTGGTTATCAAACCCACTTGATGGTGTATTCACCGGGCCGCTATCGAATGCTGGATTATCTAAAGGCGGGCTTGCCGGTAAGTATTTTGTACTCGGCCAGTGTGCTCACACTGGTGCCTATGGTGTTTCCGTTTTAATGTTTACTTGTGTAAAGAGGGCCGTATTTGGCTAGTGCGCGGCCTCGCGTTGACACCCGTTGATTAATAAAGCTGCAGTCAGTTTGGCAGGCATTGCAATCAGGCTCAGCTTTGTTAAACTGGCCTCTCTATGGTGACCCCGTTGGTCCTCTCGCATCAGAATCTTGTTTACTAGGCCAGGCCCGGAAGGGAGCAACCAAAGCAGGAACCTCTGAGTGCCGGGATGCGGCTGGCGGGGTTGCCACCCAAATTTAGTATTTGTCGCTTTCACCATAAGTTGACAAATCTTCCCTAATTGCTGACATAAATTGCACCATAAGCTGACATAGCCCGGCTTTGTAGTAACAAAACTACATTCAGGTTGTTTTTATGTATTGGCGTCAATTAACATACTCCCCTATAAAAATCTGTTCCGCTTTGCCAGCTATAAGACTAAATCAGTGCTTACGGTTGGGTCATGTCTTGAGTTTGATACCTGCTTTCACCTTGAATACTCCCCAGAAGTATCATTAATAAGTATTATCAATAAGTACTCTCCGTAATTACTCCCCATAAATAATCTCCCATCAGCGTGAAATCGCGATTTTCTAAGCAATTTATTTTGCGATCAAGCCTTCGAATGCTAATGGCGATAGCGGTATGAGCCTCGATAGCTTAACGGCTGGCATTGCGTATCACCTAACCATGGCATGCGATAAGTATGCAGTCCGACTCTGGTATCAGATTTTTTCTGAGGCAGAAGGTATATGTATTGTTTGTCAGAGGCTTCTTACGAGCAGTATTTGCAGCTGAGCTAAGCTCAATGGCTTCAGATGAGGTGCAAGAGTACGGGGGGGGCGTTAGCAAATAGCTCTTTTCTTTGGGAGAAAGCGTGGGAGTGTTTTTCTCAATTTAATACCCAGTTTATTAAATCGCGTCTACAGTAGATTACAGTGTGTAAGAGAAACTCAGGATGAGTGTTGCTCGCTAAAAGGTATCGAACAAGCATATACAAGGGAGTATGTAATGCGTCTTCTCATCTGGATATCTTTACTGCTACCAAACCTGTTTACTCAGGTGATTGGGGCAGAGCGTACGCCCAAGTCCATCGCTTTTTATTACAACAGCATTGATTCAGTATGTGAGCTGATGATCTATGACAGGGTGGTCGTGACGCCCAATGTAATATCCCAGCAACAGATAGCAAGCTTACATCAAGCCGGCACCCAAGTTTTTGCCTACCTCAGTATCGGGGAATATGACGGCAAAACACTGCCGCAGTCGTTAACAGAGGTTTCCCCAGTACAAAACGTCAGTTGGCAAAGTCATGTGATGGACTTGTCTGCCGTTGAGTGGCAGGAGCATATTGCCGCACTTGCAGCCGAGTATCTGCGGCAAGGCTTTGATGGCCTCTTTCTTGACACCCTCGACAGTTATCAACTGTTTGCTAAGCAAGCCGCGGACAAAACTAAGCAACAACAGGCGCTAGTACAAATCATTCAGGATTTGGCCGCGCTCAAGCCAACACCTACCTTGATACTTAATCGAGGCTTTGAGGTGTTGGAGCTGCTGAGTGGGGTTGTTCATGCTGTAGCTGCGGAGTCTCTTTATCACGCCTACTCTCCGCTCAATGACCATTATCGAAAAGTGAATGCACAGGACCAGGCATGGCTGAGCCAGCAATTAAACAGGGTCAAGGCACTGGGTCTGGAAGTGATCGTGATTGATTATATTCCTGAAAGTGATCAAGGCGCACAACAGGCCGCAGCCCAACGTTTACTCAACGAAGGTTATACCCCCTACATTAGTGACGGCCTCCTGTATCAGTTTGGCGTCAGCACCATGAAGCCGCTAGCAAAACGCCTACCCGAATTTTTCGATGGCAGACCAGATGCCTACCCCTGATCCCTTGATAATGATTGTGCTGCGCCTACGAACCCGACCTATGGTGCAGCGTTGCGGCTTAAGTATGCAGTAACCACACAGCGCACCTGACAGCCCGTTTTATCCGTGATGACGAGTGACACTAAGATTGAATTGAAACGCTAATAGAGAACAACTGACGACGAGAAAAAAATGGAATTATTTTCTAAACGCGTCCTTGAACACGAGCCAAGTAACGGCCAGTTGCATTTGTTGAATCGTCGCACCTTAATAGTGCTGGCGGTCATTATTATTTGGATCTTGTGGTTACTGGCGCCCAGTCAAAGCAGGCTAATACAGCTCTTGCACCAAACAAGCTCACCCCAGGTATCGCGGATTTTTTTACAGCAACTGCATGCCAGAGCCCCCGAAAACGAGGAGCTGAGTAAACTACTGATCGATAATTACGCGCAACTTGGCGAGCTAGACGAGGCCATTGCATTGGCCGGATCAATCCTTGATAAAGATAGCTCGGCACCCGACTGGCCCTTTATCATCCGTTACGCCCAATTATTACAGAATAAATACCATCAAGCTAAAGGCGCATCAGAAACAGAACAGCAAGCCGCCGCGTTAGAAACTGAGCATAAGCTTCAGCAATTTTTTGCTGGAATAGTCTCCCCGACCGAAGCGATGGATGCCAGAGCTCTGGCGGATATCGCGATTTCGATGTCAATGACAGCCAAAGGGGCTGAGTTGTTGTTGCCTCATTTAGAAAGCGGGCACACCAGTCATCAGGAACTGGTGGCGCTGTCACTGCAGATCGCAGACTTTGAGCAAGCCGTGCACCTGCAACAGGCCGCGTTTAAGCAAGCCCCCACCTTAGAAACCGCCACGCGACTGCTGGATTTGTATCTGAGCACTGGGCAAGCGCAGCAAAGCCAAGCATTTATTGCCAATTATCAGGGAGCGTTAAGCAAGAACTTGGATTATCTGCGCCTGACTATCGATCATTCCCGTGCGGTCGGTAATATCGACACGGCACTGGCTCAGTCAAAGATATTGCTGGCCCTCACGCCGAGCAAGGCCTTAAAAGTATCTACTGCCGAGCTGGCCATCGCTGGCGGTGATTTTAAGTTGGCTACCGCTTTGCTTATGGCAGTCAGTGAGACTGATAGCGAGATAGGTGGCTCGGCTACCCACCTTGAACAATTGCATGCCTTATATCGTTGGCAAGGCGATATTGCTGGCGCATCCGGGGTAAGCCGGCTTTTATTGGCGCAGGGAGCAACGCCGGTACAATTGCGCGAAGGCATAGCGGATGCCAACTACCTTGGGGATGTTCCGCTTGAGAGTCTTTATTATCAAAAGTTGGCACAGACAAATCAGCTTAACGCAGCTGAGTATGATGAGGGGCTGAACGCCATCACCCAGGCTCAGGGCACGGTAGCTGCTCTGCAAAGCGCACAAGCGCTGGCGGCATTACGGCCCCATGATACGGCACTCATTATGCATCAGGCTCGACTTTATGCGAGTCTTGGCGATTACCCTAACGTCATCAAGCAGTGGCATAAATTGGCGGCATTGCGCCAGCCCATGCCCACAGAGGCGTTTCTTTTTGCTAACGCCTACATTAAGACAGGCCAAGCCAAGCATGCACTGCAGGTGCTAACCACGACGAGTAATTGGTTGCATGGCGACGATGAATATCTCAGCACGGTGGCAGCCTTGGCTTGGGAGACCCAGCAGCCTGCACTTGCGCAACTGACCAATGAACAATTGGCTGCTCGAGTCAGTAATAAGCTGGATATCTATCGTTATTTAAGCCGCAGTGAGCCGTTAAAGTCCGATGCCGACATAAAGCAATTACTTGGACTTTATCAAGCTAAAGGCAATAGCGCCCCCTTAGTGGCGGCGATTCAGGCCAGTTTGGATAATGAGGATCAGCCAATTTTTGCTCAGCTGGTCGAATTTGCCAGTCAAGATTCGACGCTGACAAATAACACCGTAGTTTTGTTGTATCGAGCCAAGTTGGCCAAAGACACTCAACAGAACGATTCCGCTATGGCACTCTATCGTCAAATACTCGTGCTGGCGCCCGATAATGAGTGGGCGATTAATGGCTTACTGTGGCTGGCCATTGACACCCAAGATCACGCCCTGATGGCCGACATTTATGAGCAGTTTCGCCACACCAAACAAGATCAAAGTGCTTTCTGGCTGACGTTTGCCACCGCAGCCCAGCAGCTGGGTCGACTTGAGGAAGCCAACCTTTGGTATCAGCGCGTATTACTGAGCAATGATCATAATAGTCAGCCCCAGGCTGCGGTATTACTGAATTACGCGACGCTATTGGATAAACAGGGTGAACAGGAAAAAGCGCAGCGAATACGCCATTATCTTGCCAGCCAGCTCAGCGAACAATTGCTGTTATTGCCTGAAGGTGAGATCTCCTATCGTTCTTTAGTGGCCTTGTTTGTGGGGGAGGGGACGGCGCTGCAACTCACCGAGCAAGCGCTAATCAATCAGCAACATCAACCTCCTAACCATAGGCTTGCTCAAGAGTTGTTTGGCTACTATCTGACACTTGGCAAGCCGGACAGCGTGCAAGCTTGGCATCAAGACGCCGCTTTTAGTGGCTATGCCTTACCGGATTGGCAAAAGTTGGCGCTGGCTATGCGAGCCAAAGACCAAGCGGCCATACACGCCTTGCTGGAGCAGTCCATCACGCTTTCGGTGGCTGACCGAAATACCGCTTTGCAGTTAACGGGCCAGCAGACCGCAGCTTGGCAACACGGAGAAGCCTTGCTCGGTAAGTTGAAAGATCCGCAAGTCGAACGGCAATTGCGCCAAACATATGTTGGCCTGCATCCAGATCAAGTCACTGGGGTTAGCGCTCGCGCAGCTCATAACACTGAATGGGAAATTACCCGTTACAGCCTTAATTATTTTGCGCCCTATCAGCCGGATAGTTGGCAGCAAGGCAACTGGCGTTTGGGCACAGACCTGCAAACCGCGACCATGCCGGCTCAGCTGTTAGGTCTTGAGCGAAAAGACGAAACGCGTCTGCGCGCTGGCACGCTTTATCTAAATCCGTTTGCACCAGACGCCTTGATAAATCATCAAGATAGCCGCTGGTCGTTTGGCATTGATGTGGCCGATGGCCTTGGCGACCAGCGCTTAGGATTAGCGACCGAGTATCTGCAGCGTTTGAATGACGATTGGGCAGTTTCACTGCGCTTAGCCGTTAACGCTCCCGTTGAAACCAGTCAACTGCTTACGCTCACCGGTAAAGACAATACCGCAGGTGTTGGCTTTAGTTATCAGCCCACACCCCGTGAAGCCCTCTCGGCTCAGTTCGACTGGCATGACATCAGCAACCGCTTTGGTGATGACATAGCGCAAGGCTGGAGCCTTAACGTGCGGGCCAGTGAGCAATTATTTTTTAATGATCCCGCTTGGCAAGTCTATACCAGCCTCGCCATGCAACAGCTTGAGCTCAGTGATGAGCCGCTTGACGGCATTAATACACAGCTACAAGGCCCAGCCCCACTCACCAGTGGCGACTTTGTCAGTGAGGATTATCAGCGTTTGGCCGTGGGCCAGCGTTTGTGGCATGGCACGCCGGGTTTGCCAGGGTCAACTGTGCCAGCGCCCCGTTATTGGCTAGATACTTCCCTTGGTTACAACGTCACTACTCAGCAACCTGATATAGCCGTGTCGGCGGGCTTGGGCGTGCAAGTGCTCGGTAATGATGAGGTCTCGTTGTCGGTCGACTGGCAGAGTCAGGACCAAAATGGGGATCAAGCTTTGATTTTTTCGTTGGGTTATTCCTATCGTTTTTAAGGGCGCCAAACTATGCAAATACACATGCAAACAAACACGCAAACAAACACCAAGCACATCATAAAAATAACATGGTTACTTGCGGCAAGCTTGGCGCTGGCCGCCTGTGCTCATTATCAGGTGCCCGCCAGCCCAACGTTTGCGGCCCATAGCCGCTGGGCAATTATGCCGATGGTTAATAACTCCAATACGCCGCTGGCGGCGGAAAAAGCCGAGCAAATTCTCGGCGCCGCGCTTTATGCGAAGGGCATTAACGCCACCTTTTATCCGGCCAGCGAGGCTAACGACTTAGCCAGTATTCTTGACAGTCATGCCCGGCAAAAAAAGGCTCAGGCTTGGCTGGCCCGCCAGCAGTTTGATTACGTGATCACAGGCTCAGTAGAAGAATGGCATTACAAGAGCGGTTTGGATGGTGAGCCTGCAGTAGGCATTACGCTGCACGTGCAATCTGCAGCTGATCATGTCACCCAATGGCGAGCGAGTGGCGCGTTAAGCGGTTGGGGGCGAGAGAGCGTGACTGGCGTCGGCCAAAAAGTGATCAGCGAATTACTGGAAGGCTTAAAGGTAGAACGAAACCAATAATATAAAGGGCGAGAATAACCTATGAGCACTTTACAAAAGCGGTTAGCGTCAGGTTTTAAACGCAATGGTATGGCCTGGCTAGAGACCTGTGCGGTTGCAGTCATTGCTCTTTATATCTGGTTACAAACGGGCGGCCCCCAGCTTGCATCTACCCAGATATTTTTCTGGCCTTTGCTGGGTCCTTTGCTGGTGGCATTACGTTATGGTTTTGCTAAAGGGGTGAGCTGTGCGCTTTTGATGCTGGCGGGGTTGGCAAGTTTGATGAACAGTCAAGGTGAGCTGGCCCTTTTTCCACCCTCAATCGCGGTGGGGGTGTTGCTGGTCGCCATGTTGGCGGGTGAGTTTCATGACTACTGGCAGAAGTTGAATAATAAACGTTTTCTTGAACATCAGCAGATGACTCATAAATTGGAGAGCTTTACCCAAAACTACCATTTACTCAAAGTTTCCCATGATAAGTTGGAGCAAAGAGCGGCGGGGCAGACCGTCAGTCTACGTGCCAGTATTAGTGCGCTGCAGCAATTGGCGATCGCACCTAGCAGCAACCGCTTTGATAAACTCGGACAGCCGATCTTGCATCTGTTAGCCGAAATAGGCGGCTTAGAAGTCGCTGGGATTTATCAGGTGATCAACGGCAAACTGGATGCCGAACATAGCGCTAGGCTCGGTGACTATCATGCGCTGGATCTTAATGATCCCATGTTGCAAGACATGCTGAGCCAGCGCACCTTGCTGTCGGTCGCCAGAATGGAGACTTCCCAGACCTCGCAGTCTCGTTATCAGCTCTGTATTCCTTTGCTCGATACCCAGCAAATGCTGCAAGCGATTGTGGTGGTAGAAAGTGCCAAGTTCTTTCAGCAAACGCTCGCCAATCATGCCTTGCTCTCCTTGGTTGCCAGCCACGCCGCCAATCTGCTGAGCGACACCTTAGTTACCCCCCTCTTTGCATCGCAGCACAGCGACCTCTTCTTGGAATACTTAGCGCAGGCTGAGCAGAACCTGCGCCAGTTTGGCATCGATAGTCAGTTGGTATTGTGCAAGGCCAGTAATTTGCTGCAGAAAAAACGCCTAGATGCCATCGTTAATCATCGTCGTGGCGCCGATATTTACTGGGCCTGTCAATCTGCCACTGCAGGGCCTGCATTGTTTGTATTGTTGCCGCTCTCGTCGGCCGCCGACGCCCAGCAGTATATACAGCGGGTCGCACCTTTATTTGGCCTGGGAGCGAGCGCATCGCGCTCGGATTTCGCTATGCAAGGGCCTTTTTCTATCAAGCAGGATCTTAAGCAAATCAAGATCCTTATCGACCAATATGGAGTGTGCGATGAAAATCTTGCTGTTAATGCAGGCCATAGCCGTTGAAAGCCTCGGTCTTTATCTGCTGGCCAGCACTCCTCTAACACTATCAGATTGGTGGTGGCCGTTGGCGTGCCACGGACTGGCTTGCCTCAGCTTTACAGGCTGGTGCTGCTTGATACTGCCGAAAAAATACAGCGAACCGCGGTGGGGATCATTTTGCGCCTTGCTGTTATTTAGCTTGTTGCTGCCAGTGGTCGGCATAGTGGGCATGGCGTGTTCAATATTGCTGGCAGGGTATTTTCCTAAGCTACAGCAGCAATACCAGTGGCAGTCCATAGAGGCATTAGCACTGCCGCCAAGCTCTAGGGATCTGATGACCCAGACTCAATTCGGAACGGGATCGCTGAGAAATATACTGCTGTACCATGACTCGCCAGAGCAGCGCTGTCAGGCCGTGTCTGCTATTAGCCTACTGCCTCGCCAACAGTCTGTGCCTTTGCTCCAACTGGCGCTAAAAGATGTCTCTGATGACACGCGTTTGTTGGCGTATGCGGCGCTGGAAACCATTGAAAATAGCATTAACGAACAAATTTCTCGCTGCCAACAGCGCTATGAGCAGCTGTTGGCAGATACTGAACATGGCTCCATTCTCGCTGTAACTCCTTCTCAAGCCCACACCACCGCTCATGATCTAGCTTACGACATAGCCCAGCATTACTGGGAGCTGTGCTACTTGGGTATTGCGGAAGGTATCTTAAAAAAACACTACCTCACCCAAGCCGAGCAGTATCTTAGGCGCTCACTTGCAGATACTCGTCGTGGGGCCTATGGCCTGTTGCTGGGCCGAGTGCTACTAGCACAACGGCGAGCCGAGGAAGCCCTTCCTTATTTAACGCATGCCTTGGAGCAAGGTTTAAGGCTGGATCTGGTGCTGCCTTATTTGGCTGAGGCCGCTTATCTGGCAAAGGACTATGGTCAGGTTCGAGCCTATCTCTTTGCTTTGGCGGATAATAATAACAACCAATTAGCTCAGCTCAAGGAGTATTGGTTATGACCAAAAAAGTTGATATCTGTCTATTACTAGAGGGGACTTACCCTTATGTGCGGGGGGGCGTTTCTTGCTGGCTGCATCAAATTATCAGCGGTTTGCCTGAGTACAGCTTCCATCTTATTTTTTTGGGTGGCAAGCCTGAGTCTTACGGGGCGCCTGCCTATGAGTTACCGAACAACGTGGTTGGCTTTGAAGCACATTACTTGTTTCATACGCCCAAGCAAACGCCGCCCAAACCGCGCGCGGGTGACGCCGCTATATTCCAGCAATGGGAACAACTTATCTCTTATTTGGAAGACGCCTCTGGGCCAATTAGCGCCGAATTATTGGAGGGCTTGTTTTCACAGCTTGGCAAGCATCAGCGGCTGTCTTTGGAGGACTTTCTCTGCAGCCGCGCTTCTTGGGACGTACTGAGCAAGCGCTACTTGCATACCTCACCCGACCAGTCTTTTGTCGATTATTTCTGGACCTATCGCAATGTCCATCAACCTTTATTTACGCTGGCACACATTGCGAGAAACCTGCCCGACGCTCAGGTTTTTCATACTCTTTCTACCGGTTATGCCGGTTTATTAGGCGCGCTTTGCAAGCAAAAAACCAAACGGCCCTTCATCATTACCGAGCACGGCATTTACACCAAGGAGCGAAAAATCGATTTGGCTCAAGCGAGTTGGATCCCTGACCGGCACAGCCTGATTGATACCAGCATGCACAAAGACATGGGCCAGACCCGAAAAACTTGGGTCCGCTTTTTCGAACAGTTGGGGCTTACCGCCTATCATCAGGCCGACAACATTATTTCCTTGTTCGAAGGCAACCGCCATCGGCAACACTCAGATGGCGCACCAATAGAAAAAACCAAGGTGATCGTCAATGGCATAGATGTCGAGCGTTTTGCCAACGCCTACGCTCAACGACCGACTACGCCGCCGTTAGTGGTAGGGCTTATCGGGCGCGTGGTGCCGATCAAGGATATCAAAACCTTTGTGCGTGCCATTCGGGGAGCCGTCGAAGTCTTGCCCGCGCTACAAGGCTGGATTATTGGGCCCACGGCAGAAGATCCCGCTTATGTACGCGAGTGCGAGCTACTGATTGAAAGCTTAGGGCTAACGGAGCATATCAAATTGCTGGGTAGCCAGAATGTGGCTGAGATGATGCCTAAGCTTGGGGTGGTCATGCTCACCTCCATCAGCGAAGCTCAGCCCTTGGTGCTGCTGGAGGCCATGGCCTCAGGCATACCTTGTATTACTACGCAAGTGGGGGCCTGTAGCGAAATTATTGATGGCGCAAGCGGAGAAGATGCTGCTTTGGGAGCGGCAGGCACCATTATTCAGATTGCTAATCCAGCACAGGCGGCACACGCCATCATAGACACCTTGACCAATACCGCCCAATGGCAAAAAACCGGTGATATTGGTAAGCAACGCGTCACTCGCTATTACCATGAAGCAGATATGTACGGCGCCTACCGCACACTTTATCAGGAGGCTATCCATGGCGGGAATCGGCTTTGAACTGCGTAAAATACTCAAGAGAAATACGCTGCTTTGCGTAGTAGAAGCTTATGGCTTGGCGGGTATTATTAGCTCAGGACCTTGGGTTGTCTCTATTCTGGCGTTGCTGACCATAGGTTTGCTTGGTATGGGCTCGGCCTTTCCAACCTATGAGATTATTCAGTTTCTCATTATCGTCACCTATCTGATGGCCGGCTCCTTGATCATCAGCGGTATTTTTCAGCTATTACTCACCCGCTTTATTTCCGACCGGCTCTATGCCAAAGAAGACGATCAGGTACTGCCTAACTTACTGGGTGCCATGCTAGTGACCAGTGTACTTGCCAGCTTGGTTGGCATCGTCGTGATGAGCGCCGCCGATACCCTGACCCCCATGATGAAAGTGACCACTTTTACTAGCTTGGTGCTCTTGTGTAACCAGTGGCTGCTTATTATTTTTCTCAGTGGGATGAAAAAATACTACCGGATCTTACTCGCGATGGCGTTGAGTTATGCTCTGATGATAGTGCTGAGCCTGACCATTCCTAAGCTTAACCTGCTCGGTTTGCTACTGATTTTCTGCTTTTGCCAAGCCTTACTGACCTTTACGTTTCTGTTTTTTGTGCTGAGGGATTTTCCTGCTCGACAGCTAATAGCATTTGATTTTTTGCATCCTAGCAAAGCGTTTTATTCGCTGATGGCCTGCGGTGTCTTCTATAACCTCGGGGTCTGGCTAGACAAGTTCGTGTTCTGGTTTCGTGAGGAAACATCTCATGTCGTCATAGCGCCATTTCGCGCCTCCTACATTTATGATTTACCTATCTTCATTGCCTATCTGGCGATTGTACCCGGCATGGCGGTATTCATGCTGCGCATGGAAACCAGCTTTGCTCATGCCTGCCTGACGTTCTATGCCACCGTTAGAAAAGGGGCCACCTTAACGCGCATTCGCCAACTGAGAGATAACATGGTGCTGTCTTGCCAGCAGAGCATTTATGCCATTTTTAAGGTACAGGGGATGGCGCTGATATTACTGCTGCTCTGCGCCGAGGATATTTTGAGCTTACTGCACATAGATCTCACCTATCTGCATCTGTTTCACATTATGTTGGTCGGCGTCAGCCTGCAGGTGTTGGTGATGGCAATTTTGAACGTCATGTACTATCTCGACCGCCGGTATGGCGCCTTATGCCTGACCTTGTTGATGATGTGTAGCAACCTAGCGCTGGCCAATGTCAGCATTGATCTTGGGCCCATTTTTTATGGCTATGGGTTTGCCATCACTATGTTAGCAACCACACTGGTAGGCTTGGTGATGCTCAACAAACAGTTTAACGACTTGGAGTATCGAACCTTTATGTTACAGCCTTCTTAACTATCGTTAGAGCGCTAAACGAACATAACGCCAGTAGTCTGTGTGTCGTTAATGTGTGGCATGCCTGATGATTATCAGTAGCTGAAGTCTATAAATCGTAGGATTTTAAAGGAGTAAAAGATGACGATTTTGATAACAGGAGGAGTCGGTTACATTGGCTCACATACGCTGGTGGAATTGCTCAACGATGGCCAGCAGGTGTTGATATTGGATAACTTATGTAATGCCTCAAAAGAGTCATTGCGGCGTGTGATGAGGATCACCGGTCAGCTGCCTCATTTTGTAGAAGGTGATATTCGTGATGCGGTTTTGCTTGATAGGTTATTTCACGAGCACAGCATTGATGCCGTCATGCACTTTGCCGGTCTAAAAGCCGTGGGCGAGAGTGTGGCTCAGCCACTGCGTTATTATGATAACAACGTAAATGGCACCTTAGTGCTGGTGAATGCCATGCAAAAAGCGGGGGTGTTCAAGCTGGTATTCAGCTCGTCTGCCACTGTGTATGGCGAACCTCAGTGCATGCCGATTACCGAAGACTGCGCCGTGGGAGGAACAACGAATCCCTATGGCACCTCTAAACTCGTAGTCGAAAAAATACTGCAAGATGTGGCCAACTCGGACTCGCGTTGGGCGATGGCCTTGCTGCGTTATTTTAATCCGGTAGGTGCCCATGAGTCGGGCTTGATCGGGGAAAACCCAAACGGTATTCCCTGTAATTTACTGCCTTATATTAGCCAAGTGGCGTTAGGGAAATTAACCGCCTTGGCGGTGTTTGGACATGATTACGCGACCTTAGATGGCACAGGCGTGCGTGACTACATTCATGTGATGGATTTGGCGAAGGGCCACCTAAAAGCGCTCATACGTATTGCCAAACACACAGGCGTTAGCATTTATAATCTGGGCACAGGGCAGGGCTATTCGGTGCTGCAAATGGTGAAAGCCTTTGAACAGGCCAGTGGTCAGCCGGTGCCGTTTAACCTAGTACCTCGTCGGCTAGGTGATGTTGCCGAGTGTTGGGCCGATCCGACTAAAGCGCGACTTGAGCTGGGCTGGCAAGCCGAACGTGGCCTAGCACAAATGATGACTGATGCGTGGCGTTGGCAGTCGCAAAACCCCAGTGGGTTTTAGTCGGCAGAGTTTAAAAACGGTGTTGCATGGTCGGCTGTTAGTGGCGGGTAAAGCATGCAGTCAAATAAAGGCCTGTATTGACACCGTAAGTTAGTCATAAGCTATCGGTAACCCATTACTCATGCAAAAAAGCAGCTAAATAAGTGAGTTAACTTTATTTAGCTGCTTTTTAATTTAATTCGTACTCAAATATGTACGCGCTTACCCAAACGTTGTTAGAGGCCGAGCGCTTCATGGAATTATTGATAGATGTTAATTAGCAATTATACACACCTACCGCACAGCGTCTTACGGTTCTGCGAGCTACGCCTGCCACGCTCACTGGGGTTAGCGGCCTACCCACCCGAGCTTGCGCCGAGGATATAGGGCTTTCAAAACCTGGAATGGATAACTGAGCGCCCATTTCTGCACCCGCAAAGCCAATAACAGCCATCACTACTGTCAGGCCAATTCGTTTGAGTTTATTCATTGTGCTGCTCCTTCACTGTGCTTGAAGTTTTCTGGTAAGTGACTGGCGTCAGACAGTTTTTCTAACTTAACCAAAGCGGCATCCGTGCGATTTTTAAAGCTGTAATCCCGTGCCGCTACCGCATCGCCCGTTTGCCAATTACGGGTTTGTATGCTGTATTGCGGGCCATTTTTTACTTGTTTGGAGGTAATCACATATCTAACGGGATAGGGGGTGTCGCCTTGAGCAATCCAAATTTGCCAGTCCACTTCGTCGGTACGAAAGGCCAAAGAGTCACACTCCACGCCGTTCACTACGCCTGTGCCTAAGTCTTTTATATCAGTCACGTTTTCTAAGAGCACCACAGAGGTATTAGTTAACAGTAAGTCTGCGGCGGGCATAGGGACGTGATAGACATTTTTGAGTTCATCAATCAGCTTGTCAGTATCTCCCTCTATTTTCATTTGCGCATACTGATTGGCATCTTTGCCTAATACGCTCAGCGTTTTACCGTCGAAACTCATCTCCACATTGGCGAAACCGCCAAAGCGCGTGGCGTAAAGTTTATTGGGTCTTTGCAGGGAAGCTGAACCTGAACTGGCGATGCCGATGATTTGGTTGTCAGCTGTGACTATGTCTAGTACAGCATCGTAGTCAAACGAGTAGGCTTGCTGGGCATCCAGATAATCGGACATGTTTTTAAGTAATTGTTTAGCATCGTTTTCATCAGCAGTCGTGAGCGGCGAGCCGAGTACGAAAAATAGCGCAAGAACGCCAGTTAGCATCTGGCTTGCGGTGACGCGCGAATAACAGGTCGGTTGTTTAAACATAGGATGGCACCTTTATAGGTAGGGCTATAAAGCCGAGCGGGGTCGAATCAAGTGTAGTCTTGGCTTAAATCTTCTGCAGATAGAATAAAGCTAGGCGCACTCAAAACGTCAGTAGCGAAAAGGCTAATAATAAACACCAGCCACTTAATAAAACTGAATACTCTCGAGGGAAGATGCAGTGCGGGAATGGCGGGAAACCAAGCTAAAGAAATTAAGCAAGGGGCAGCATCCTCAACTAGTATTCGATTAGCCAAAAACTACGATAATAAAAAATATTCTATATCTTACTTTTAAGATTTTGGGTTTGTGATGCGCTGAGTGATAGTTTTCGGTTGTGCTTGTCCAAATACAATATGGTCTGGAGATTGCCATGAAAACCCTAAATATTACCTGCAATGGATTAGTGCTGGGTGTGTGTTTGGTTTTAGGTAGCGTATTTTTTTCATGCTCGAGCGTGGCACAAACTGAATCGGGTGCTAGGCCCAAAATTGGCTTGGCATTAAGCGGTGGCGGTGCCCGTGGCACGGCCCATGTGGGAGTGATCAGAGTACTTGAACAAATGCATATCCCTATCGACTACATAGCCGGCACCAGCATGGGTTCTATTATTGGCGGCTTATACGCATCAGGCATGACGGTGGACGAGATAGAAGCCACACTCAAGACCATGGACTGGGAGCATATTTTTAATGACGATCCCCCGCGTAAAGATCGCTCGTTTCGTCGCAAACGCGATGACAATTTGTACTTTGTCAAAGCTAAGCCCGGCATTACAGACCAGGGTGAATTGAAGTTTCCGACCGGTGCTGTTCAAGGGCAAAAGTTCGATCTGGCGTTACGTGAACTCACCTTACCCATCTCGACCACCACGGACTTTGATAAGCTGTATATTCCCTTTCGCGCGGTTGCCTCAGACATTGAAACGGGCACTAAAGTGGTACTGAGCTCCGGCGATCTGGCCACCGCCATGCGCGCCAGTATGTCTGTGCCCGGCGCATTTGCGGCTACTAAAATTGACGGTAAATTGCTGGTGGACGGTGGCATCACCGACAATATCCCCATAGATGTAGTACGTGATATGGGCGCCGACATTGTGATTGCCGTCGATATTAGTAGCCCTTATATGCCGGGCGAGGATGTAGATAATTTATTCCAGATCACCCTGCAGCTGACTTCGATTTTAACCCGCGTCAATGCCGACCGCCAGATTGCCACCTTAACTGGACGTGATGTATTGATCGTGCCCAAACTGGGCGATATTACCAGCAGTGATTTTACGCGATCCCAAGAGGCAATAGTGAAAGGACAGGAGGCCGCAGACACACAGCGAGCTAAGCTGACCGGTTTGTCCTTATCAGTATCTAGATATCAAGATTATCTGGCGATGCGCAGTGCCCGTCCCGCTAAACAGCTGCCAGTCGTGAATTTTATTCGCGTCGAAAACGACTCAAACGTCAGTGATGGTATGGTCCGTGACCGACTGCATCAACCTATTGGTGAGACCTTAGATCCGTTATTGCTAAATCAGGATCTCAGTACCATTTATGGGCTGGATCTATTCCAAACCGTGCAATACGACATTATCGAAGAGGATAACCAAACGGGGCTATTAGTCGATGCTCAAGCCCGCAGTTGGGGACCTAACTATCTCCAATTAGGTCTCCAGCTATCCAGCGATGAGCTGGGTCAGAGTAGCTATAATTTGGGGCTTGCCTACTTACGTACTGGCATTAACCCCTTGAACGGTGAGCTGCGCCTTGGTACTCAGCTGGGCGCTGAGCCTTTGATTGTAGGCGAGTGGTACCAACCGCTGGACACGCTGTCGCGATATTTTGTTGATACCAGCCTGCGCTATGGTGTGCAGAATATAGGTATCTATGACGCAGACCTAAAAAATGTCGCCGATTATCGCGTTTATAACGGGCAAGCTGATTTAGCTTTTGGCCGAGAAATCAGTGTTTACAGTGAGGCACGACTGGGTTATCGCTATAATACGGGGCAGGTTAAGCTAGAAACAGGGCTGCCCCAGTTGCCGGAATTTAGTTTTGATACATCAAAAATTTACGGCAGTCTTTTTTTTGACCGACTGGATAATTTCGACTTCCCCAGTGATGGTTGGCTCAGTCGCTTGGAATATAGTACTGCGCGTGAGGACCTTGGTAATGATACCAGTTTCGATCAGTTTACCGTGGGCGGCAATCAGTTCTTTACCATAGCTGACGAGCATATTTTTGGCCTAGGTGGATTTGTGAACACGACGGTGAGCGGCACAGCCGAAATCCAGGATCGTTATCGCTTAGGTGGCTTCCTCAATCTGTCTGGCTTTGCTGATAATTCATTAAGCGGCCAGCAAGCGGCAGTGGTCTCTGCACTCTACTACCGACGTTTCCAACCCTCTCGGCTATTAAACTGGTATCTCGGCGGCTCGTTAGAATATGGCGGCGTCTGGGAAGATAAAGAGGATATAGGTACCGATGGTATTGCTGCCGGCAGTGTATTTCTAGGCGCAGATACGCCGATCGGACCTGTGTATTTGGGTGTGGGGCATGCCGAGGGAGGAAACAACGCTATATTCTTCTATCTAGCCAGACCTCTTTTCTATTAAAAAATGATGTCTAATTTTTTATGTTTATATTTTCCATATTGAGGTTTAAATGAATCCAGATTAATAAGCGCATGTGATTAATATGATTTATTTTAAAGTTTAATTTGTGTTTATTTAAAGTTCTGCTAATAAAGTTTCATTTGCATCTATATTTATAAGGTTAATTTATTTTTATCCTTGTGATCGCTAATTTTTTAATTATTAATTTAGTAACTGTAAAAAAATTAACTATGCTCTTAGCATTGTATGGAGATATTCATTTTACCAATGGAGATAGGGACATGGCACCACCATTAAAATATACCCTGCTAAAGTGCTGTCATCTAAAAAAGTACTGTCATCTAAATTACACCCTGTCTTTAAGATATATCAGCCCGCTGAGTCTATTGCTTGTCATTGGGTGGGCTGGATCTTCATCGGCATTTGCCCAAGGCTCAGCCGATGAACTGGCCAAACAATTAGCCAATCCTATCGCTAGCCTCATTAGTGTACCTATGCAGTTGAACTACGACGATGGTATAGGAGCGCTCGATAAAGGCTACAAATTTACTCTCAATGTGCAGCCCGTTATTCCGGTTTCTATCGGTGATGACTGGAACATGATTTCGCGCACCATATTGCCGATTGCGTTTCAAGAAAACATCTTTCCAGAAGCGGGTAATCAATTTGGTCTTGGTGATACCACTCAGAGCTTGTTTTTCTCGCCCAAGGAGTTAACCGCCAGTGGCTGGACGTGGGGGGCGGGCCCGGCTTTGCTCATTCCCACGGCGACCGATGAGCTGCTGGGCGCAGAAAAGTGGGGCGCAGGGCCGACTGCGGTCGTGCTTAAACAAACCACGAACGGCTGGACCTATGGTGGCTTGGCGAATCATATTTGGTCATTTGCCGGTGACAGTGATCGCAATGATATCAACGCTACTTATTTGCAGCCATTTTTGGCCAAAGGCCTTGGTCAAGGGCGTACCATTAATGCCTCATTAGAGTCTACATATAACTGGGAAGACGATCAGTGGACGGTGCCGTTAAACCTTGCTTACAGCAAGGTTACAAAAATTGGCTCACAAATGGTCAGTTTTCAAGGTGGTGCGCGTTACTACTTAGAGGCTCCCGATAATGGCGCTGAGTGGGGGCTGCGTTTTACGGTGACCTTGCTGTATCCGAATAAGAGTTAGTGCTAGCGCTTAATTAACGGGTCTGTAGCGGGAGAAGGGCAATGATCACCGGATGGATAACCTCGGCATCTATACCCAGCATCTTTTTGGGTACTGTGGTACTGGCCTTGATGGCATGCGAAGCGGGTTTTCTGATTGGCCGCCGCCGTGCTCGACTAAGTAAAGAAACCCCTGACTCGATTAGTGCGATGGTCGCCGGCTTACTTAGTATGTTGGCTTTTATCCTCGCGCTCATTTTCTCCATTACTGTGTCTCAGTTTCAAACCCGCAATCAGAACGTGGTGACCGAAGCGGCGGCGGTGCAAAGCGCATACCTGCTCGCAGACTTAGTCGCCACGCCGCAAAAACTAGAGATGAAGCGCCAATTGCGCAGGTACATCCAAGTTCGTCTGCAAGTTATTCAAGATCGCGATCTGCAAACGGCGTTGTCGCAGTCCCATGAAATTTATCAATTGTTATGGGTTCACGCCACCGCCGCGGCTGAAAACAAGCCTGACGATATCACCTCTATGGTGGTGCAATCCATCATAGAGGTGATAAGCCAAGGCGAGCAAAGAAAGGTGGCGGCAGTGCACAGTCAGATCCCAGAAAATGTCTGGTACGGACTACTGGTGATCACGCTGCTTTCCATGGTGATGTTAGGGCTGCAACTTGGCTTTTATGGCAAGCGCAGGCTGGTCGCGGTACTGCCGTTGAACATAGCGTTTGCGGTACTGATCGCGCTGGTGGTAGATCTTGACCGACCGCAACGTGGCTTTATTACCGTCAGCCAGCAGGCGATGGTGGATGTACAAATCATCATGGGCACCATTGATGCGGCTCCTTAAGGTTTTAGTTTGAGTCTTTATTGTTAGCTCAAAATTTAGCAGCTAAATACCCAGCAGCGAAACACTGCAAGCCAAGAATGAAGGGGGTTTGTATGTACAAGGAGGTACATACCCACGCAACACTAAACAGGCACTTTGTTTAAACGTTATCCGTCCGTATGACACAGGTTCGGTCGGTGAAATTCCCGTTTTTTATGGAGCTAGGATGAATATGAGAATGACATTAGCCACCTTCACTTTTGCCGTTATGGTTAACACCACAGCAATAGCCGCACCTACAGATCAGCTCAGCACCGAGCAAGTTAAAGCCATTGCCGAAGAGGGATACATTTACGGCTTACCGCTAGTCATGAATTACGCCGTTATGAACGAGTATGCCGTTGACAAGGCGGGTAGCCAGTTTAAGGCTCCTTTCAATCACATCAAGAACGAGCCGCGCCTCTATACCTACCAAGACACCGCCATCCTCAGCCCGAACAGCGATACGCCCTATTCGGTGACTTGGCTGGACCTACGTGCCGAGCCTGTGGTGATCACAGTCCCCGAGGTCGAAAAAGACCGTTACTACTCAGTACAACTAGTGGACGCTAATCTCTACAACAATGGCTACATTGGCAGTCGTACCACCGGCAGCCAAGCTGGTTCCTATGCGGTAGTCGGCCCAAACTGGCAAGGGGATACGCCTGAGGGAGTCGGCAAGGTCTTCCTGTCGACGACTCCCTTTATGCTCGCTATTTTCCGCACTCAGCTGTTTGATGCCAAAGACATGCCTAACGTAGAAAAAATCCAAGGCCAATATAAGGTAGCGCCACTGTCGGTATTTCAAGATAAGCCCGCTCCAGCTGCGCCCCCCGCCATCGACTTCGTGCCGGCGAACTCGGCTGGGGTCAAAACACACTTTTGGCGCTACCTCGGCGCCGCGCTGGAATTCATTCCCCCCACTGATGACAACCAAGCGATCCGCGCTAAGCTGGCAACGATAGGCGTCGAACCTGGCAAGGAATTTGATATGAACAGTCTTTCGCCTGAGCACCAACAGGCGATGGCCGCAGGCATGAAAGCCGGGGATGATAAGGTCAACCAGTTTGTGAGCAGCGGCGCCACAGACGTTAATAGCTGGCAAGTAGGATCATTATGGGGCGACCGCGCTTTTTACAACGGCGACTGGCTTAAGCGTGCAGGCGGCGCTAAAGCTGGGATATATGGCAACGATGCTGAAGAGGCCATGTATTTGCTGGCGCGTAGCGACAGTAAAGGTCAGCTCTTGGATGGCAGCAAGCATGATTACAGGCTAACTTTCGCCGCCGATAAGCTGCCACCGGTTAATTCTTTTTGGTCGGTCACCATGTACTACGGGGACAGCCAGCTGCTGGTCAAAAATCCGATCAATCGTTATTTAGTCAATTCGTCGATGTTGAAGGACATGCAGAAAAATGCAGACGGTTCGCTGACTCTCTATATACAGCATGAATCGCCCGGCAAAGATAAAGAGTCGAACTGGCTACCGGCACCGAACGGCCCTATTTACTTGGCGCTGCGCATGTATTGGCCCACACCGGCAAGTGACGATTCGTCCGTTTTACCACCTGGCAAAGGCACTTGGCAGCCACCGGGCATTATGGTTGCCGATTAATCCGAAAGTATGGATTTAGTAGCTAGCTGAACCTAGGAAGCGCGAGCAAGACCTGAGCGCTTCCTAAGCAAGGATCTACGGCTATTCGTTTGGAGAACATTATGAACAAATCACTCAAGTCGATAAAAGATTGGCATCGCTATTCAATCGCGTGTGTTGTGCTGTTGGCGGGCTCCTTGCCGACCTACGGGGAGCAAGCAACGCCGGGATACAATCACAAGATCCCGACAAAAATAATGACCCCTGATCAGGTGGAAACCCCCATAGGTACCTTGCGCTTTTTTGATGGCATGCCCGATGCGGCCACTGTGGAGAAGGTGTATGACAACCTTGATTTGATCCGTGCCACAGAAACTTTTTTGAACGGTATTCCTGCCACCTCGATTGAAGGCATGCGCCTAGGCTTTAGGGAGATGGGCGCCGATGCGTCGCACAAAGCCATCATCATGGACAAGCTACTTGATTCCAGCCCACTGTTTCTGACGGGGAATACAGATACTGTTTACTGCTTGGCGTTTCTGGAGCTGGATAAAGACGGGGCAACTGTGGTGGAAATCCCGGCCAATTCAGGGCCTGGAACCGTAGACGACGCCTACTTTCGCTTTGTGACCGATATGGGGACCCCAGGACCTGACGCCGGTAAGGGAGGCAAGTATTTGATCCTACCGCCTGACTACGACGGCGACCTTAATCCACCAGTAGGAGGCATGCAGGCCGAGGTGGATGGAGAAACCTACTTCGTCTCAAAATCTTCTAGCTATGTGAATCTCTTATTCCTACGTGGATTTTTGGTGGATGGTAAGCCAGATGTCGCCACCGCTATGTTTAAAAATGACCTCAAGGTTTATCCGTTAAAGGATGCGGCCAACCCACCCAAAATGGAATTTATCAGTGGTTCAGGGAAAAGCTTTAACACCATTCATGCCAACACTTACGACTTTTATGAAGAACTGCACACAGTGATCGAGCGCGAACCTGCATCGCTGCTAGAGCCACAATTAAGCGGCCTATTTGCCTCGATCGGCATTGAAAAGGGCAAGCCGTTTAACCCAGACGCACGGATGAAGAAAATCTTGACCCAAGGTGTGGCCATTGGCAACGCGACTGCCCGTGCTATCACCTTTCGCCCAAGGCTCGAAGGCTTTGCTTATTATCCTGATAGTAGCTGGGGTACCGGCTTTGTTGGTGGCTCTTACCAATGGTTGAAAGAGGGCGACAAGGGAGCCCGTAACTTGGATGCGCGCACACTCTTTTTTTACCAAGCTACGGTTAATACACCGGCCATGGTCGAGAAAATGGTGGGCAAAGGATCTCAGTATGCCGTTACAGCGGTGGACAATAATGGTGACTACTTACATGGCGACCAGACTTATCGGCTAAATATTCCGGCCAAGGTACCCGCGGCTAACTTTTGGTCGGTAGTAATCTATGACCCGCAGACTCGCTCCGAGCTGCAAACCAGTCAGCCGTTCCCTAGCAAGAACAGCACCCGAGATCCCTTGGTGCAAAACGCAGACGGTTCTGTGGACCTGTATTTCGGCCCGACCGCCCCTCAAGGCAAAGAGGCGAATTGGATCCAGACTGTGCCAGACAAAGGCTGGTATCCGATTTTTCGCCTCTATGGGCCACTGGATCCTTGGTTTGACAAGACCTGGCAGCCTGGGGAGTTGGAGGTAGTCAATTAGGGTCTGTTGACCTTTCGCGGTTAAATTTTGTTCGAGTTAAACGCGTTTTTATCGCGGCGAGTGGGGTGTAGCCTAGTCGTTCTAAGCAAACTCCCACTCAACAAAGAGAAAAACGCGTTTAGCCGAACCCGAAGGGCAGCATTTGTGGCGCCTTTCTACGGCGTTATCGCTTATTGATGGAGAATGACTCCATGGCACAAGCGATGCCTTGTATAAAGACTCCACAACCTGCTGCAAAAATCATCTCGAAAGGTCAACAGACCCTAGTTCCAGCTAAACAGCATAAGCCGCCTTCACAAACAAAGAGCGGCCTACGGCTTTCAGTCTGATTAATGCCAGAGCCCGTGAGTCAGGGCAGACAAACAGACGAGCGATTTGGAGAAATAATGATGAATACTAACTCTTACATCGTCAGCAAGCTGACCTTAGCCAGTGTGTTTGCGCTGGCGCTATGGTCAGTCAGTGCCAAGCAGGCAGTGCAGGCGGTGACTGCCGGACAAGATATGAAAGCGTTGGCGAGCTCAGTTTCTGTCACACCCACCGAAGCCCGTGCCATTGCCAAGGAAGCCTACATCTATGGCTACCCTATGGTGGACAACTACCGTGTCCAGTACTCGTATTTCGTGGATAAGAATGATCCTGAATACATGGCGCCTTGGAATCAGATCAAGAATCTGGCCAAAGTCTATACACCGGACGACAAAGCCGTACAGACCCCTAATTCGGACACACCTTATTCTTGGGCGGGCTTAGATTTGCGCGCCGAGCCTATCGTGATTTCGGTACCAAAAATTGAAAAAGAGCGCTACTACTCTATCCAGATCTTCGACGCTTACACTTATATCGTCGGCTACGCAGGCTCGAGAACTACGGGCAACGATGCGGGCAATTTCATGGTGGCGGGGCCAAGCTGGAAGGGCGAAACGCCCAAGGGCATTGATAAGGTGTACCTTTCTGATACCGACTTCGATCTCGCCGTGTTTCGCACCCAGTTGTTCAATGCGCACGACATGGACAAGGTTAAGCACATCCAAGCTCAATACCAAGTGCAACCACTGTCCGCGTTTCTGGGCACGGCACCGCCACCTGCACCACCGGCCATAGACTTCATTAAACCTATCACCCAAGAAGAGCAGAAAACGTCGCTGGAGTTCTTCAACATCATGAACTTCGTGCTGAACTACAGCCCAGCAGTACCGAGCGAAGTGGCGCTCAGGGAACGCTTCGCCAAAATTGGTATCGAGGGCGGCAAGACCTTTGATCAAGCCGCGCTTTCACCTGAAATCAAGACCGCCATCGAACAGGGGCGCGCCGATGCTTGGGCAGACTTTGCCGGTGGCGTTAAACAGCTGACCGAAGGCAAGATCACTTCAGGTGACGTCTTCGGCAGCCGCGAATTTCTCGGGGACAATTACCTCAACCGTTGGCTCGGTACTGTCGGCATTTATGGCAACGCTAAAGAAGAAGCCATGTATCCGGTTTATCGGATGGACAGTGCAGGGCAGCCGCTTACTGGAGCTAATCGCTACACGCTGAGCTTTGCACCAAATGAGTATCCACCTGTGAATGCCTTTTGGTCGCTGACCATGTACGAGTTACCGTCCAGTTTGTTGGTCGCTAATCCGATCAATCGCTATCTCATTAATTCGCCCATGCTGCCCCAGATGAAGAAGGACGCCGATGGCGGCTTGACTATCTATATTCAAAACGAATCACCCGGCCCAGACAAAGAGTCGAATTGGCTGCCCGCCCCTAAGGGACCCTTTGCCACCTATATGCGCCTGTACTGGCCGGCTGAAGCCGCGCTGGATGGCTCTTGGACCCAACCAAAACTACTGAAGGTTAAGTAAATCAGAGCATCTAGAAAGTATAACGATTGAGCCAAAAGGATTTCGACAATGGAGCGCATAACATAGCGCTTAGTTTGACGTGTTGGTGGGCTTATTCTGCTCTACTCAGCACAGTGACAGTACTTAGATACAAGGAGGGACACATGACTAAGACAGACATGCACGTAACTTATAACAATGAATAATGTTCGCCATAACGGCACCGTCCATAACTACCGCGCCTGTTATGGCCTGAGGCAGCAAGTATGAATACTCACTTAATAATCCATAGCTGAGCCTAGTACTCAGTTATTGATAACGAGACACAGGGATAAATTTACGAGGTGTATCATGAGTGTTAAAAAATACCCCAGCTTATTTATGCTCACGGTGACGGTCATTTTTGTGCCCGCCTACGCACAGGAGGTGCTGCCGTTTCCACCCAAGGCATCTGGTAGTAAGGCGGCTTACAGTATGCAAGAGTCGACTTACAGTCCGCTGGCCCCATCTCGTCATTTACCAGATGACGCGCCTAATATTCTGATTGTACTGATTGACGATACCGGCCCAGGCCAGACTAATACTTACGGCGGTGAAATGAACACGCCCACCTTGAGTGCCATTGCCGATGAAGGTATTTCCTATAATCGTTTTCACACCACGGCTATGTGTTCACCGACACGTGCGGCACTGTTAACGGGGCGCAATCATCATCGCGTTGGCAGCGGCCAGATCACGGAACTTGCCAACGATTGGGATGGCTACATGGGTGTCATCCCTAAGAGCAGCGCCACAGTGGCGGAAGTGCTGAAAAACTACGGCTACAGTACGTCTGCTTTTGGCAAGTGGCACAACACACCAGCCATGGAGACTACCGCCGTAGGGCCGTTTGATAACTGGCCGACCGGTTATGGCTTCGAGTACTTCTATGGCTTTCTCGCCGGTGAAGCCTCCCAATGGGAACCGCAATTGGTGCGTAATACCTCCTACGTGGAGCACCCTAAAACCTCTGGTGGAAACGATTATTATCACCTCAGCGAAGACTTAGCCGATGACGCCATTTATTGGCTGCGAGAGCACAAAGCATTGGCTCCTGATAAACCTTTCCTGATGTATTGGGCCAGTGGGGCACTGCATGGGCCACACCATGTGCCTAAAGAATGGGCCGACAAATATAAAGGGAAATTCGACTCTGGCTGGGATGAGTACCGCAAACGAGTATTTGTGCGTGCTAAAGAACAGGGTTGGATCCCAGAAAACGCGCAGCTCACCCCAAGACCCGATAGTTTGGCATCTTGGGATTCCATCCCAGAAAGTGAAAAACCCTTTCAGGCACGGTTAATGGAAGTGTTTGCGGGTTTTGCTGAACACACAGACGCGCAAGTGGGTCGGATTGTGGATGAAATCGATACCCTCGGTTATCGCGACAATACCCTGATCTTTTATATTTGGGGGGACAACGGTGCGTCGGCAGAAGGGCAAAATGGTGCCATTAGCGAATTACTGGCACAAAACGGTATTCCCGCCACCATTGAGCAGCAGATAAAAGCGCTTGACTCCTTGGGTGGGCTAGATGTACTCGGCTCCCCAAAAACGGACAACATGTATCACGCCGGTTGGGCATGGGCTGGAGGTTCTCCGTATCAAGGCACTAAGTTACTGGCGTCTTATTTCGGCGGCACCCGTAATCCGTTGGCGGTACGCTGGCCAGAAAAAATCAAACCCGATACGGTGGCACGCGCACAGTTTTTGGATGTGAACGATATAGCACCGACTATCTACGATATTTTGGATATTAGTCCACCGAAAGAAGTGAATGGCATAAACCAAGACCCCATAGATGGTGTCAGCTTTACCAGCACCTTTAACGACAGCCAAGCTAAGGAGGTTCAAACCACCCAGTATTTTGAGATCATGGGCAGTCGCGCCATTTATCAAGATGGCTGGATAGCATCTGTTATAGGGCCGCGTTTACCTTGGGTACCCGGTACGCCTAGCGGCCTAAAAGACTGGAACCCCGCTAATGATCAGTGGGAGTTATATAACCTCAATGAGGACTGGACTCAAGCGAATGATCTGGCCGAAAAGATGCCAGAAAAACTGACAGAGATGAAAAAATTATTCCTTGACGAGTTTACCGAAAATAAAGGCTTACCGGTGGGCGGTGGCTTATGGATTATTGCTATGCACCCTGAGTTACGTCTGGCGCCACCTCATACTTCTTGGGCCTTTCCGGGAGCCATAACCCGTATGCCTGAGGTAGCCGCGCCTGCACTGGGTAACAAGGAAAACTTAGTCACGGTAGAGGTTGAGGTACCGGAGAATGCCAATGGTGTTATCTATGCATTGGGCGCATTTTCCGGTGGCCTCAGCTTGTATGTCAAAGAGGGGGTGCTGAGCTATGAATACAATTTATTTGAGATTGAGCGCACCCACATTCGTGCCAAAGAGAAACTCGCGGCAGGCAAACATAAAATCGAAGTAGAGACCACCTATGTCGAGAAAAAGCCAGCGGGTCCCCTTAACGTGGTTATTAAAGTTGATGGTAAAGAAGTCGCCTCTGGTGTGGTGCCCATAAGTGCTCCTTTATTGTTTACCGCCAATGATGCTCTTGATTTTGGTATCGATCTGGGATCGCCCGTAGGGCTGGAATACTTTGATGATGCGCCATTTAAGTTTAATGGCACCATTAAAGGTGCGACGGTGAATTATTTATCACTCGAGCAGGAGCAGAAAAAGTAAATGGCTAAAGGACTCATGGCGGCGCGGGTCGCCGTCATCGCGACCATATTGAGTCTGCATACTAGGGCTTTGGCTAATTCATGCCATACAGGAGGTGCTCAGGGTAATAAGCAGGCTTAAGGTCAGAGAAGGGTAGAAGTGAGACACAATGACAGCGTCATCATTATTTTGAACAAACCGCTAAGGAGAGTAGTTAATGAAAAATTTAAAGCTAGGTTGGAGTCAACCACTACCTGATCAACTCATCTATGTTGCCAAACATGAAAAAAGATGCCGATGGCGGATTGACGATTTACATCCAGAGCGCATCACTTAGCTCAGACAAAGAATCTAACTGGTTGCCCGCACCGCAGGGACCTTTTGCCGCCTACATACGTCTGTACTGGCTCGCCGAGGCCGCGCTGGATGGCTCATGGGCCCAGCCTAAGCTGATCAAAACGGAGTCAAACAGACCCAGAATCGCCCGAACGTTGCGCCTGCCTCAGATTGAGATCCTCCTTGGGCAGAGCAAACAGATCCACGAATCAGGAGCTACATCATGAGCACGTTCCGCCGCACCACCAGTCTGGCATTGGCCAGCGTATTTTCACTGACCCTACTGACGGGCTACGCCAACGAGGTTTCGCAAGCCGCTGTCACGCCAGCCGAAGCACGCGCGATCGCCACTGAGGCGTACATCTACGGCTACTCGCTGATGACTACCGAAATCACGCGGGTGCAGATGACCAATGTTCCCAAACCGACAGAGGATTTAAAGGCGCCGACAGGGATGTTCAGCAATGTCCCTCGCTATCCCGGAGCCAACTATCGTGGTGTGTCGGCACCGAACGCCGACACGCTGTATTCTTTCGCTTGGCTCGATCTTTCCGAACCGCAGGTGTTCAGCCATCCGGATTTTGGCTCGCGGTATCATTTGTTCGAGGTCGTTGATCTCTGGATGAGTGACCTGGCGAACTCACCGGGTTCGCGGACCGGCGACGGTAAGGCCGCAAACTATCTGTTCACCGGGCCGGACTGGAAAGGCAAAGTGCCTGCCGGCGTGAAGCACATTCCAGTGGCCACGCAGTATATGGTCATCGCTGGCCGCATTTTCGCCGACGGCACCGAGCAGGATTACAAGGCGGTCAATGCCGTGCAAGCGCAACTGAAGATTACTCCGCTGTCGGCTTGGGGCAAGAATTACACCCCTACGGCTGCGCCAGTGGACAAAAGCCCGGCATTCTCGATGACCGACAAACCGCAGCAGGTCATTACCGATCTAGGGGTCAAAGGCTATTTCGATATGATGGCAAGACTACTGGTTAAAGCCGCACCGCCGGCCGCCGCAGATGCCCCGATTCTCTCCCGCATGGCACGCATCGGTATCGAGCCTGGCAAGGCATTTGATCTGAGCGCTCTCGACAGTGCCACCCAGGAGGCGTTGAAGGGGGTGCCCCAGCAAGCACTCAAGACAATCGAGGGCAATGTCTCTGCGATGGGTGAAATTGTGAACGGCTGGATCATCAGCAAGGGCTTGGGCGAATACGGCACAAACTATCTGAAGCGGGCCACGGTGGCCGCGTTTGGCTGGCCCGCCAATAGACAGGAGGATGCCGTCTACCCCTACGCACAAGTGGACAGCACCGGTGCTACGCTCAATGGTGCAAACCAGTACACGCTGACCTTTCCCAAAGGGGAAGAGCCTCCGGTGAAGGGCTTTTGGTCGATCACCATGTATGAGATTGACAATGGCTGGTGGTTTGTGCCGAACGTGCTGAACAAGTTCACCGTCAGTCCGCGGGACAATCTGAAGAGCAATGCCGACGGATCAATAACCCTGTACTTCCAGTACGAGTCTCCCGGCAAGGACAAGGAATCCAACTGGCTGCCAGCGCCAAAAGGCGACTTCCTGCCGATGCTGCGCATGTACTGGCCGCAGGACAAGAAACCTTCGGTCCTTGACGGCACTTGGACACCGCCGCAGATCATCAAGACCAAGTAACAAATTGCTTGCAAGCAAGCCCTTGGTATTCAACCCCGAGCGTGTTTGTAGATTGCCCCGAATGGAGAGCTATCCGGGGCCGCCTACAAACAAGCAAAAGTGCAAGCATAGGAGTAGACCCCATGGAAACGATATCTGACACCACCACCATCAGGGTGGTAGGCGTTGTTCTTACTGCCCTGCTGTCCGCGCCAAACGCATTGGCTCAGACCAGCCCCAAAATGAAGATGACGACCCAAATCCCGGCGTCGATCACCACGCCCGCCAAATTAGAAACTCGGCTTGGCGCGCTGGAGTTTCCGCAGGGTTTTCCGACCGAGGAGACTGCCGACAAACTCTATGAACATCTGCAGTTCATGCATGGCGTGGAAGCTTTTCTCTACGCCTTGCCGGGTGCATCGGCTCACGCGGCTGGTAGGGGTATCAAGAGCCAGGGCGGAGACAACCAGACGGTTTTGATCTTCGAGCAATTGATGGACTCCAAATCGCTGTTCCTTACCCCCAATACGGAAAGCATCTACAACATAATGTGGCTGGATCTCAAAGACGGCCCGCTGGTAATCGAGTCGCCACCCGATATTCTCGGTATTGTTAACGATCACTGGTTTCACTATGTTGGTGATATCGGTAACGCAGGACCTGACAAGGGCAAGGGGGGTAAATACCTGCTGTTGCCACCCAGTTACAAGGGGGAGGTGCCGGAGGGCTACTTTGTTTTGCACAGCCAAACCTATCAGAACCTGTATTTCTGGCGCGGATTCATTAAAGATGGCAGCACTGCGACCGCAGTCGCGAACACCAAGAAATTTGCCAAAGTCTACCCGCTGGCCGACGTCAATAATCCACCTGCGATGAAGTATCTCGATGTTTCTGGCAAGGCGTTCAATACCATAGGCGGCAACGATTTCAGCTTCTTTGAGGACATCAATGAGATCGTCCAGGCAGAGCCCAACGAAGCTTTCAGCCCAGAAATCCTCGGCATACTCGCCGCCATCGGCATTGAGAAAGGCAAGCCCTTTGCTCCCGACGAAAAGCTTAAGCAGACGCTTACAGAAGCCGTGGCCGTGGGCAATGCAACCGCACGCACCATCGCCTTCAAGCCCCGGATTAAGGAAGCATACCTTAGTCCGGGCAGCGCATGGTTCTTCCCTTTTGTCGGCGGCAGCTACCAGTTCCTCTCGCAGCCGGGTGTGCGCAACCTTTCGGCACGCGTGTTGTTTCACTACAACTACACCGGCGTCACCCCGGCGATGGCCTTCGAAATGGTGGGTATAGGCTCGCAGTATGTCATGGCGACTACCGACGCCAAGGGTAGCCCGCTGGACGGTGCCAAAACCTACAAAATCCAGCTGCCACCGAACATCCCGGCCAAGGACTTCTGGTCGTTCGTCGCTTACGACAACCAGACCCGCTCAATGCTACAGACTGACCAGCAGTTCCCAAGCATAGGCAGTAAAGACCAAGACATCGTCATTAACGCCGATGGTTCAGTGGATGTCTGGTTTGGACCGACGGCTCCCAAGGGGCATGAAAACAACTGGATCCAGACCGTTCCCGGCAGAGGCTGGAGTGTGCTGCTGCGCCTGTATGGCCCTGAGAAAAGCTGGTTCGATAAAACGTGGAAGCCGGGGGAGTTCGAATTGCAGGGGTAACTAGGCTAGAAAATAGTCGGCTTGGCGAGGACATCACAGTAAACCCTCAGCACCCGAAACTGAACTAAAGTTATGGTTGCCGTGACAGTTTAATCATTATTTTGAACAAACCGCTAAGGAGAGTAGTTAATGAAAAATTCTAAACTAGGTTGGAGTACAGGTTTTCTATGCGCCATGTTGACGGCACCTTTGTTTGCCGCTGAACCTGCCATGGATGCGATGAGCCAAAAGCCAGCAGTGTCGGCAGGCATGCATATGACGTCCACCGCCACGGTGGAAGCCATCGATCAGGAAAATAGGGTGGTTACTTTGCGCAGTGAAGAGGGCGAAGTCACTCGTCTGGCGGTTGGCGATGAAGTGCGTAATCTCGCACAAGTTAAAGTGGGTGATAAAGTTAGCATCACTCACGACATGGGGCTTGCATTGGCACTCAGCCCAGCAGCTGAGGCGGGCGCGCTGCGCACTCGCGTTGAAACCGATACCCTTACTCGCTCCGCCCTTGGTCAAAAGCCCGGCGCCACTATCCGTAAAACAGTAGAAGTAGAGGGCACAGTTAAAGCTTTAGATACCACAGCGCGCACCGTGACGTTGCAAGGTGCCGAGCACTCCATGACGCTGGCGGTAGATCCCGCTATTGATATGTCCGCTATCAAAGTGGGCGACAGAGTCGATGCTGTCTATCAAGAGTCGGTAGCCATCAAAGTGGTGCCTGCTTCTTAAGTTTTAGACTGGTACTGAGGCACAGAGTGCTGAAATGTAGCACAGCACTAAGGTTCGCTAGTACAAAGTGAAACCCTGTGTGGGCAGTGACTTATGCTTGGCTAAGTTAAAAGTCAGGCTAGGTTAATAAGCGAGATCAGGCAGAAGTCAGACCATGTAAAAACAGCCCTAGCAGAGAGTTCACACAACTTCAGGCTGGGGCTTTTTATGGCAAGAGCAATGTCTGGGCAGGAGAGATAACTATGGACAGTCATAAGCAGGATAGTAAGAAGCCCGACAGTTACAAACAAACGGCCTTGTGGCTGGGGTTGCTGAGCTGCGGCTTGAGTCTAGCGAGCTTGGCAGACGAAGGTGAGCACTGGCAATTTGAAGTGACGCCTTATTTGTTCGCCGCAGGTCTGGATGGAACCGTGGGCGTGCGCGGCGTGACCAGTGAGTTAGATGTGCCTTTTAGCGACCTTGTTGATGACCTAGACATGGGCTTTATGGGCTTAGTCACCGCTCGAAAAGGGCCATGGAGTTACGGTTTAGAAACTATCTACGTTAAATTATCCGATCAGGGTTCAAAAAGTGTCACCGGGCCTTTTGGTCGAGTAACGCTTAATGGCGCCTTAGATGTGAGCAGCGAAATGTATATCACCCAAGGCTCGGTGGCATATCGCGTACTGGATAACAGCACTGCCCTCGACATGATTTGGGCGCTGCGCTACACCCAGCTTGATACGCAAGCCAGTGTGGCTATCAACTCCACGCCAAGTATAGTTTTTCCCGGCGGCGAAAAGACCGCCAGCGGTTCAGACAGCTGGACTGACGCCGTGATTGGCGTTCGGGTATTACATCCGCTTAATGAGCAATGGTCGCTGTTGGCCTATGGAGATGTGGGCGGCGGAGGCTCTAAGCTGACTTATCAGCTACTGCTGGGTGCAGATTGGCAGTTTGCTGAAAACTTCACTGCCAAAGCAGGCTATCGCCAGCTCTATTGGGATTACGAAAAAGGGGGCACCGTATGGGATATGACGATGGCCGGGCCGTATCTGGGATTAGGCATTCAGTTCTGATAGCACTCAGGGCTATTTTTACCGTAATGATGCAAACAGGGGCAAATACGGCGCACTGATGACTTATGCAACACATATCATCAAGGCTGGCTAAGCAGCTGGCTTTGTAACTGTAATAATCTTGGGTCTTGATGCCGAGATAAGTAGTCTTTAATTACCGTTAAGGCTTGTGAGTGTTGGCCGTTAGAGCTTAATGCTACGGCGTACACATAAGTGTATTGCGCATTGTCAGGTATTATCAACGCCGCTTTTGCCAATGATGCTATAGCAGGGGCAAGCTGTTGTTGCCGAGCATAGGCTAACCCTAGGCTATGGTATAAATCACCGGCTGTGGGGAGCTGCGTTATGCCGCGTTGTAATATCGCAATCGCCTCATCTTCTCGCTGCATCATCCGATACAGATCAGCAAAATTAATATAAGTCGCCAGCCAATCGGGGTCTAATACCAGCGCGTCTTGATAGGCCGCTTGTGCCTTAGTCCATTGCCCCTGAGCCGTATAAAAACTCCCCAAATTAACATTGGCGGCGGCGGTATCGGCGTTGTGTAGCTGCGAAGTAATATACTCCTGACTCGCTTGTTCAAACGCGCTGCGCTGTAGCGGTGGCAATGATGCCAGTGGCATATCTGCCAACGTCTCGGCGGCCAAGCTTCTCACCACGCGCACCGGATCCTTAAGCAAAGGTGCTACTAATTGCCAACGCATAGGCAATGGCAAAGGTTTAAGCCCAGATAGGGCACCGGCGCGCACTAAGGGATCAGCGTCTTGTAATGCGTGTTGCAGGGTAGCCACAGATGCCTTGGTCAACGGGTGCTGTAATGCGCTTGCTGCGGTGGCCCGTGCGATAGCAGGCTGGCTTAAGTCTTGTAAGAGTGAGCGCAGTTGGTGCTCGGCATCGGGAGCGAGCTGGCGCTGAGCACTCAAGGTCTCAGCAAAATGCTGGAAACCTTGCGGCTCTCGCCCAGTCCAAGTTTGGATATTGTCGGCGGCCCATTGCGCCGTTTTATCTTGGTGACAGTCATTACAGGCATTAGGCGTATTTAAGGTGGAGCTTAAATCAGGGCGAGGAATACGAAAGCTGTGATCGCGCCGCCCATCGACCACCATGAAGTTTTTGGTCGGCATATGGCAATCGACACACTGAGAACCGGCTGCGCCTGGTTGATGAAAATGATGCTGCGGACTCGCATATTGCTCACTCTGATGACACTGCATACAAACTCCATCACCGGGTACCTTAATGGCCAAACTATGCGGGTTATGGCAGTCGCTGCACGTTACACCTTTGGCGTACATCTTACTTTGTATAAAAGAACCATACACATACACCTCGGCATCCACTTGGCCGTCGGCGTGGTACAGCCCTTCATCGAGCAAGGCTGGCAAATAACTGTCCATATACGCTTGCCCTTGGCGGTCATCTTCAAATAATTGTGCCCGCCGAGAATGGCAGGCCGCGCATACTTGGATCTCGGTCTCTGTGGTGCGCATCTGGCTGCGCACCGGTTGCTGGGTGCTGGCATCATGTTGCCAAACTATGCCTTTACGTTCATTAAACTGATGGGTAAGCCCATTATCCTGTGCTTGGCGGTTATCGGCTTTGCTATTATCTACTTGCAGTGCCCAGCTAATATGGTGTGAGCCTGGGCCATGACATGCCTCGCAACTGACATTAATCTCGGCCCATTGCGTGTCATAGGTTTTAGTTACAGCGTCATAATTTTTATTTAGCTGGGTCGAATGACACTCAGCACACATAAAATTCCAGTTCTGCGAGGGTTTACTCCAATGCAGAGGTGATTCAAAGGTAACGGCTAATTCAGGATATAAATGAAACCACTTTTGTCCGCCCAGTTTTTTATCCCGACTGTCCCAAGCAATGCTCAGCGCCTGCAAGCGCCCCCCTGGTTGGGCAATTAAATATTGTTGTAGCGGCTCAACACCAAATACATATTTAATTTCAAAATCTTGTAATTTTCCATCGGCGCCATCGGTGCGCACCATAAAGCGTTTATCATCTTTGAAAAAATGGCTGCGCGTGCCCGCATAATCAAAGTCGGTATTATTAAAGTCGCCTAACACGGTCTGGGTATTGACGGTTTGCATGGATAAGTCGTGGTGCGAATTTTTCCACTGCTTACTTTCTGCTTGATGGCAGCTTTGGCAATGTTGGCCACCCACATAACTTGGCGCTGTGGGGGGGAGGGCAGGGGCAGCTGCTTGGGCTATTGCAGAGGAAACGAGGGATGGGCTAATCGGGTCTGCGATTTCCTTTTTAGGTGGAACAGCTTGATTCAAAGCAGCTTCATATACATCTGTGCTAGATGTTCCTGTATCGGATAGAGGCGTATCAGTCTTGCTCTCAACCAATACCCACCACAGGCCAATAGCCATCAGCATCACTATAACCACCATCACTAGAGGTACGCGCCACGAAGGTGTGTTGCTGTGAAGCGTCGCTTGCTTAGCGTTTGGTTTATTGGGGTGTGCTTTTGATTTGCGGCTCATATGCGGTTAACAGTCCTAGTAGTGTTAAAGACAGTGGTATTGCAGACTCGTGGTAAAAAACATAGCACATCGCCTTGCTGCTCGGCCCAGCTTATCGCGAGAAGCGCGCGGGTGAGCACATAACTGAGTGTGAAATACAGAGTGAGGCTAGGTGTTAGCTCATAACAATGCCCCTGACGTACTTTCGCCCATCAGGGGCATGTGGCGTATTAAACGTTAATGATCGCAGTACTTACGCCATTAATTTCCGAGCGGTAGCGGTACGCTAATGCCCTCGTTTGCAGCGCATACATACTGGAATCGCTGGTAGTCAGTTAGCGTGATTGTGACTGTGTACACCTCATTGTGTAACTTACGTGGCGGATCCTGCTATAAGTCGAAGACCTGCGGCATAATAGCCGCGTACTTCTGTGCGCCTTTCCAGCCTAGGTTTCGGTCAACCGCCATACGTCGGTGGATTAACCGTGGCCACCGCACAGATTAAGCACCGCCTTGTAGTGACCTGCGCAGATCTTAGCTACGCAGATATTACTTACGTGCATATATTAGCTACGCGGAGGGCCACGTTCGACAAGACGGTAGCCTCTAACCCGTCTATCTTCAGCTTCTTTCTTTTTCAGCACAGCCACAGCCCGCATGACTGCATCCTTGGCCCTCAGCACAGGCTTGGCAGCAAAATAAACCGGTTGCAGTTTTAACATTGTTATCATCATTGGCCACTTTACAATTGCAGCCATCAGCCGCGCAATGATAGGTGATGTTCGCCATGTCTATTCTCCGTTTATTAAGTTGTAAATTATAGATTTTTATTGAAATACGCCATTGACTCTCTCACCCGATTTAATAGTGAATGTTCAATTAGATTGGTTGGGTAGAGCTAAATAAATATTAAAGTGTATTCAATAGCAGCGTGTGTATGTTGAAAATAGAAAGGTGGCCTGTTCAATAAGGCCCATTCGGACCTTATTAATTGCTGCTCATTACCATTTATATTTATGCGATTCTTCCCAGTCAGAAACTTGCTTTTCAGCTTCGTCTTGCGCTATGCCGAAGCGTTCTTGAACTTTGCCAACCAGCTGTTCGCGTTTGCCGTCAATGACATCGAGGTCGTCATCGGTTAATTTTCCCCACTGCTCTTTGACCTTGCCTTTAAACTGCTTCCAGTTACCTTTAACAATATCTTCGTTCATAACACTGACCTCTCAAGTGAGACTAAAAAGGTGAGACAGAGTGCCTAAGCACGGCTTAAAGTGTAGCTATGTTTTTAAGAAAGTTTTTAAGAAAGTTTTAGGAAATCCTCCCCAATGGTGTTTTAGCTATTTTCCGCGCCAAGTAAGTGTTTCTTCCCTCAAGAGTCGGCCGATATGGCACAGTGTCAGGCTGATGTATTGAATATTATGGCGTGCCATGCTCATGGCTACTTCCTCGTACTACTCCGGCCTTTTGGTCAATGAGGTTGTGAAACGTAATTTCGCTCGTGCTAATGTTATTTGTATGACAAACCATTTCCCTTCTGAGGAATATTTATAATGGCGAATGACTTAGCGTTTTTATCCAGCTATTTATTTAGTCAAAATATGCGGTTTGGTACTTGGCTGGCCGCCAGCGTCATAGCGTTAAGCGGCTGTGCCAGCATGAGCAAGCAAGAGTGCTTAACGGCTAATTGGTTGGATCAGGGCTTTCGCGATGGGCGTAACGGCCAGCCCTTATCCCGCATTGCCGATCACCAAAAAGCCTGCGCTAAAGTTGATGTTAGACCTGATCATGTGCTTTATGCTCAGGGCCGGGAACAAGGCATAGTGCTCTATTGCACACCTGAAAATGCACTGATAGTAGGGCGTCAAGGTCAGCCTTATCGCAATGCTTGCCCTGCGGCATTAGAGCAGCAATTTTTAGTTTCTTACGAGAAAGGCAAACAACTTTATGATGCAGAGCAGCGCATAGAGGCACTGAATCAAGATACGCGGCAGCTAGAGCTGTTATTAAGAGATGAAGACAATAATGATATACGGCGCTACTTACGCCACAACATTCGTGAGCTGGACTGGGAGCGACAACGCGCCCGAGATGAGCAATATTATTTAGAGCGGCGCTTAGGTGATTGAGTGACGAGCAATGCCCTTTGCTCGATGCCGCGTGAGGTAAATGAAACACGCATAATTGAAACTTAAGTCGGTTCTTAAAATACTATGTTGAAAAACCATATTGAACTTAATGGCTGCGCCGTTGCGAACAAAGACGCGCAAAAGGGTGACGATTTATCAAATTGATTGCCACTTATCATCAACGTCATTTTTGCAGTGGCAATCCGTTTAGACGCGACGAAACACATTCTCACGCCAGACATACACCATGACAGCAAGCGCGGCCATTCCAATAGATAAGGCGGGGGCATAAGGGCCGCCTATCAAAAAGCCGAGCGTGTAACAAGGCGTGAGTATAGCCGCGGCTATGAGTGCGGGCCGATTGATGCCCCCGAAGATGAGATTAACAGGAAATAACACCCCGATAACAAAGAGCAGGGTGCGATAAATGAGATCACCAAACGCGAATTTGAATGCTGGCGCCAGCCAAGCGACGGCGAAGTGAAACCCACACAGCAGGCAGATAGACACCACTGTGGGCAGAGCAAATTTTATCTTCAACCAGCGGCTGCCTTCTAGCTCACGTAAGTGTGCGGCTGTGGTGAAGGATGTTTGCAGAACGAGCAACCCCACAACAAGTTGCAAGGCTGGGTTAGCCAAACCTTGTTGGGTGATCAAAGCGGAAAAAATAGGGGTAGCGTAGAACATACCCACTAATAACAAAGCAAATAAGCCACCAAAGCCAATCAGGAAGCTCAGCCGCGGATTTGGGCTTTCGGCAAAGGCGCGATGAAACGTTAAGTCAAAGTAAGGTGCCAGCAGAAAGCCAAGGGCTAAGGGCAGAATATAATGTATGAAACCCTCGGCAATGGGCGTTGGTGGGGCAATGGGCGCAGGATAGCTTAATGCCATTACAAACAGCGCCACCGTCGCCACAAACACCCCAATAGACAGGCCAATCAGCCTGTGGCGCAGTGCAATAAAGGCAAAAGTTGCAGCAAGAAAGCCAATAATGGGCCAAAGCGTGCCGAGCAGGGTGGTGAGCCACGAAATAAAAACGAAATGATATGCGATCACGACCACGGAGAATAACTGCGCCGATGGCGCGAAGCGTGCTAGAAATCGAGCCCTTTTTTGAGCATCTAATACGAAGCCAAACAGTGCCGCGCCCGTGACATTAACGATAAAGAACACCACAAAGGCCACAGGGCCAAAGTCATGATCAAGCAATACCGGGAAAAATCCGCCGATGCACCAGAACCAAGCGCAAGCAAGAAAAAATGCCGTGGGCAGATTGCGCATCACTCACTCTCCTGAACGGGCCACAAATGAAAGGTGACTTCGCCTCGTCCGATACGGTGCCCTGGTTTTCCGGGGGCGTCGCCACGGGTATAAACATTGACCTTAAGCTCAGCATTAAAGGGTTTATTGCTTTTGATTCCCTCCTCTATGTCTTGGCTGATGGGCTCTACCTTAAAGTGGAGGCCATTATTCGACGGCAGCCTAAAACGATAAGATATGTTTCTACACACCAGACGATGCCCGCCATCGGTACGCATAAACAGATAAGAACCCGCGGCCAGCTCTAAGTTGGCCAATAAGGCAGCCCCACCAATAGTGCCATAGGCATTGCGATTGAATCTTTTATGCGGTACTTCAACGTAAAAGTTATCCGCTGAATAGTTAATGCGCATGCCAAAGCGACAAACCATAGGCAAAAATAGAAATGACAACAGCCACCGTAAAATAGGCGACTTTATGGTGGCTTGGTTAAGCGCGCGTTCTAATCTTGGGCCTGCCCACTTAAAGCCAGTCGCTGGCGGCCGGTATTTTTTATCGCCGCTACTTGCCGTTTCCTTTGACATCATTCGTTTCCTAGTCGTGCTTTGCCATTAAATGTTTGGCCGAGACCATAGAGTTTCCTTGGTCTGCGCGCAAGTATTAGACTCAATTTTTGTTATTATGCTGCAACTTTGTGCAGTAAATTGGCCGCAATCCTTGGTGGCAGTCTCGAGCCGCTACCTCGAGTCACAGTGCCGTCAGATTGAAGACAAGGTGCAGCGTGTTTACCAGGCCACTCACAACGTCAATCTAAAGGACTCATGATGAAACAGGTAAAGATAGATATTGTTTCCGATATTGCCTGCCCATGGTGTGCTATCGGTTATGCTCGATTAGCGCGTGCCATGAAGCAATTGACCGCAGAATATGAATTTACCATTCAATGGCATGCCTTTGAATTGAATCCTGAACACAGCGGCAAAGGTGAGCCCATCTTGCCCGCACTTGCCAAAAAATACGGGCGCAGTGAAGAAGAGATGCGTGCCAATCAGCATAATATGATGACGGTTGCCAAAGATCTTGGCCTTAATTTCGAAAAAATACAGCAGCGATCAACGTGCAATACCTTCGATGCCCATCGCTTGGTTAAATGGGCGGGTGAACAAGGCCGGCAAACCGCGCTCAAGCAAGCCCTGTTCGAGGCCTACTTCGGCAAGGCAATGGACGTGTCCGACCACAAGGTGCTCTTAAGTTGCGTTGCCGCACTGGGGTTAGACTCAGTAAAAGCCAAACAAGTATTAGCATCGGATCAATACGGTGCCAAGGTGCGTGAAGACGAAGCCAACTATCGGCAGGCGGGCATCACTTCGGTACCGGCGTTCATTATTAACAACAAATATTTAGTTTCTGGGGCTCAAGAACCCGAGGCTTGGGTGCAGACGTTGCTGACCTTGGATAAGGCAGGCGCTGAGCCCGTGTGAGCGACTAAAGGACTGATCAGGAGGCTTACATGTACGTACCCCGTCATTTTAAAGAAGACGATGTAGTAAAACTGCAGCAATATATTCGTGACTATAGCTTTGGCACTTTGGTGATTGCCGATGAGCAAGGTATAGAGGTTAATCATGTGCCTTTTTACTTAAGCCTTGGAGCAGACGGTGGGCTGGGCACCTTGCAGTGCCACCTGGCGCGCAGCAATCCCGTGTGGCAACGCTTGAAGAGCGGTTGTTCTGTGTTGGCGGTATTTCAAGGGCCTAATGCTTATGTCTCACCATCTTGGTACCCCAGCAAAGCAGAGGCGGGGCGCGCAGTGCCCACCTGGAATTATCTGGCGGTGCATGCAGGCGGCAGCGCGCGGGTTATTCAAGACTCGGTGTGGCTTAAAGCGCACCTTAGTCAGTTAACTCATCAACATGAACAAGCGCGAGAGCAGCCTTGGGCTGTGGATGATGCGCCTAAAGCGTACCTCGAAGGTTTGATGCGCGGGCTGGTGGGAATTGAGATCCGCATTGAAACATTAATCGGAAAGCTAAAATCCAGTCAGAACCAAGCTGTGGGTAATCAAGCTGGGGTGAAGGCGGGCTTGCAAGGAGAACAGTCGAGTCACGCCCTTGCCATGTCGGAGTTTATTCGCTAACCCTTAGTTTCAGGGGCGGGCAATTTCTGCCGAAGTACCCTGTTTATTTGTTATGCCGATGGCAGACACAGAGCTTATTCTTCTACGGTATCAAACAGCTCTGCCATGGACTGATTGTGAATACGCGAGCTTTTGAACATGGCTTTATTACCGGTGTCGGTTTCTGCCCAAAAGTTGATGTTAAATTGCGCGTCGTCACTTAGCTCCACACGATGCCAATATTGTGGCGGGCTCACCGCAAACTGGCCGGCTTGGATCTCGACTGTCTTTTCTGGCGCGGTAGCGGCTTCATTAGCAAACCCATAAAAGGTGACAGTGCCTTGCATCACGCAAATTTGGCCGTACACACCTTCCGCCGTGTTGTGATGAGTGAGCAGCGCTTTAGGAATATTATCCTTAGTGAAGAAATGGGTGGAACGCTTTATTTTCCAATGGCTCGGGATTATCAAATCATTCATGATCATTCCTCGGTGAGTTAGGCATTTTTCTTGTTGCTCTGTAGCCTGAGTACCATATTAATCTTCAAAGCCTAAACCTTTTGCCAAACAAGGGTCAAGTGAGTGGCTGCGGCTCGGGCTGCAAAAAATGCGTGATAAATCCCTTCAAAGAATAGGTATTTGAATATGAGTCAAGATACGGCAGGAATCTTCGATAGAATGCTAGCGGGTGGCATCATTAACCACGATGACCCCGAGATGAAGCGAGTCTGGGCAAAAATTGCCCGAACCATTAAGTTGTCATCACTGCTGAATGCCTCGACGGATGTGCATCAGATCAGGGGGCGGCTGAGTGAGATTACGAACAGCACCATAGATAGCAGTACTATTATCTTTGTGCCTTTTTACACCAATTTTGGGCAGCATATAAAAATCGGCCGTCAGGTGTTTATCAATCATGATTGTAGCTTCTTGGATATGGGCGGGATCACCATTGAAGATAATGTACAGATTGGGCCTAAAGTCAGCCTCATTACCGAAAATCATCCGCTCGCACCCGCGCGAAGAAAAGATCTCGACCTTAAAGGTATTACGCTTAAAAAGAATGCTTGGCTGGGGGCTGGGGCAACGATTTTGCCGGGGGTGACGATAGGTGAAAATGCGGTGGTGGCTGCAGGCTCGGTTGTGAGCAAAGATGTAGCTGCTAATACTGTGGTTGCGGGCGTGCCGGCTAACGTTATCAATACTATCCCAGACCAGGAAATGTGAATGCTTGAGAGAGGGTCTTTAATGTTATTGAGCCGTTACCGACTAATTCAGTCACTGGATGCACAGTGAGCCGTGCTAAGGGAGTTGATATGAGGTGTCTTATGTTAGGTTGCATGTTGCTCTCGAGCGTGGCGATGGCTCAAGTTGATTTGGTAACGGTTAAAAAATCTGAGCGTAAGATGGTGTTACTGGCGGGAGACCAGATCGTTAAGACGTATCATGTCTCATTTGGTGGTGATCCTAAAGGCCATAAGCAGCAAGAAGGGGATCAGAAAACACCCGAAGGTTTGTATATTTTAGATTATAAGAAAGAAGATTCTATCGCTTATAGATCCATGCACATCTCTTATCCGAATGAGCAAGATATAGCGAATGCTGAGGCTAAAGGTGTGGCGCCAGGCGGTTTTATTATGGTGCACGGTCAAATGAATGGTTGGGGTTGGCTGTCGCCGATCAATCAACGATTTAATTGGACCGATGGTTGTATTGCCTTAACCAATGCGGAAATGGATGAGTTTATGGCCTTAGTAGCGGTGGGCACGAAAATACACATTACTTATTAGACTCGTCAGCTATCACCAGTTACATAACACTTATCATATAAATATCTGATTACTTATGAGCCTCAGCCATTACGCTGCCTTATTTAGGTTTTTGTAGCTGCCAACTTGTTCGGCAGGCCAGCTTTGCTGGCAATTTTTAAATAAAAAACATAAAACCGTGGTGAAGCCCTCTTCGCCGAAGAGACGGCCGCCTTGTAACCCATTGAATCTATTGACGCTGAAGTCATATAAACAAGCCATATAAGGATAAGTGAGATGTCTGGAATAACTGCGTTGGATGAATTGTTGTCGTCATTAAAGCCAAGGTTATTCGCTACAGAGTATGTGTTTTGCAGCGTATCTGGGAGTGTGGATCAGTATCTTGGCTTAGCGCCGATTGCTACCTTTGCGGAGCCAGAAGGTCTGACACTGGTGCTGAAAAAAACAGATGCACAAGCCGCTGGGCTCAGCTTCGACGGCTCGTTTCGCCAAATTACGCTTACCGTACATTCTAGCTTAGCGGCGGTGGGGCTAACGGCGGCGGTTTCTGCTCAGTTGGCGTCAAAAGGTATCAGTGCCAATGTTATTGCGGCCTTTTATCACGATCATATTTTTGTGCCGACAACGGATGCCGAGGCGGCGCTGCTAGCATTACAAGAGCTAAGTATTTAGCCTGCACGGTGCGAGCGAGGCGGCAAAATGGCGAGCTATGTTTTGTCCATAAAACTCAAATTAGCTCTGAATGAGGCTTGTAGAGGCCCTTGGTAGCGTACGGCTTGCGCTTGAGCTGTGCTTGGCGATAGAAATCCACTGAAATTGGCAGTTATCTTGTGGCTAACCATGTAGAATGCGTCATTCAATGATCATTCAACCCTTGAGTGTTGAATGCAGCGTTATCGAAACCCAGTAGGAACTCCATGAAAAAGACATTCGCTTTAGCTGACCCTAAGTTACCACTCGCGCGCAGGGTAGATGCCATTAAGCATGAAATTAAAAAATACCTGAAGAGAGAGCGTAACAAAACACTGCCTAGCGGTATGAACTACTGGGCGTTTGACTGCCGTTTTGGTGTTTCAGCTGAGCAGGCCACGCCAACCTTTCCTTCTGAACTCAACAAGCTGATTGATAACGTTGTGGCCCAAGAGCTGCCCGAGTTTTATGTTGAGATACTGGCCCGCGCCTGTAAGCATGATCCACGCTCGCCGTTGTCTTCCATGAATGATCAAGCTTAAGTGACTGTTTAATGCCGTTGAGTAAGCTAAATGAGCTCGGCGGTACAGATAATGAGGAACTGAGTTCCTCTTATCCTATCCGCTCTAATTTCCCTCTACTACTAACAAGTAGCTCTTTGCTTTAGCCGTAGCTCGGCATCAGCCGTTAACGCCTCAAAGCTAAACGCCACCATACATGCCCATCATGCCAAACTTGTGTTGCCCCACTTTCTGAATTCTGAATAATGCCAACGCTAGCTAAAACCGAATAATTTTTTGCTTACTTGGCGATGAGGAGTGGCGTTGGTCTTTATGCGATATGCGACTCGCGCCTTAGGTCGGCGAAAATTTACGCCAACTAAGAGCAAAATAGAGAGGTTATTAGGCAAAGCAGTGCAGTCCCTTAGCGTCAGCACTGCTCTTAATCGCCAAAAGTGATATCCTGTTTGTTCTCAATACTCAAATTCACATAGAGCATCTTCGTTAACATTATGATTGAACACCGACACTACTTAGCAGGTTGCCTGTGAAGACACCCAAACGCCTACAACCACTCGTTGAAGAGGGGTTGATCGATGAAGTTATTAGCCGCCTGATGAGCGGCAAAGAAGCCGATGTGTTCGTGGTTCGCTGTGGTGAGCACATTCGTTGTGCGAAAGTCTATAAAGATGCCATTAAACGCAGCTTTAAAAAAGCGGCGCAATATCAAGAAGGGCGCCAAGTGCGCAGTGGCCGCGAAGCGCGCGCTATGGCTAAGCGTTCGAAGTTTGGTCGCGAGCAAGAAGAGAAAATTTGGCAAAATGCCGAAGTGGATGCGCTATCTCGCTTAGCCCGAGCGGGTGTGCGTGTGCCTGAAACCTTCGGTTGTATCGATGGTGTGCTTTTGATGGAGCTGGTTACCGACGACACCGGCGATGTAGCGCCTCGACTCAACGACGTTGTCATGTCAGACGAGCAAGCCCTTGAAGATCATGGCGTTATGATGCACTACATCAAATTGATGTTGTGTGAGGGTATTATTCACGGGGATTTATCCGAATTTAACGTGCTGGTAGATGATGATGGCCCTGTGGTGATTGATTTACCGCAAGCGGTGAATGCGGCGGCCAATAACAGCGCTAAGGCCATGTTTTTGCGCGATGTAAATAACATGCGCCGCTATTACGGTGCCTTTGTGCCTGAGCTGATGCACACCCAATACGGCAAAGAAATGTGGGCGCTCTATGAAGAAGGTAATTTAACACCTAACTCAACGCTCAGTGGCGACTTTGCCGACACGGGTGAAGATGCTGACGTGGGCTCAGTGCTTGATGAAATCAATGCGGCCATGGAAGAAGAGTTCGAGCGCCGTGACCGCATTCGTGATGCGGATCAAGGCGACTGATCCGTCCGCATCCAATCCCCTTATGGCTGGGCCTTAATCGGGCGTAGCCATACTTAACACCTCAAATAATTATTTAATAATGAGCACCTCATGTTTAAACATCTTATCTTGAGCGCCATCACATTATGTTTACTGAGCGGTTGTAAGCCTGAGGCTGAGACGATCCAGCAAGCAGCGGCCGTCATAGATCAACAACAGCTCTGCGAAGTAAAAAACTGGCAGAAAGATGTCACCGCCTTGGCCTGTCAACCTGGCCAAAAACTCCTGTTTTTGCCGACTAGCTTTGGTAATGAACAATTGCCTGTTTTATTCGCAGCGGTTAATTGTGATCACCGCTTTAGCATAGCCCTGACCAATGGCGGCGTGTCTTGTATCTATACGCCGCTAAAGATGACGGCAGCAGAAGCGCGAGACGCCATCGGTAAAGATGAAATAATTAAATAAGCGTTGCCACACTTATCCGCCCCTTTCTTCACTCCTCACTCATACTGTTCAGCCATTAAACGTTAAGCCAGCGTTATTCCAGCTCGGGCTGATGCTGATTTTTTAGTCACGTTCGCCTTTTGCCGATTATTGACGACGTAAGCAAAAAATTAGCGTTCCGTGCCTTCGTGACTTTCGGCTTGAATCTGCTCAAGCTGACTTTTCTCTATGACGGTAACCCCAGAAAAACGCGCCGATGCGAAGCGTACCACTAGTATGGCAATGGCTAGCAGTAAGATGGCGCCTGATACATAGAGCACGCCCATATCGGGGGCATTATGGTGCGAGATATCGGAGATCATTAAGCGGGTTAATGCGGTGATGGCCACATAGATTAAAAAACGCACCGGCATATGGTTGGTTTTAAAGTAAATGCCGACCATGGCGCCCAGTTCAAGATAAATAAACAACAATAAAATATCGTCGATGGAGGCCGCACCTTTGGCAAACATGTCGATGGCGGCCAGCGTGCCGGCCCACACCGTCATGGCGCCAATGGCGAACAAGGCTAAATAGTGGAACACTTCCACTAATAGGTTGCCCATCGATTCAGCAGAGTGATGCAGTTTAGCGCGCAAGCGATTGGCGAGATTATTGGTCATGGATTTTATCCTTGTTAGTTGTGCAAAGCACTGAGCATAGCGGGCAACATTGGCGAAAATAAAACCAGACAAGCGTTTTGCGAGGTTACTGTAGTTTAGTCGGCCATAAATGGCGTGCATAATGCATCGGTGTGGGTAATAAATAAGAAGCTGATAAATAAGCGCCCTGAGTGTATGACCTGCTGTTACGCTTTGAGCTATCGAGGGTTGACGGTAGAGTGCAGTAATTAGGCTGTGAGCAGCAGCAAGAGGGAGATGACTTGAAATGATGAGATATAACGTCTTAGTGATAGCCTTACTAGTTGGCTCCGTTTTACCCGCTCACGCCGCGGATGATATGCGTTTTGTGACTAAAACCAGCTTGCCCAACGGGCAAACCCTGGTGGTCGCCGAAGGGGATTTTGAAGCGCGTTCTATCGGGAGTGTTAGCGTGCGTCTCTATGAGACGGCAGACGAGCCTAATGAAACCACGTTCTTTATGGATGGACTGATCCTGCCCCGAGAGGGTGTGCTAGAGAAAGTGTTGCTGGCCGATATTACTGGAGATCAGCAGCCAGAGATTATTGTGCTGGCGCGTTCGGTGGGGACGGGCAATTTTTTGTCAGCAACGGCCATTGCCGTGACGGATAAGCAGTTGGTGTTAAGTGCCGCAGTGACTGGGCTTAACGCGGATGCCGACCCCGTGATTGCCTTACAAGATGCCCACCAAAACAGACCTTAAAACCCGAGTAAAATCGAATAAAAAGTCGTTAATAAAGTAGGCGCGTATTAAGGTAGGCTTAGTACGAAAGTTCGGCCTGCCTTGAGTCTTACGCGCTCATAAATGGATAGTCAGCAGCGCCTGAGGGATAAAAGGTATCTGAGTCGGGGGTGTTGAGCTCGGCACCCGCCTTGATACGGGCCGGTAGATCGGGATTGGCCATAAAGGTGTTACCAAATGTGACTGAGTCAGCCCTGTTGTCGCGTAACAGGGCCGCGGCTTCGGTGGCGTCAAATGCCATATTCACCATCAGATGGCCTTGGTAATGCTCGCGCGTCATCGCCCGTACGTCTGGACCTTCCATACTGAAAAAACCACCGCGCATCGCGTGCAGATAAGCTAGCTCCAAGTTGCTAAGACGCCGGGCGAGATAGCGGATAAATTCCAGCGGCTCGTGGGTGTTCATGCTGTTGAAACTGTTCAGCGGTGACAGGCGCACGCCCACGGGGGCAGTTAATTCCCTCGCTCAGCACTTCCATCAGAAAACGGGCGCGATTCTCCAGCGAATTCCTGTTTTCGTCGTTACGCGGGTTGGCACTTTCACGCAAAAACTGGTCGATAAGGTAGCCGTTGGCGGCGTGTATTTCCACTCCACTAAACCCGCCGCCATGGCGTTGGCCGCCGTTTGACGAAAATCTGCCACGATAAGTAATCACGCATAACTTATGTGCTTGTATGCGACTGCCCAACTTGGCAAAGAAAAAACGAACACTTAAACCTATTTTTGCCACGCTTGTTTGTTGCGAGAGGCACGGAACGCACTGACGAAGAGCGACAAACCAAGAGCATATCTCTTGTAAGGTCTTACCAAGTCAATGTTCGTTTTGGTCTTAATCTTACCTGATTACGTATGAACTTCAGCCATGATGCGCGTTGTTTTGGTTTGTCCTTTGTAGCAGCCCGTCTCTTTAATAAAGAGGACTTCGGCTGGCCAGCTTTGCTGGCTGTTATTGAGGTTTAGATTTAGACCAAAACACTAAATCGGGCCGAAGTCCTCTTCGCCGAAGAGACGGTCCCCTACAAGGTCAAAACACCAAACTGAGTCCCATATTCTTACCGAAAATACGAGTCGTTTCATGTATCTTTTTGAATTTATTGATGATTAGTTTACTGAAACATGGCTGAGCTTTGTTGGTAATCAGTTAATCTTAATTTTTCCGTGGGTTCAGTGCTTATCGTAGCAAAGAGTCGTGGCGAAGAAGTCTTGAGTCTTTAAAAGCAAAATTTCGACAAAATCCACATTAGTTTCGAGGTATTACTTAGCGGTAATCTCGACGTGTCTAATCTCGAGTGGCACCGTATAGCTTGCTTGTCGGCGGGAGTATGAACGTCTCCATCAATGGCAATCGCGCTGGAGCCAACGGCGGGCTTGCCGTTGTTTAACTGCGGGTGCGCGGCGCGACCTGAGTGCCAAATTTGCACAAATATTTTCCCGCCTGCTTGGTGCAGGGCTTGGTGCTATGCCCTACTTGGCTATTGCTTACTCATCTTGAGACGGGCGCCTTGTTCCCTGTACTGGGTGCGTGGGATGTGGCCGCCGAGCCTGGCACCCAAGAGCTTAATCTTATTTATCCGGAGAACAAGCTGCGCTTGCCTAAGGTAGCGGTTTTTATCGAGCATTTGCTGAGTCACGCCAAGCAACTCGTCGGCCAGTCTTATTAACGTCTGCGGCTATAAATAGTTGACCGTGCTCATATCATGCATAAAAGTTTTAATATTCAGAGCGTTACCATCGCGCAGTAAAAAAGGATTCAGCCCATGAAGACAAGTAAACGAATGACGTTAAGTTCTGCACTGCTGGCGTTCACACTCACCGGTTGTGATCACAGCCCAACGGCAGACGAGCAAGTGGCTGCGGCCATTGCCAAATTTACTGAGCAAGCGGATATTGACTATCAACATGGCTTTTTTGACTTAAACAGTGACGGTGTGGAAGATGCTCTAGTGTTGCTCACCGGTAGCGATTGGTGCGGCTCAGGGGGCTGTACGCTGTTAGTGCTTGAGGGCAAAGTATTAAGCCCACCAAATATGCTCCCCAGTTTTAATGTCATCTCCCAAAGCACAGTCACGCGCACGCCTGTAGGCGTGGCCGACTCTAAAAGCCAACGTTGGCATGACGTAATCGTGCACAGCGGGGGAGAAGAAAAAATTCTGCAATCTGATGGCCAGCATTATCCACACAATGCCTCTATGCAGCCCGCGGCTACCGCCGAGCAGCTTAATGGCGCCAAGATAGTGCTGCCCTGATCCGACGGTGCGAGGCTTATCACCATTCCTCGTCCACACTCTCTGTCCACTCTTACCGGCAATAATAAGGACCCACCACCATGACGGCACTATTAAAAAAAGATACGGCTATCACGGACTCAGTACTCAGAGCCATGGCGCATATGCCGACCCTAAGCCTTGGCGTATTAATCGATGATACGCTGGTGGCGCACTTAAGTGCGGCGGATTTTATGCGTATCGCCGTGTATTTGGCAGAAAAAAGTCTTGATGAAGGCGGCTGCCCGATAGGGGCCGTGATCGTCGATAATGATAGCGGGCTGATTGTCGGCAAGGGGCACAATACCTTGGTACAAGAAAATCATCCCTATAACCACGGTGAAACCGCCGCTATTAAAGATGCGGGGCGCCGTGATTTTAGTCGCACTACCTTGTATACCAGCTTGAGCCCCTGTGTGGTGTGCGCCACTTTGCTCTATATGCGTGGCTTTGGCAAAGTGGTGGTGGGGGATGTAACCAATGCGTCCGGCACTGAAGCCTTGCTGCAAGAAAAAGGCGTGCAGGTGGTCATACTCGAAGACGTGCTCGGTATTAAGCAATACGCGCGCTTTCGCCGTGAGCACCCAGAGCAAGACTTAGAAGACTGGCAAGGCGTAAGTGCGGTACAAAAAACTGCGGTGCAAAAAAGCGCGGTACACACAACTCATGAACAGGGCGTCTGAGCTTAGGGCTAGATCCTGATAGCGCGATTAGAGTTAGGTTTAGGTTCGGTATTTCTGATGGGAGCGTACAGCCTATGGCAAGCCAAGAAGCAAAGTTTAGCCTGCTAGTTAAAGAAATGCCTTTTGAAGTGCGCGAGTATGAGCGCCATGTGTTGGCGCAAACTCAGGTGAACGGCGATTTTAGCGAGGCGGGTAAGCAGGCCTTTGGCCGCTTGTTTCGCTATATTTCTGGCCATAATCTCAGTCAGCAAAAAATCACCATGACAGCTCCCGTCACTCAGCAGCAAGAAGGTCAGCAGCAACACAGCCCGAGCCAAGCAAGCGGCGGCTGGTGGGTGAGTTTTATTATGCCTGCGGAATTTCAATTAGCAGATACGCCACAGCCCAAAAACGCCAGCGTGCATTTGCAAGAGGTGCCCACACAGCAGATGGCGGTGATCCGCTATTCCGGTAGTTGGAGTGAGGCAAGCTATAACATCCATAAACGTAAGCTTGAAACCTGGCTACAGTCTAAGGGCTATCAGGCAAGCGGCGAGGCTATTTGGGCACGTTATAATCCGCCTTTTACGCTGTGGTTTTTACGCCGCAATGAGGTGCTTATCCCCATCGCAATGCCACCAGGACTGACCAAGAAAGTCTGATCAAGAAGGCGAGTGAGCGAGACCGAGCACAGGCCTAGGGCGGTCTGCATATGGCGCTTGCTTATAAACGGAAAAAGTAGAAAAACGCGCGGTGTGAGATCTAAAAAGGGTAGCCAACAGGCTACCCTTTTGCATTATGGCAAAGCCAGCCGATTATTCATGGGGCAGGGCTTACTGTTTCTAAGTCTACTATTTGGGGCTTATTGTTTTTGAACCAGTGCCGTGCCAACGCCGTGGCGCTTAGACTCACTGACTGCGGTGACAGTACCGTCAGCGTTAAATACGATGCCGTTGGCGGCGCCTATTTGGTCGGTTTCACTGAATTTATGACCTTTGGCCTCTAATAACTTGGCTTGCTCGCTGTTAGGGAAGTTTAATAGGGTTTCTACCAGCGTGGTGTCGCCGTTACGTTGACTTAAGCGCGGTGCGTCTATGGCCTCACTCAGTGACATGCCCAGATCGATATGATTAACCATGGTTTGTAGCACTGTGGTGATAATGGTTGAGCCGCCCGGTGAGCCTATGGTGAAGGCGGGTTTGTTATCTTTGAGCACTATAGTCGGGCTCATGCTGGAGCGCGGGCGCTTATAGGCTTCGGCCACGTTGGGGTGTGGCGCGTTAAAATCGAAGTCGGTCAACTCGTTGTTCAATAAGAAGCCGCGACCGGGCACCACTATGCCGCTGCCGCCCCAATCTTCGATGGTAAAGGTGTAGGCCACTACATTGCCCTCGCGGTCTGAGACGGCTAAGTGCGTGGTGTGCAGGGATTCGTGGCCGAGCTTGCTGCTTGCTGGACGCTGCGGCATAGATGGATCGTCTTGATACAGAAACGGGTCGCCGGCGTCACTTTTGGCCAGTGCCGTGCCTGTCATTAACTTGGCGCGCGCTTTGGCGTAGTCTTTCGATAGCAAACCAAGTGTTGGCACATCCGTGTATTCTGGGTCGGCCACATAGGCGTTACGATCCGCAAAGGCTAAGCGCGAGGCTTGCAGATACAAGTGCTCCACCTCGGCGCGAGGCATGTTCGCTAAATCAAAGGTTTCTAGCATATTTAGCGCTTGGGCGATGGCGATACCGCCACTGGAGGGCGGCGCCATGCCATAGACATCATAACCCCGATAGGTGGAATGGATAGGCTGGCGCAGTCGTACTTCGTAATCTTTAAGGTCGTTCAAGCTCATTTGGCCGGAGAGCACGTGCGTACCCTCGGTAACCGGCGGGGTATTCACGGCGGCCACTATATCGGAGGCAAGCTCACCCTCATAAAATGCCTTAGCGCCGCCTTTGGCCAACAGGCGATAGGTGTTGGCTAAGTCGGGATTACTAAAATGATGGCCGATGGCATGAGCTTTGCCTGCTGTTAAATACAGTTGGCTGGCGCTGGTGAAGCGGGCAAATTTTGGCTCATTGATTTGGCTAATACGATTAAAGTTTTCGCTGACAGCAAAGCCGTCGTCGGCGACCTTGATGGCGGGTGCTAATAACTGTTCAAAACTCATGGTGCCATAGCGCTCAAGCGCGGTTTGCCAACCTAAAACTGTGCCGGGTACGCCCACCGAAATGCCATTGGGAACTGCGGCTTCCCATTCCAGGGCCACGCCATCGGCTAAAAATACCGAAGGGGTAAAGTAAGCAGGCGCGGTTTCTCGGTGATCTATGCTAATTACTTTGTCGTCTTTAGCTGAGTAAATCAGCATAAAACCGCCGCCGCCAATGCCACAGCTAAAGGGGGCGGTAACGCCCAGGGTGGCGGCTGCGGCTACGGCCGCATCGATGGCATTGCCACCTTTATCTAAAATCTGTAATGCAGCTTGGCTGGCTTGTTCCGATACGGTGGCCACGGCGCCGCCATGACCTGTGCTTACGGCGGGGGCCGCTTGCACGGACAAGGCCGTTAATAACAGGGTTGTGGTGAGGGCGAGCCTTAAATTTCTTTGCATATTACTCTCCTGAAATATATCAATGGCAAAACACGCAGATCATGACGCTCTGGCAGTCTAGTATTTTTAGATGTATTCAGGTGAGTCAGATGGTCAAAATGTGTCTGAGCTCTCGCATTATCCCTTCTCAAGCGCTGTGAAAATCTTGCATCATAGCGATTCGGTTGTGTTGTTAAAGGAAAGCAAGATGGCAATTAAAATGAGGGTGTTACGCGCCGCGACTTTAGGAGGCAAGCGGTTAACAGCCAAGTCATTAACAGCGATGGCGGCTACCCCTTGGTTGCTTGGCTGTGCGGCCTTAGGCTTAATCGGGTGTTTTGATGACAGTGGTGAGCCACCCAAGATTGAGCCTGAAGCCCAAATGAGTGCGCAAGTGCAAACCAGCGCCGCGCAGCAAGCGAATACAAATAGCCCTCAGTTAATCACGCCCAGCGAGTTGCCACCTAGTCTGTGTCATACCACTTGGTATCAGGCCGTGGAAGACGACCTTAATACAAGTGATGGGCAAGGCCATGGTCCCGACTTGGGCAGTGCAGAATGGCGCTCGGTCGTGGAATTTAAACTGAATATTCGCGACGACAGCGAACTGCCTCAGGTGGAGACTGATGCCTGGTGTCGCTATATTGATGAGCACTACTTGCAAACCCAAGATTGATTGCTCGCACAAGGCGGACGCTAGGCACAAGGTCGAGCATCCTACAATGAGAGGTGTTTCGCATTTCATTAAATAAATCTAATTTAGCTATCTTGATTATAAGTACTAGGTGTAGAGTGCAGCCGTCTTTTAACCGTTAGGAAGTATGCATATGATCAGCTATATCACCTTAGGTGTCAGTGACTTGGCCGCGGCCAAATATTTTTACAGCGAATTATTAGCCGACCAGGGCGCGAAAGTGCTGATCGACATGGATCGCATCAGCTTTATTGGTAAGAGCATGGCCGCGCCTATGCTAGCCGTGTGTATTCCTTTTAATAATGCGCCGGCTCATCCGGGGAATGGCAACATGGTGTCATTTGCTCCGGGCAGTAAGCAGGGGGTTGATGCGTTATATCATAAGGCCATTGCGTTGGGCGCGAGCTGTGATGGCGCGCCTGGCCAACGCATTGCGGACGTTTTTTATGGTGCTTATGTAAAAGACGTGGATGGCAATAAGCTGTGCTTTAACCACTTCGGTTAACATGAGCGATTCGTTTCTAGGGCATCCCAAGGGCTGCCCTATCTTATATTCTGCTCTAAATTACTCAGAATCAGGTGTGGTAAAGGCGCATCCGGCGACTAAGCTCAATGAGTCAGCTAATTTAGGTCGCTAAACCTATACAAAGAACGTGTGCAAAGAAACCTATGCAAATAAACAGTGATTTCAACCAAAGGGTGGTGATACGCCCAGAGCAATATCAATTTATTGACTCGCCATTAGCGGGTGTCAGCCGGATGATGCTTGACCGAGCCGGTGCTGAGGTGGCGCGCGCCACCAGCATAGTGCGTTACGCGGCGGGTGCGGGTTATAGCGGCCACACTCACGATGGCGGAGAAGAAATTCTGGTGCTAGAGGGTATGCTTTCTGACGAGCACGGCGATTATCCAACCGGCACCTATTTGCGCAATCCGCCGGGCAGTCACCATCAGCCCTACACGCTGGCAGGCTGCACGCTGCTGGTTAAACTGTGGCAGTTTGCCGCCGATGACAATGCGCAAGTTAGGGTGGATACCCAACAAACGCAGTGGCTACCCGGCTTAGTTCTTGGCCTGTCGGTCATGCCCTTACATGAACATAATGGCGTGAATACCGCCTTGGTACGCTGGGCGCCCCATACCCAATTTAGTGCACATATGCACGTGGGCGGTGAAGAAATTTTAGTGCTGGAAGGGCTGTTTTGTGATGAATTCGGTGAATATCCGGCGGGTACTTGGCTGAGAAATCCCAGATACAGCCAACATGCGCCTTTTACCGGTAAAGAAGGCGCGTTAATTTATGTGAAAGTGGGGCACTTTGATGCGGGCTTATTGGGTGACCGCTTTATTCAGCAAGAGAGCTAGATGAGCGGTGTTCGATGCGGGGTAATGGATGCAAAAAGTTAGGCGCGCTTAGTCAGTGAAAGAGGCAAAATTTTGGCCAACATATTTGAAAACTTGCCTGATGATCTCAGCGCAGAGCACTTTTTAGATTTATTTAAGGGCACGGCACTTCGCATCGAGCGCATTGTGTCTAAGGGGCACAGCTCGCCGGCTACCGGTTGGTATGATCAAATAGAAGACGAATGGGTGCTGGTGCTGCAAGGTGAAGCTTGCTTGGTGTTTGCCGATGGCCGCGAGTTGACGCTGAGCGCCGGTGACTTTATGCATATTCCCGCCCACACGTTACACAAAGTCAGGCATCCTCAGGCAGATAAAATTACCGTTTGGCTGGCAATTTTTTTTAATACGGCCTAACACTGGACTCTCGCAGACTAGTCAGTCACCTAGTCGCAAGGATAAGCGTTTCACGGCTAGCGGATAGCGAGGTGTCTATGGAATTGCAGTTTTTAGGTACGTCGGCGGGCACGCCCACTAAAAGCCGTAATGTATCGGGTTTGGCGGTGAAAAAAGCCCAGAGCAAGCTGTGGGTGTTGGTGGATTGTGGCGAAGCCACCCAGCATAGGGTGTTGCACACGGCGTTGTCGTTGCATCATTTACAGGCTATTTGCATTACTCATGTGCACGGTGACCATTGCTATGGCTTGCCGGGGTTACTGGCCAGCGCGAGTTTACAGGGGCGCACGGCGACCCTGATGATTATTGGCCCCCGTGAGTTGCAAGAATGGTTGCGCCTGACTTTGCAGCTTACACAAGTAAGCTTGAGTTATGCGTTGGATTATATCGATGTGGCGACCCTTACCGAGCCTGTTCCTCTGCAGGAAATGAGCGTCTCGGCCTTCCCCTTATCCCATCGCGTGCCGTGCTTTGGTTATCAATTTACCGAAGCTGAGTTGCCATGTCGGCTCAATAAGGAAAAATTACTGGCCGAAGGCATACCTTCTGGGCCGATTTGGGGGCAATTACAGCGGGGTGAAACCGTCATCTTGAGTGATGGCCGCCGTCTAGATAGCGCCCAGTACCTGTTGGCTAATAGGCCTGCGCGTAAGGTGGTGGTGGCGGGTGATAATGATAATCCTGCGTTACTGCACGAGGCGGTGCGCTCGGCACAAGTACTGGTGCATGAAGCCACATACACCCAAGACATTGCTGACAAGATAGGCGTTGCCCAAGAGCTTGCTGACTCCGTGAGCCAGCAGTCTAAAGTCGATCCCCAGCATAGCTCGGCTAAATTAATCGCCGAGTTTGCCCACGCCGTGGCCTTGCCCAATCTTATTCTCACCCACTTTAGCCCGCGTTATAGCGGTGGGGCCAAAGGCCGCAGCATGAATGAATTAGGGCAAGAAGCGCTGTCCTATTACTCGGGCACATTGTTTTTAGCTCGAGACCTGGCGCGTTATTATTTAGATACCGCAGGTGTGCTGAGAAAAATACCGATGGATAATACTAAGTCATACCGTCTTTAGTCATACCCTGTTAGCCAGCCGTCCCTTCTCGTGCCCCAGCTTAGCTAAACCGGCTAGCACCTTATTTTGCCGAATTTGACGCAGAGTCCTCAGTCAGCTCACCGCGTCTTACCGGCGGCTGAGTGAATGAAACAATTGATGGCTAAGCTCAACGTATAACTGAACGAAGGAACTGAATACTAGATGAATTGAGGATTAGGTCAGGGAAGATAGCTGGAGATTGGCGTATGAAGAGGTGTGTTATAAGAGCAACAGGCTCAGCCGCATTAGCGGCTGAGCCTGTTTAATTTAGCGACAGGTATAGCGCCTAAAAAATTTACTCGGCCTGCTCACTGACGATGTGGGTACCGGCCTGACCGGCCAATAATGCCAACGCCTCAGATAAACGACCAATGGCACTAAAGCCACCGGATTCGGCAAAGGTGCATGCGGCCTTGATTTTTGGTCCCATGGAGCCTGCGGGTAGGTTAAGCGCATCACTTTCGGCTACGGTCAGCGTGCTTAACGGCTGCGCTTCTGGAGTCCCAAAGGCATGGTATACGGCTTCAACATCCGTCAGTAGCAATAGTGCATCGGCACCAAGCTGCTTAGCCAAAAATGCGGTAGAGAGATCTTTATCGATCACAGCTTCAATGCCTTGTAGGCCGTTATTGGCATCACGTACCACAGGAATACCGCCACCGCCGTTGCAGATCACCACCACGTTTTTTTCCACCAACAGTTGGATTACGCCTAAGTCAGGAATATCCAAGGGTTGAGGGGAGGCTACTACGCGGCGCCATTTATTGCCATCTTGGGCAATCTGCCAGCCGGCTTTAGCGGCGCGCGCTTCGGCTTCTTCTTGGCTGTAGACGGGCCCAATAAACTTAGTCGGCGTTAAAAATGCCGGGTCTGCGGCGTCCACCACTACCTGCGTGAGCAAGGTGGCAATCGGGCGACTGTTTTGCAGGGCATTTTCTAGCTCTTGTTCAACTAAATAGCCAATCATGCCTGCGGTTTGTGCGCCTAATACGTCCAACGGATAGCTTTCTGCTGCGTTATAGGCTTCTGCTTGCAAAGACAATAAACCCACTTGTGGGCCGTTGCCATGGGTGATCACCAATTGATGACCGGCGCGAACAATTTGCGCCAAGGCTCGCGCGGCTACTTTAACGTTCTCGCGCTGTACTTGGGCCGTAAGCGGCTCACCGCGCTGTAATAAGGCATTCCCGCCTAGTGCTGCTACAACTAACATAATTATTATCTTACATTTGTTTACATCAGGCGTGCTGACGTGGATAGGACCCTTGCTTGAAAAGACACCGGCAAGCCGGTGCTCAAACAGCTCTAAAATGATGCGCATCGCAGACTGAGTCGGCGAAGGCTGGCTGTTTATTAGCGAAGCTCAGCTTGAGAAACTTCAACCGGCTCGAATAATGCAGCAACACATTCTACTCATTTAGCTCAATAAAAGCAGCAAAAACTGACCTTAACGACAAACCTCAGCAGCAAAGGCCGATTTTATGCCAGCCTTGCGGCTCAAGAAGCTGAAACTATTAGTATTTATGTCTGACTAGGCTGCATATTCAGTGTGTTGCGCTCGCGTTACACAAGGCGCACGTTTTAGCTCTTATTAGATGAATAGTTAAGTGAATAGTTAAGTGAATAGATAAGTGAATAGATAAGTGCATCGTTAAGTAGATAATTAGGACGATAAGGTAGTGAATAGCTCAGCTTAAAATCACCGACACTTTACTGTAACTGCCTAATGCGGGGCGCTCGCGAACACAGACTTGTGCATGGCTAAAGCCTAAGTGCGGCGCGCTTACCAATAGATTTAGGTGGCGCCCTCAGCTACCAAGTGGCTATCAAGCGGTAAGCATGCACAGTCCTGACGCTTGCCCTGGCAGAAAAACGCTAAAAGTGTAATTTTGCTTAGCAATAAACGATATCTGAAAATTAACAAATACTGAGCAAGTCATTTACTTTCAGGCAGAATCCATGTCAAGTTGATGATAATCATGTTGATTTTATATCTTTATTTAAAGATGGTTTTATTGACTGAGTGTTAAAATGTAACGGCTTTGTGACTCCATATTCGCAATATGCTAAATATGACTTTTAATTCAACTTTTGTATCCTAGTGTCGATATAATAAGGTCTTCTTTTGCCCACTGGCGGCCATTAGCACTTAATGTTGCCGATTTTTTAGTCAAATACGCGGCGCGCAAAGGAACATTAGATGAAGTGTCCACGCCAATGCTGGCGCTGGCACGTACTTTTTGGCTGTTGGAGCAGGCATGCAAAAATTTAAATTACGCACGGTATTTATTGGCTTTGTCGCCTTGGCATTGGTGTTATTAACGCTGGTGTCGACGCTGATTAACGTAAATCAATTCTCGGGTTTGTATTATGGGCAGACCGAAAAAGAATATTTGCCTAATAGCGTGGGTCGTATTGCCGAACAGGTGCGGGCTGAGTTGATGCCGGCCATTATTTTATCGGATGACATGTCCAACAACAGCATCTTGCATGACTGGATGAAAGATGGTGAAGAGGCGGGCGGACAGCACGACCAAGTGCTGCGCTACTTTAAGCAGCAAAGGGCCAATGCCAACGCCAACACCTTATTTTGGGTCTCGGGTTTATCGAATACTTATTACACGGATGCGGGCGCCTTTAAAAAAATATCCACCACGGATCCCCGAGATAATTGGTATTACAACTTTTTAAAGAGTGGCGCCAAGCAAAGCTTGTCGATTGACCCAGATGAACGCACCGAAAAGTTAACGTTGTTTGTGAATACGTTAGTCACCATAGAGGGTAAACCTGTGGGCGCTGCGGGCCTAGGCTATGACGTGTCTGCTGTGGTTAATATGATTGCCGATTATAAATTGGGCGAGAACGGTTTCCTGTTTTTGGTGGACCAAAACGGCATGGTGGCCGTGCATCCTGAGATGGCCTTAACACGTAAAAATATTGCTGAAATTGACAAGTACCGCCCTGTAACTCAGTTACTGGCGCAGAAAAAATCTGGTTTCTCTTTTGAGCTGACAGAGCTAGAAGACCAAGAGGTGTATTTGGCAGCGCAAGAGGTGCGTGATACCGGATTAACGCTGGTGGCGGTACTGCCGTCGGCAGAGATCAGTGGCGCCATCAATCGCGTGATTTCTTCCTCTGTGTGGGTGAGCGTCTTGCTGACGGTTGGCTTTATTTTGCTGACGGTATTATTTGCTAACTCCCTGAGTAAGTCGATTCGCCAAGTAGGTGATGATTTGTTAAGCATGTCTGGCAATGGTGGTGATTTAACCACACGCTTAGATGATAGCAATGACAATGAGTTAGGGCACCTTGCTAAGGGATTTAACGCCATTATTGGTAAAATTCGCGAATTGGTGGCGGAAATTAAACAAACAGAAACGGCGATGAAGAGTGGTATAGAGCAACTCGCGCAGTTGGCCAATGATACCTTTACTTCGACGGATCTGCAGCGTGGGCAAACCGATCAAGTCGCGACAGCTATTACTCAAATGGGTCAAACGATTACTGAGGTGTCCGGAATTGCCCATCGCACTGCCGAAGATACCGAAAGTGCGGTTTCAGATACGCAAAGCACAAATGACAACATGGCGCTCACTTCCAATACCATGCAAGAGCTGACCTTAGTCATGAGCGACATTGAAAAAACCATCATCGACTTCGCGACTCAAGCGGGCGCCATTAATTCTGTGGTAGAAGTGATCAACGGCATTTCAGAGCAAACTAACTTATTAGCGCTGAACGCGGCCATAGAAGCAGCTCGGGCCGGTGAGCAAGGCCGAGGTTTTGCGGTGGTGGCAGATGAAGTGCGAAGTCTAGCGCAACGCACCCAAGCCTCGACGTTAGAAATTCGTGAGCAAATTAGTCAGTTGCAGCTCACGGCAGAACAGTCGACCAAGGCCATCCAGCAAGGGACCGTTAGCAGCCAACAGGTAGCGGCCAATACCGAGCTGTCAGCGATTGCTCTGCTGGGTATTAAGAAAAAATTTGAAGCCATTAGCTCAGGCAACCACCAAGTGGCGGCGGCGACCGAAGAACAAGGTGCGGTGGCCGAGCACATTAATGAGTCGGCGCACCTGATTTCTGATAGTGCGGCCAGCATTCACCATAATGCAGAACAGCAATTAGAAGCCATTAATATGCTGCAGTCCCGTGCCGATCATTTACGCGCTCTGGTGACGCAATTTAAGGTGTAATCGAAAGCACTCAGTCACACGTTCTATGCGAATACCTAACACCCTGACACTTTGTGTCAGGGTGTTTTTTTATCTGGCGCGGCGGCTGATTTTGGACGTTTAATCAAAAAGTTGCGTATATGCTAATATAGCGAGCTGTCAGCTAGGCTGACGTTCATGATGGATAGTAGGAGTGGGGCGTGTTTAGCGAATTTATTCTTGGCGATGGCGTTGAATTTAACTCAGATCTTAATGTGCCTTTCGTGCCCTCTGATGAATTGATAGTAGAAAGCATGCTCGATTTGGCTCGGGTGACCAGCCAAGACCTGATCTTTGATTTAGGCTCAGGCGATGGCCGCATTCTGGTATCGGCGGCCATGGGTCGAGACGCGCGGGGCGTGGGCGTCGATATGGATCCTTTACGCTTAGAAGAAAGCCGAGAATTTGCCGCCTCCATGAGCATGGATCACTTGGTTGACTTCATCGAAGATGATTTTTTTAATGCCGATATTAGCCGCGCCACTGTAGTCACGCTGTATTTGTTGCAAAGCATTAATCTACTATTACGACCCAAGCTCTTAACCGAGCTGAAACCGGGGACTCGCATCGTCTCAAATTCATTTGATATGGGCGAATGGGAGCCCGATGACCGCTGCTATGCGGCGGGTTCACATATTTATAAATGGGTAATACCGGCCAACGTGGCAGGTGTATGGCAGTGGCAAATGCAGGATAAGCAACACTATAAAATCGCGCTCAGTCAGACGTTTCAGCGTCTTAGTGCTAAGGCGTGGTTGAATGATGCGCCCGTCGAGGTGCTGGCCACCGATCTGTGTGGCAGTCGCTTAATGTTGACCATCGCAGGCACAGATTTGAATGAGCCGCGCACCTTTTATTGGCGCTTGGTGGGCGAACAGCTTCAGGCCAGACCCGGTGAAACCGATTATATGACGGCCACGCTTATCTAGTTTTTGCTCGGCCTAGGCTCACTAACGCCACCCCAGTACCAATTAATAGCGCGCCCCATAATAGCCCCGGCGGCGGCGCTTCCCCCTGCAATAACACGGCAACAGGCACGCCCACTATGGCGCCGACCGCACCGAGCAAACTTAATAATACGGGGCCACCGTTTTTTTGCAGCGTAAATAAGACTAAGAATTGCCCAGCAAACACCAAAGACTGAGCGCCAATTAAGGCCAAGGGCAGGGCTTTGGTTTGCGGTAAGCTCAAGGGCAAGTCGGTAAGCAAACCGGTTGCTAATAGCATCAATGCCGCAGCCAGCAGCATGCCGGGCGCTAAAGACGCTGCCGCCACGCCGGGTGGCCAGCGCAGCGTACGATAGAGATTGCCTGTGGCCAGTAATACGGGACCCAGTAGCGCCACTAAAATCCAAAAATTATCCGCATTAGGTCCGCTTAGTTTATTGATGGCTAATACGCCAGCACCGGCTAAGGCGGCCACCACGCCGCTGGCGCGCATCAGATTAAAGCGCTCCATGCCTAATGCTAAGGCACCCACATAAGTTAACAGTGGCGGCAGTGAAATGATCAAGGCTACAAAGCCAGCACCCACATGGGGCACGGCAGAAAAGAAGATAAAGTTTGATCCCGCTACCCCTACTAATGCAGAAACCGCGTAATATTCCACGGTACGCTTGGTGAGGGGCGGCAAGGTATTGCGTACTATGGCAAGGCTGAGCAACATAACGGCGGCACCAACGATGGACCACGTTAAGAACGCCAAGGGCGCGAGCGACATTTCACCGGCCAGTTTGGCTAAATTCGTGGATAAGCCGAGTAAGGCGCCCCCTAACAACAAGCATAATAAAGGCACTAACCATGCTTTATGCTGGGCGTTAGGGTGAGAGAATGCCTTCGTCATGGTTGCGGCCTATGTTAGAGGAAATATTAGGGGAAATAAGTGTATGAAAAGAATTAATAAAACATAACCCTAACATGTATGTAAGCTGAATATGCATGTAACGTGCATAATGAACATAACCTGATCGCGGGCATTCGGTATTGTCGTTGGGATGTTGCCTAAGGTATTAAAATGAAAGCGGATGGCTGTCCGCTTTCGCGTGCTTGGTGCTTGTTTCTTGGTGTAGGGCTAACTACTCGACGTTAGCCTCTGCCATTAGCATATCGTTGGGTAACATATCGACCGGTAATACGTCGGCAAACACTAAACCGTCGCGGGTGACCACGTCACCTATATGTACGTCGAGAGCGTACTTAAACATGGGGCCATCAAACACAAAGGTATGGTATTCGCCATTCTCGCCGCACGGATCGGCATCATGGGGCAGGGCGGCGAGTATTTCTGGGCATAGCTCTAAGCCTGCAAAGTGGGATGGGACTTTATTGGGATCCAGACAGGTGATTAAGGCTCGCTGGCCGGCATTAAACATGGCTTGCGGCAGCAGATCCGTGGCCAAGCCCCACAGGGGAAATAAGGCTTGCATGCCGACTGCAGTGAGCTGCTGCTCTCGAAAGTTTCGTACATCTTCAAGCAATAGGTCGCCAAACGCCATGGCCGTCACGCCGCATGCTTTAGCGCTCTCTACAAAGTTTTGCATCAACTGACTGTATTGTTCATTGGTACAAGGGTTTGGCAGGCGAATGATCTCCAGCGGCAAGCCCAGACTGTCTGCTTGCATCTGCACTAATTGAGTGCGTACCCCGTGCATGCTGACGCGCTCAAACTCCTCGTTCACGGCAGTAAACAATCCTACTACCTCAAACTCTGGATTTTGTTGTAAACAATACAGCGCCCAAGCGCTGTCTTTGCCACTACTCCAAGACATTAATATTTTTTTTATCATCATTTCCTTCGCTTTATTACTGGTCTGTCCAGTGGGGCCTGAATGTTAGGATCACTATTAATGGCGTTTATTGAGACCATTGTGTGTTTATTGAATAGTCGGCGGCCAAGACCAACAATGTTTTATTGTGTGCTACATCTGGTTAACAAATGTAAGTGTGACTAGGCTCAAAGGCAGCAATCGAGAAAGCAGACTTGGCTTCTTGAGCTTTTCAACAGAATGACCATACTCAGAAAACGTAATATGCATCCCATATGAATCAATAGGATCCATTATGACGCCTACCATAGCAGTCTTGCTAATTATTACATTTTTGCTGTCAACAGTGGGTTTACTGCTATTGATTTGGTCAATTGCCACCAATCAATTTAGTCAAAGCCAAGCGGCAGCTCGGACCATTTTTACCCCTGGGGAAGAAGGACACAGCGAAGATCCCGCACTCAAGAGTGATCAGCCTTTTTTAGGCGAGAATAAAGAACAACACGAGGCAGTAACGGCGCGCTGGATAGCCGACCACTCATCTAAAACGGCCGTACTTACTTGGCTAACCTCCGCCATCATCTGGTTATTAATCGGGTCTGTCTACGGACTTTTTTCCTCCATCAAGATGCATTATCCCGAGTTTTTGGCCGACAGCCAATGGTGGACCTTCGGTCGTATTCGACCCATGCACCTTAATGCCGTGACCTATGGTTGGGCGTCAATGGCGGGCATTGGGGTGGTATTATTTTTAATACCCCGATTGTTTAAAACGCCCTTGTTTGGTGCCAAATATGCGATCAGCGGCGCCGTGCTGTGGAATGTTGGCATGCTGCTGGGGTTGGGCGCCATTAATCTCGGGCTGTCTGATGGTCAAGAGTGGCTGGAGTTTCCTTGGCAAATAGACACCTTATTCGTGGTGGCTGGCGGTCTGTGTGCCGTGCCCTTACTGATCACCTGCGCCAAGCGCAAAGTGCAGCACTTGTATGTGTCTAGCTGGTATTTTTTGGCCGCCTTGGTGTGGTTTCCGTTCTTATTTTTAATTGCCAATGCCCCTTACTTGTTCCCGGGTGCATCAGGCGCCACCGTAAACTGGTGGTTTGCCCATAACGTATTGGGCTTGTGGGTGACGCCGCTCGGTATCGGTATTGCCTATTATATGATCCCTAAAATTTTAGGGCGGCCGATTGTTTCTTATAAGCTGTCGTTACTTGGCTTTTGGGCGTTGGCCTTGTTTTACAGTCAAGTGGGTATTCACCACCTCATAGGCGGACCTATTCCAACTTGGTTGGTGACCTTGTCTATCGTGCACAGTGTCATGATGTCGATCCCCGTCATTACCGTGGCCATCAACCACCACGGCACCATGTGGGGACATTTTTCACGGCTAAAAGACTCACCTACCTTGCGCTTCGTCTGGATAGGTGCGCTTATGTATACCTTCACCTCTTTGCAAGGCTCGATGGAGGCACTGCGCAGTGTTAACGTTATTACTCACTTTACTCACTACACTGTTGCTCACGCGCACTTAGGCATGTATGCCTTCTTAAGCTTTATCTTGTTTGGTGCCGTGTATTTCATCATGCCGCGTTTAACCGATTGGGAGTGGCCATGGCGTAGCATGATCACCTTGCATTTTTGGCTAGTTTTCATCGGTATCTTGATTTACTTCGTCTCGCTCACCACCGCCGGTTGGTTACAAGGGGTCGCTTTGTTGGACGCGAAAACGCCGTTCCTTGAAATTGTGCAAATGACCATTCCTTATCTGCAAGGTCGTTCGGTGGGGGGCGGAATGATGGCACTGGGTCATGTGGTGTTTGCCGTGCATTTCTTTGCCATGCTGAAACGCCGCGGTATTGTTAAAAATGAGCCGACGCTGTTCCGTGTTAATACCAAGGAGGCCTCATTATGAAGCGTGCTCTCGCAATTATGGTGGGTGCGGCCTTTATTCTGCTGCTGGCCACCTTAACCTTAGTGGTGCTGCCCTACATTCAAATGACCTCAGAAGCCGTGCCACCGGATCTTAAGCCTTATACGGAGCAAGAGCTGGTGGGTCGTCAGTTGTACATCGCCAATGGCTGCGTTTATTGCCATAGCCAACAACCTCGCGACCCCAGCTTTGCACCGGGTGACCGAGACCGTGGTTGGGGGCGCCCAAGTGTTGCAGGTGACTATATCTACGATAAACCCCACCTGCTGGGCACCATGCGAACCGGTCCCGACTTATTTAATATCGCGGCCCGTCAACCCAGTGCAGACTGGCATCTAATTCATTTATACAACCCACAAGCGGTAATGAAGGGCAGTATTATGCCGCCATACCGTTTCTTATTCCGTGAAGTGGATAAGGCAGGCCCCGATGACAGAGTAGTGAATATTCCGCCTCCCTATGGTCCTGAGTCTGGCCAGATTGTGGCAACCGACGAGGCTCTTGCGCTGCTCGCCTATTTATTGTCGCTTGATCATACCTATCCGGCACCCACGTTACCGCAGCCCTCAGCACAACCTAAAGCAGCTAAGGAGTAGATGATGAGTCCAGATGAACATCGCGCGCAACGCCGTGAAGCTCCCGAGCCTGAAGAAGGTGATCGCGGGATCCCGAAAATTGTTATGGTGTGGATAGTGGTGCTGCTGTTTTGGGGCGTAGGCTATTACCTCTGGCAAATAGGCAAACCTATGCTAGGTGGCGACAGTCGCAGTGTGCCGGTACAGGTGGTGGCGAGCACCGAAGGTGGCGCGGCCGCCATTGATGGTGGCGTTATTTATAATGCCAACTGCAGCGCTTGTCACCAAGCCACCGGCCTAGGTATTCCGGGCGCCTTCCCGCCGTTAGCCGGCAGTGAATGGGTGATCGGCGATCCGGCTATTGCCGTGTCTATCGTTCATGATGGTTTACAAGGCGCGATTAACGTGGCCGGTGGCAGCTATATGGGAGTGATGCCCAAGTTTGGCGGTAATTTATCTAATGCCGAAATCGCTGCCGTGTTAACGCACATCAGAAGCGAGTGGGGCAATCAAGCCGGTGCCGTTGAAACCTCATTAGTTGATGAGCATGTGACTCGCTTTGCTGAGCGTGGCCCTTGGTCAGAAGCGGAGTTAATAAGCACCTTTGGCAAGCCATAACCTTATGGCGGCCACAGCAGCGTTTCCGTTTATTGACGAAGATAAAGGCCGACAAGATGACACTGAGCACAGTGTCATCTTGATGGTTGAGGGAATGCGCTGTGCTAGCTGTGCCATCGCGGTGGAAGCCCGCTTGAAAAAACAGCCTAAGGTGAGCGATGCGGCGGTCAATTTTTCCGCAGACATCGCCATGATAAGCTGGCAGTATGATAAGCCTGATATAAACCAACTCAAGCGTGCCGTGGCGCGTTTGGGCTATCAATTACATACCTCTGTCTGCTCTGAACGCAGCGCCCAACAAGCCGAGTGCATGCGCCAACAATTGCAACTGCGCCTAGCGGTGGCTGTGGTGTTTGGCATGTGGAGCATGATGCCAGCCATCTTGCTTTATTTAGCGCCCCTAGGAGCTGTAGAGCCCGAGCTTATGTGGCCACTGGCATTAGCCAGCGGCCTGTTTGCCATTCCCGTGCTGCTGTATTCTGGCAGCCATTTTTATCGGGTGGGTTGGCGCACATTAAGCGCGGGCTCCCCAGGGCTAGATAGCTTGATAACGCTTGCCGTATGGGCGGCGGTGCTGCTCTCTAGCTGGCAGCTATATCTAGGATCGGCGCACGTCTATTTTGATGCGGCTGTGATGCTCATCACCTTTCAACTGGTGGCGCGTCTGCTCGACACCAGCGTGCGCCGCCGTGCCTCAGAAGTGGTACGGCGTTACTTTCAACACCTGCCAGAACAGGTCGAAGTACTGGGTGCTGCAGGTAATATAAGCCCGCAAACGGCCAGCAGCGTGACGTTGGGACAGCGCATTAGGTTACGGGCGGGCCAACAGCTGGCGCTAGATGGTGTGGTACAAAGCGGTACTGGGCAAGCGGATTTATCTCTGCTGACCGGTGAGCACGAGCCGCAAATGGTGACGCTGGGTGACGAAGTATTAGCAGGCTGCAGCTTGGTGGAAGGTGAGCTCACGTTAATCGTCACCGCTACCGTCGGCGAGCGGCGCATTGACCGCCTTTCGTATTCAATCAGCAAAGTGTTAAGTCGCAAGACGGCGCTGCAGCAGTTAACGGATCGTATCGCACGTTTTTTGATCCCTATTATCTTAGTGGCCGCTTGCTTAAGCATACTTCTGGCGTGGTGGCAGGGTGCTGATCTTACCTCGGCCTTCGGGCGAGGGGTGGCGGTCTTGATTGTCAGTTGCCCTTGCGCCTTGAGTTTGGCTATTCCCTTGGTGATCACCATGGGCCATGCGCGCATGATCAATGCCGGCATTATCTTACGCGATCCGGCGGCACTGGAAACCGGTGCCGATGTAAAGGTAGTGGTCTTTGATAAGACAGGTACCTTAACGACAGATACGCCGAGTATTAAAAAGCTGCTGCCTGTGATCGGCTGGAGTCAGCAAGCGTTACTGCAACTTGGATTAAATATTTTAAGCCAAGGGAGGCATCCGGTAGCGAAAGGATTACTCGCGCATGTGGCGCAGCTGAATAAAGAGCGAGATGAGCAGTTAAACGAACAGCTAAATACAGAGCCAGACAGCGCTGAAGGCGGGGCTGAGCTTAAGCCAATGAGAGCCGTTAGCGAAGGCGAGCGAGAAAGTATCGTCGGCCAAGGAACCTATTGGCACGCAGAGCATGGCGTGGCACTGGCGGGGCGTGCCTCTTGGTTGGCGGCGCACGGCATTAGCTTACCTGAGTTAATGGATTCGGGCATGCAGTTGCATTTGGCCATTCAGGGTCAATATGTGGGCAGTATCGAGTTTCAAGAAACCTTGCGCCCTGCGGCTCAGTCGACCATAGAGACCTTGCAACGCCAAGGTTATGTGACTTATTTGCTCAGTGGGGATACGGCGTTGGCGTGTCGCGAGTTGGCCTCCCGACTCGGTATTGCTCAAGCGCAGGTTTTACATGATCGTAGTCCAGAACAAAAGCACCGCTTTATTGAAGCATTGGAGCGCAAAGCTAAGGTCGTGTTTGTGGGTGATGGCCTTAATGATGGCCTGGCATTAGCCAGTGCCGGCTTAGGGATTGCCGTGGGGCATGCGAACTCAGCCACCGGCATGGCCGCCGCCGTGTATTTACCGGATGGCGTAGCACAGGTGCCCACCACCTTGCAGTTGGCTACACGAGCGCGGACCTTGATGTATGAAAACTTGTTTTGGGCATTGGCTTACAATAGTGGCGTGATCCCCTTGGCGATATTTGGCTGGATCCATCCGGTGATTGCCGCCGTTGCCATGTCGTTAAGTAGCTTATGTGTGTTATTTAATAGCGTGCGCATGCAACATAAAGCGGCCTGAAAACAGGCTAGTCTAGGCACATTAGTCACTTAGTCAGAAGCCAAAAAGCAAACAGCCAGCGCTAGGCTGACTGTTTGCTGTGCTTATTACATTACTTACTGCTGTACGGGTAGAGGATTATTAGAAGTTATAACCCATACCTACCACATAGTTCCAGCGACCATTATCGTAGTTTTTGCCAGCACTGTCGCTGCTATCAAACAAGAACTGATATTCAGCACGAGCCTGCACGAAGGTCGAAGGCAGCACGTAGTACTTGGCACCCAACTCCAAACCTGCGGTACCGGTTTCTTTTATGCCATCACCATATGCTGCGCCTAGTGTTGCACCCACAAACGGACGAAACTCAGCCTGACCAAAGTGATAGTCGATAAAGCCAGTAGTGCTACCTTGCCAAACATCATCACCGTTATCTACGGCACCCCAGTTAACTGCTTGACGAACACCTGCCACGGTTCGGTCATTCAAATACCAACCCATATCACCAGATAAGCCCATGCCACCGTTGTCGAAGTTTTTATCGCTGCTACCTGAGCCACTGATAGAAAACTCGCGATCGCCTTGTTTAGGCCCCACACCCTGATGAGTACCTTGTGCCTGTGACAGTGTCGGAATTAATAAAGCACTAACAGCCACTGTCAAAGAAATCTTTTTGAATGTTTTCATGAAAAAATCCTCGTATTAACTAACAGGTCTTATCGTAAAAAAGGGTGTACAGCACGATACTTACTATCAAGTTACCATGATGAACCTAGTCTCACCTGTGGAGACAAACCCGTTGCAATCACCATTAAGGTTTAAGCATAGGGGACTCGGATGTCAAACCTTGAATCCCAGATAAATCCGTTAGATCGTGTTTTTTTAACCATTATCATCGAGTGAACGTCTTGCTATCAGATGACTAAAATACCAACATCATTAGACAGCGTTAGAGATGGATAAAAGGGCATTAGTTACAGTAAAAGCAAGCCCCACAAGGACTACATTAACTTTAGACGTTGTCGCTAATTTTGCCATTTTTGATGATAAAAAAATAAATAATCACTGAGATATCAACTGAATTGATGGGTAAAGTCTGCTAGTGCGCGCGACATAACATGACGTAAATGACAGGGCGTAGAATGAGTGCAAGGGCCCCAACGTGAGCTAAAAGAGTGATGAGACTGGCTAGCCTGGCCGTGTTTATTTTGATAGAGAGCTCTGAACTGTCGATATGAACCTTGCAAAGTAAGGCGCGATTGAAATCAATAAGCGCAGTAAGATAAGGCAACAAAGTGATCATAAGCCGTGATTTTTTTGTTTATCAATACGTTAAATGCTTTGAATGTGGGGTTGGCAAGCAACAACACAGAGCTCAAATAGAAGGTGCGTATGAAAGTAGTAAAGTATTGGGTACTGGCCGTGTGTGTTGGTCTGTTATCGGCTTGTAACCATGGTTTTGAAGGCGAATACAAAGTTAAGCCGGGCTCCAGCATTGAGGTGCTGAATGAATTGTCCGCCTTGGTGGGCGTAAAAAATATGATAGTCGGTCGTGACTATCTGGAATCAGAGGGAGAGCGTACTTACTTCGATAAAATTTTTGTGCGTAAATCGAATAATGGTCAGCGCTACTTGGTTTTTAAGAAGGGTGAGCAAGAAGAAGTGTGGAAAATCATCGATGACAATACGCTGCAGCAAGGCAATGACTTGATTAACGTAACGCTACAAAAAATTAAGTAGCACTCATGCTCAGTCGATGGCTTAAGTAGTCATAAAATAGACATAAACCCCTCACCAAAGAGGGATCTTTTTCGGTTATAAAACAGGTCAGGATGATGTTTTGGTTTATGTGACACGACTGCATAAAGTACTGGGGCTGTTGATATTATTACCTGTATTAGGCTGGGTGGTGACGGGTCTCTTGTTCTTTATTAAGCCTGGCTATCAGGCGGCGTATGAGAGCTTAACGGTCAAAACCTATCCGTTAGATGTCAACGTACAGATTACACCAATGAATGATTGGCAAGAGCTGAGGCTGTTGCACACCGTCTTGGGCCATCATTTATTAGTTAAACAACAAGGACAGCTGCTGCACTTGGACCCATTAACCTTGCTACCATTTACGCCATCGCTTGAACAGACCACCTTATTGCTCAGTGAAGCGATTGCCGAAAATTCTGAGCGTTATGGTAGCTTAATAGAGTGGGACGGCAGCCAAGGGCTGACCAGCACGGGAGTGGCGCTTAGCCTTGATTGGCAGCAACTAAACTTGCGCCAGTTAGGGCCCGACACTCAGCACATTAATACGTGGTATAATACCAATCGGATTAAACATTAGATCAGTTTTGTCCAGCTTCGATTACATAGTGATTTCACTCGATCCACGTCG
>NZ_JBGQOP010000011.1:0-97037 GCF_052119705.1 Oceanisphaera sp. W20_SRM_FM3 | reverse complement strand
TTCGCTGTATGTCAAGGGTAGGTAAGGTTCTTCGCGTTGCATCGAATTAAACCACATGCTCCACCGCTTGTGCGGGCCCCCGTCAATTCATTTGAGTTTTAACCTTGCGGCCGTACTCCCCAGGCGGTCAACTTAATGCGTTAGCTCCGAAACCCACGTCACAAGGACACAGACTTCAAGTTGACATCGTTTACAGCGTGGACTACCAGGGTATCTAATCCTGTTTGCTCCCCACGCTTTCGCACATGAGCGTCAGTCTTTGTCCAGGGGGCCGCCTTCGCCACTGGTATTCCTTCCAATCTCTACGCATTTCACCGCTACACTGGAAATTCTACCCCCCTCTACAAGACTCTAGTTTGCCAGTTCCAAATGCAGTTCCCGAGTTGAGCTCGGGGCTTTCACATCTGGCTTAACAAACCGCCTGCGTGCGCTTTACGCCCAGTTATTCCGATTAACGCTTGCACCCTCCGTATTACCGCGGCTGCTGGCACGGAGTTAGCCGGTGCTTCTTCTGTGGTTAACGTCACAGCAACAACGTATTAAGCTGCCACCTTTCCTCACCACTGAAAGTGCTTTACAACCCGAAGGCCTTCTTCACACACGCGGCATGGCTGGATCAGGCTTGCGCCCATTGTCCAATATTCCCCACTGCTGCCTCCCGTAGGAGTCTGGGCCGTGTCTCAGTCCCAGTGTGACTGGTCATCCTCTCAGACCAGTTAGAGATCGTCGCCTTGGTGAGCCATTACCTCACCAACAAGCTAATCTCACTTGGGTTCATCCAATCGCGCAAGGCCCGAAGGTCCCCTGCTTTCCCCCGTAGGGCGTATGCGGTATTAGCCATCGTTTCCAATGGTTATCCCCCTCGAATGGGCAGATCCCCAAGCATTACTCACCCGTCCGCCGCTCGTCAGCAAAATAGCAAGCTATCTCCTGTTACCGCTCGACTTGCATGTGTTAGGCCTGCCGCCAGCGTTCAATCTGAGCCATGATCAAACTCTTCAATTAAAGACTTGATGCTCAATGAATACCTGATGTACTTCTATTTCTAGGTGCACTTCAACAGACATTGAAAAACAATATTATTTTGTTCTCAACAGCCTGCGAGTGCCCACACAGTTTGCTTGATAAATTGTTAAAGAGCGTGACCGTGTCTCAGGTCGGGATGCGTATTCTACGCAATCCGTAGTATTCGTCAAGTGTTTGTTTCAAACTTAATGTCGTTTTCTCAAACCCTTGTGACCGTGAGCGCCTTGCTCCATGTCAGTGGTGCGCATTATAGGGAGCTCTCGTTTTAGCGCAAGGGCTTTATAGCAGAAAAATGGCAATTACTGACCGCTCGCTTGTTAATTGAACGTATTGTTTATTAATACAACAACCAGTCGTAACTCAAGGCTTATTGTGATGTGGATCAGATTGTTTTTATGGCCACTTCCTATAATGTGCATATTAAATACTTATATTTAAGTGCCAATAAGGTAACTGCTGATGCAAATACTGGATACTAATAAAGAGAACAAGATATGGCCCATCTTCAGACTGGGCTTTCGGGTGTTCTTCTTAGGGGGGGCTTTGTTTTCTGCGGGAGCAATGCTGTTATGGGCGCTAAGCCTTTCTGATTTCGCCGTACTGCCTGGTGTAAAAAACCCTATTTGGTGGCACGCTCATGAAATGTTGTTTGGCTTTGCCCTAGCTATAGTGGCGGGCTTCGTCACCACAGCTATGCAAAACTGGACCGGTGTGCCCGGCATTAAGAGTTGGCCTTTGGCTGTGGTAGCGGGTCTTTGGCTATTACCCCGTCTATTGATGCCGTTGCGCGGTGAGCTTAATGGATTAGTAATAGCGCTGGATTTATTATGGCTGCCTATAGTCGCCGGCATGCTGGCTCAACCTATATTGAAGACTAAGCAATGGCGTAATTTGTTCTTCGTGCCTTTATTTGTATTTTTCACGCTGCTTAACGCATTGAGCTATTACGCCGCCGTCAGTGATAATTGGCTGCTAAGTGAGCGAGTCTTCATTACCACTGTGTTAGCGCTGAGTGCCTTGATCACCGTAATGGGTGGTCGAGTATTCCCCTTCTTTACTGCGCGCGCCACTCAGACACCTAAGATTGAGCCGATTGTCTGGTTAGAGAAGCTGAGCTTAGTTTCTATCTGGATATCTGCGTTGGCTTGGTTACTCCTGCCTCGCACTCCTGCGGCCAACGCTTTGTTAGCACTACTATTAGCTGTAACAGCAATCGCGCATCTGGTTCGCTTAAGTCGCTGGAACTATAAAGTCACCACTAAGGTGCCGTTGCTGTGGATCCTCTACTTAGGCTACTTTTTTATTCCACTGGGCTTGTTGGCCTTGGCTGCAGCCTTACTAAAGATGGGTATTAGCGTTTCTTTGGCAAGCCATTGGTTAACGGCCGGCGCCTTGGGTGCGGTGATCTTAGGCATGATTGCCCGCGTCTCCTTAGGACATTCCGGCCGACCGCTGGAAATAACCCGCATTATGGTGGTCGCTTTTGCTTTCATCATACTAGCAGCTCTATTACGCAGTCTGCTCCCCATGATAGCGCCCATGATGACTATGCAGGCGTATCACAGCAGTGCCGCCTGTTGGATTATTGCCTACGGACTTTTTTGCTGGGTTTATTGGCCAATATTGACCAAGCCCAGAGCGGATGGGCATCCGGGTTAACTCGCAGCGTAGGAGCAGCAGCGCAGGAGCGTTAACTTTTAATATTGGACAATAAAAAACAAAAAAGCCGCGAACTTCGCGGCTTTTTAACTTTGCTTTACGTTAGACGCTTAAGTCACTTATTTAACCCAAATAGGATTTGAGTAAGCTTTGTTACCTTGTACGTCTTCTACTATCCATTGCATCCAAGTGCGGTTTGGTGGCACGGGTACGCCGGTTCTAAACAATTTGGCACCGTTAATTTTCCAGCCGGCTACTTGTACACCGTCTAACCAGATTTCAGCTTTAGCAAGACCCACTTCAGAGCGGAACTCTACTTCGGTTTTACTAAAGGCTTTCGCCTCGCCACCAAAATTGGTGGTCAGCGGGTACACTTCTGGACCAAAGCTGACGAAGCTGTGGCCACGGGCGGCGGAGCGCGCGAAGTCAGCGGTAATACTGCCTTTAGGAGTATAAGCGTAGACTTTGCCACTGGCTTGCTTGGCATTTTTCAGCAAAGGTCCGGCGTTTAAGTACACGCGCTCGCCTCTGTCCCAACGCTGGCGCATCACTGACAGGTAGTTTTCAAAGTTGCCCGTGGTCGGCTTTAAATCAAACAAGCCCAGTTCCGCTTGGGGGCTGGTGCTGGTATAAAATTGCTTATCGCTTTGTAAGTTACCCAGCGAGCCAACACTTAACCAAGCGCTAAATTCGGTGTTTTTAGTCGTATATGAACGACGCAGATCGTCAGTCTCATACAGCTCACTGATATCATTTTGCAACTGAGCTGCGGTCCAGTGATTACGTACCATGCGCGTCATGTCGTTATAGCTTGCCACATTTGTGTTATCGATGGCTTGGTTGCGCTCCAACTGATAACCGGCAAACAAGGTTTCTTTTACCGTGTCTTGCAGCTTGGTCGTCAGCTTAACGCCGGGATAGTTTTTGTGTACTTCATAAGTACTCAGCACGTTGTGGCCATTCCAGTTACGAGTAACTTGGATCAGCAACTCGTCGGACGTGTGTTTTACTATCTCGATTTTTTCGAACTTCAGCTCACCCGCACCGGAGGCGAAGTCAACCGATTGCACTAAGTCTTTGGTGTAAGCGCCCTCTTTGACCATAGCTAAGTCAACTAATGCACCTTGAGATAAGGCAAAGGCAAAGTAAGGCGTGGTGACGGTAATGTCGTCTGCACTTTTAGCGTTACCATTCACTATGCTAGTTGGGCCATGGACTACCGCGATTTTGGTCGTAATGTCAGCCGTTTTAGAGGAGCAAGCAGTTAACACCATGGCGGCTAGCAGTGTGAGGCCCGTTTTGTAAAAGCGCATATTAGAAACCTTGAGTGAAGGAGTGACAATAATGTAAAGTTTTGACAGGTATTAGCTAAAACTCAAATGCTGAATTTTTAATGATTTAATGTTTAATTAAAAATTAAGCATTCGCATTAGCTCAACTGCCAAGTTAACTTGCGAGCAGACGACCTTGGGCCAGTTCGCGTTCGCGCTGGCATTCAGCCAAATAAATTGCGGCGACCACGGCGGTGCGAGTGTGATAATCATCAATCACTTTAGAAACCATCAGCTCTAAGGTTTTCTCATTTTTAGCCATGCGAAATTTGCGTAACCAATATAATTTATCGATTAAGTCGCTCTCAAGGGGCTGTGTTCCAGTCATCAAAGGGTATAAGTCCAAGTAAAGTGTCCAAAAAGGAGCCATAAGGCCCCTTAATCATTAGCGGCTTCGAGGTACGAAACCAAGCACATCATATACAGTTTCTAAGGTGTGCGCAGCTTTGGCTCGGGCCTTATCAGCGCCAAGCGACAATATCTTACATAAGCCTGCTTCATCGGCACGTAACTCATGAAAGCGTGCTTGAATGGGGGCCAACATAGTCAGCACCGCATCGGCGGTTTCGGTTTTTAAATGGCCATACATCTTGCCTTCAAAGTGCTGCTCTAATTCTTTGATGCTGCGGCCACTGGCACCAGACATTAAGGTTAGCAGATTTGACACGCCAGGCTTATTTTCTACATCAAAGCGCACCACTGCAGGCTCTTCTGAGTCAGTTACTGCCCGCTTTAGCTTCTTGGCGATCACCTTAGGGTCTTCTAGCAGGCCAATAAAGTTATTCACGTTTTCGTCTGACTTAGACATCTTCTTGGTCGGCTCTTGCAAGCTCATGATGCGCGCGCCATCTACCGGAATAAACGGCTCAGGCACGGTAAATATCTCGCCATAAAGCTGGTTAAAACGATAGGCCACATCTCGAGATAATTCCAGATGCTGTTTTTGATCATTACCCACAGGCACTTGGCTGGTTTGATAAAGCAAAATATCGGCGGCCATCAATGCGGGATAGGTAAATAAGCCGGCATTGATGTTTTCCGCATAACGGCTGGATTTATCTTTAAACTGCGTCATGCGCGACAATTCGCCAAACTGGGTATAACAATTGAGCACCCACGCCAGCTGCGCGTGCTCAGGCACATGGGACTGAATAAAAATAGTGCTCTGCTCAGGATCCAAGCCAATAGCCAAGTATAACGCCGCCGCATCTAGGCAAGCTGCGCGTAGCGCTTTCGGATCTTGGCGCACGGTAATGGCATGCAGGTCAACGATGCAATACAAGCAGTCATAGTCTTGCTGCATGGTCACCCATTGGCGAAGCGCACCCATGTAGTTACCTATAGTGAGCTGGCCCGATGGTTGGGCACCGCTAAAGACGATGGGTTTGGCCGAAGCCTTAGCTTGCTGATCAACCATTATGCTGTTCCTTGTGTGCACATTTTTAATGTTTGTTTTTGATATAAGAAAAAGATTTAGCAACTAAAATAGCGATTACAAATTACGCCATATTGCACGTATGTAGGCGATGCTTCAGCTGCGCCTGCATTTATGCTGCAGGCGAATATTGTGCTTAACGCTCGGTGCTATGACTTCAGTAAATCGAGCAGCCCTTGAATGTTATCTAACACCCAGTCGGGTTTGCTGTCGGCGATATTGCGCCCATAGTTATAGCCGTAGGTTAATCCAACCACGCGCATGCCTGCGGCCTTGGCGGCCAGCACGTCGTTTTCAGAATCACCCACCATAATGCTGTGCTCAGGCGCAATATTAAGCGTTTGACACACATGTAATAAAGGCGCGGGATCAGGCTTCTTTTGTGCCAAGCTGTCGCCGCCTAATACATGGGAAAAATATCCATCAATACCTGCGCTAGCCAAAATAGCCGGCACGAAGCGATACGGCTTATTGGTCACTAAAGCCAGCGTTTTACCCAGAGCGTTAAGCTGACTTAAGGTATCGAGCACCCCCGGATACAACACTATTTTGTGCTCAGCGACACTGTCATAAGCTGCATCAAAGCCCGAGCGAGCAGCTTGTTGCTCACGCTCACTCGGCGTTTGGCCAAGCGCGTCGGTCAGCGCACGCTCCACTAGCTTGTCGGCACCATTGCCGATCCAGAGCTGTACCACCTCTGCTGTGACTTGGGCAAACCCTAGCTGGTTGAGCATGATATTTACCGCCTGCCACAGCTGCGGCAAGCTGTCGAGTAAGGTGCCGTCTAAATCAAACTGCACCAGCTGGATATTACTCAGCTTATTTATCTCATTACTTGGCATTAACGTGGGCCAACTCACGGCGCATTTGATCGATCACCGCCTTATAGTCGGGTTGGCTGAAAATAGCCGAGCCAGCCACAAACATATCGGCACCGGCTTCTGCAATGGCACGAATGTTTTCAACTTTAACGCCGCCGTCGATCTCTAGGCGAATTTGCCGGCCACTATCATCAATCATGCGACGCACTTGGCGCAGTTTATCTAAGGTACCGTCAATAAAGGACTGGCCGCCAAAGCCAGGGTTCACCGACATCAGTAAGATCACATCTACTTTATCCATCACGTATTCTAAATAGCTTAACGGCGTGGCGGGATTAAACACCAAGCCTGCCTGACAGCCCTGCTCTTTAATCAAACTTAAGGTGCGGTCGATATGCTCAGAAGCTTCGGGGTGAAACGTGATAATAGAGGCGCCCGCCTTGGCAAACTGCGGCACTAAACTATCGACCGGTTTCACCATCAAATGCACATCTATGGGGGCGGTAATGCCGTAATTGCGCAGCGCTTGGCAAACCATAGGGCCTATGGTGAGGTTGGGCACGTAATGGTTATCCATTACATCAAAGTGCACCACATCGGCTCCCGCCTGGAGCACGCGGTCCACTTCCTCTCCTAAACGGGCAAAGTCAGCAGACAAAATAGAGGGGGCAATCAGGTAGTCGGTCATAGGGGGGTTCCATAGGCACAAAAAACCGTTCAATTCTAACTCAAATCCGCGCAGAGCACCAAGCGCTGCCGCTATAAGGGCAATGTTGAATGGTTAATTAAGTTCATATGGTGCACGGATGTAGTAGCGTGCTTTAGCCGCGAAAATCTGCAACGTAGATTCTGATGCAGCAAAGCTGGCCAGCCGAAGTCCTCTTTACGAAAGAGGCGGGCTGCTACAAAAGCCAGACAATTTGACCTTGGAGCTAGACCGGCAGCTACAAAAGAACAAACTGAAACAGGGCGCATAATGGCTGAGGTTCATAAGTAATCAGGTACCCATTAAGGACTTTTTCAGATCTGATCACTATTTTTCCGTGTTCTTCTGTGGGTTCCGTGGCAGATATAGGTTTTGCTCTGTTGGGTCTTGGTTTAGCTTGGCGCTCGGCGCTGCTTGCTCGGCGCTGTCTGCCACATCATGCTCAGTAAACAATGCTAACAATTCGTCAACACGTTTGCGGTTGAGGGCGTTGCGGCTGATGGTGCGCTTGACTGAAATCACCTGTAGGTCCGCGCCACGATATAATTCACGGGTGAGTTCGATATCGTGATTGCTCACTAATACCGGCACGCCTTTAGCGGCGGTTTCGCGGGCTAAGCGGGCAAGTATGGCTTGATCGTCTAGCGTGAAGCCGTTGGCCGCATAGGTGGTAAAACCGCTGGTCGATAAGGGCGCATATGGCGGGTCACAATAAAACACTTGATCCGCTTGAGCCTGCGCAAATACTTCGGCGTAACTTTGGCAGACGAAGGTTGCTTTTTGCGCTTTTTCGGCAAAAAACCACAGCTCGCGCTCAGGAAAATACGGCTTTTTATAGGCACCAAAGGGCACGTTAAAACCGCCACTCTTGTTATAGCGACATAAGCCGTTGTAACCATGACGATTTAAGTAGAGAAACAGTAAGGCGCGGCGAAAGCGGTCTTGCTCTTGATTAAAGGCAATCCGATAGTCGTAATAGGCAGCTTTATCGTTATTGGTAGGCACAAACAAGGCCGACGCTTCACGGATAAACACCTCGGGCTGACTTTTCAGCAACTCGTAGAGATGAATTAAATCCGCGTTGATATCCGCCAGTAAGTAGGACTCAAAATTTGAGTTTAAGAATACCGATCCCGCACCCATAAAAGGTTCGACCAAGACACGACCTTCGGGCAAACGCGCATTGATGCTTTCTACTAGGCCGTATTTGCCACCGGCCCATTTTAAGAACGCCCGAGTTTTAGTCATTGTTGTCATTGACGCCGCAGTTGTCATTGAAGCTGAAAATTGTCATTAAAGCCGAACCAATAAAGGGCGCGCATTGTAACCATTAGCCACTGTGATGACTAGGGCGTGATTTCTTTTTGTGCTTGAGAAAAGGGTTTAGGCCAAGGTTTAGCTGCTTGTAATTCAGATGGTAACCCCTTCACCGCGTCACGTGCTTGCTTAGCCGACACATAGTCGCCTTGGACTAACACAAACCAGGGCTGGCCATCTATGGTGCGCGGATAAATCCATGCCGGATTGAGTTTATGTTGGCTCACTAGCGCTTCTAATACCGATTTATTGCGCCCGGCTAACAACTGCAAGGTGTATCGCTGAGCCGATTTTTGTTTCAAATCCGCCACACTGCCTAAATTAGCGCGTGCGCCTGCATTTTGGCTAACGGCCACAGGTTTAGCTGGCTGAGGTTGAGAGGCAACCGGCTTAGGCGGTGCAGGTGGCGTAGGCTTAGCGGGTGCGGCTTGGGCATGCTCTGCGTTAGGCTGGCGTTGCATCAACTGGTTAACCACTTCATCCTCGATAACGACCCGCTCTTTATCACCATCAATCGGCGTTTGGGTGTCGGTGGCGGCTATGCTGGGAGTCTCTGGCAACTGAGCATTGGCCCATGGTTGTACTATATCGTTATCATTAATGTCGTTGTCATTAATGTCATTGCCGAGCACAGGATTACCATTCGCATCCAATTGCGGGGCACCACTCAGTGCCGAATTGGGTGACAGCGGCTCGCCGATACTGGTCGGCGATATGCCATTAGGTACAGGTGTAGGCAGCACCAGCTCGTCAGGTGAAGACTGCGCCAGCTCAGGCTTATCAGGGCCGCTAGTTAAACTGACGATCACTATTAATAACAGTACCACTATCAAGACAGTAAGCAGTGCTTTAACAGACTTCTGCTCTAGCAGGTGACGATAATTTTCTATGTTCATCTGGGGCTCCATCATGTCGATAACCTGACCCGGATAATCAATATCCAAAGCGGTCTCTGGGGGTGGCTGAAATGTTAAGGCTTGCCATAACTGCTGTTGGTCAGCCAAAGTTAACGGTGGCACTTCCACTTCCAATACTTGAGCTTGCATGGCCTCATCAAGTGACTGGCGAACCTGCATTGCCCACTCGGCCGTGCCCAGCAACAGCATAAAAGGCCGCAGCGACGCCGGCAAGGTGGCATAGACTTGCACCAGTTCTTGCAGTTGAATATCCGTCAACCAAGCGCCGTTGTCTACTATCAACAAGCGCTTGTGTAGGCTCTGCCCCAAGAGCCGCGTCATGGAATCGACGAGCGAGTCTTGTGGATCAAAAATCGCCCCTGAAAACCACTGTCTGAGTAGCGCTTCACGAAAACGGTCGTGGCTGTCGAGGGCTTTCGCATCCAATAGTACCGGATAGCTGAGGCTAGTTTGCTCGAGAAATAAGTTAGCTAAGTGAGTCTTACCCGCCCCTTCAGGGCCAGTAAGTAAGATAAAGTCGGTTTCAAGGCGGGAAAGATGGCGCAGCCGCGCAAGCAGCTGCTGCTGAGAAGAAAAAGGTAAACTTACGGTATCGGTCACACCGAGGATTCCGACACCACCAAGCCTAACTGTTGTTCGGTGACGTCACTGACCACCTGAGCACTGCCAATACCGAGCGGTAATACCAAGCGTAATTGACCGGCCAATACCTTCTTATCACGCATCATGTGCGGCAGATATTGACTTAGACCCATGGTTTCAGGGCCTGTGATTGGCAGTTTGGCTGCCAGCAACAGTTGCTTAACGCGCTCAACTTGCTCATCTGTCATCTCGCCGCGTAAGCGCGCCATGTAGCAGGCTTGCACCATGCCCACCGCCACAGCTTCGCCATGTAACCAGTTGCCATACCCCATTTCGGCTTCGATGGCATGGCCAAAAGTGTGTCCAAGATTCAAAAGAGCGCGCACACCGTGCTCACGCTCGTCACGGCCCACCATGTCGGCTTTAATCTCGCAGCAGCGGCGAATGGCATAACTCAAGGCGCAGGGCTCTAACTGTTGTAAGCGCACCACATTTTGCTCAAGCCAGCTAAAGAAGTCTGCATCCCAAATAATGCCGTATTTAATGACTTCGGCCAGACCGGCGGCAAATTCCCGCGCGGGCAAGGTTTGCAAGCACAAGGTGTCGATCAGCACTAATTGCGGCTGATAGAAAGCACCTATCATGTTTTTACCTAAGGGATGGTTAACCGCCGTTTTGCCGCCCACCGAGGAGTCGACTTGCGCCAATAAGGTGGTAGGCACCTGAATAAAAGGCACGCCACGCTGATAACAAGCGGCAGCAAAGCCAGTTAGATCACCAATCACACCGCCACCTAAGGCGATCATGGTAGTGTCGCGGCCATGATTACCCGCCAGTAAGGCACTCATCACCTGATTAAAGGTGTCTAGGCTCTTAAACTGCTCACCATCGGGCAGCACCAAACTCTCAACGTGCAGGGGCGCAAGCGCCGCCAGCAAGGTGTCTAGGTACAAGGGCGCCACCACTTCATTGGTGACCACCATGACTTTGCTGCCACTAATAGCATTGCGCAACAGCTCACCTTGGGTGAGCAGATGCTCGGCAATGAGGATGGGGTAGCTGCGCTCACCCAAACTTACGGTTAACCTTTCCATGGATCTCCAGGCCTACAAGCCGATCAGCTCGACAATATGATTGGCAACCAGCTTGGCGCCTTGCTCGTCGGTACGCACCACATAATCGGCAATTTCTAAATACAATTCGTTACGCTCAGCCGCTAATCGCGTCAGCACGTCTTCCGGTGCTTCTTCTGTTTGTAGCAGCGGGCGGCGTTTGTCTTTCTGTACGCGAGCCAGTTGTTTCTCTACCGGCGTTTCTAGGTAGATAACGATGCCACGCGCCGACAACCGATTACGGCTCTCTTTGCTTTTGATAGAACCACCGCCGGTCGCCAACACTATGCCCTGCAACTCACTCAGGTCGTTGATGACTTTTTCTTCACGGTCGCGAAAGCCTTCTTCGCCTTCGACATCAAATACCCAGCTGATATCGGCACCGGTACGGCGCTCAATTTCATGGTCGGAGTCATAAAACTCCATATGCAGTTGCTGCGCTAGGTATTTACCGATGGTGCTCTTGCCCGCACCCATAGGCCCTACAAGGAAGATATTGCGTTTCTCAGCCATGTTACACGAAATTCTCACAAACGAATGCGCCCCACGAACACCGCAGGGTCGACGATGGACCTAACCTTAACTTTCTGAAATTGGACGCCGAATTATCGCAACTGTACCGGTCGCTGGCAAGCGACAACGGTCTTTAGGGATCAAAGAGGTCTTGAGACAGTCCTCAGGATTGGCGTGCAATAGCTTGTTTTAGGTCGCTTGGCGGTCAATTTAGCCGCTGTTGTTCAAGGCATACGAATACTAAAATTCAAATACTAGGGCGCACAATACGGCGCGCAGCCCAGATAATCAACTCGCGCTTGTTATTATGATGGGGATTAATCTGCGATTTCATGCAAAATTATTAGCGTGCCTTGCGCACCAAGAGAGTGGCGTTAAGCCCGATATGATGCAAAAACTATCCTGCCCTCAGGTTAAAAAAGAATGTTTGGTCATGTGCACCACTCATTTAATGCCGCCAGTTCACTCATATAAACGCAATATGGTGTGTTGAGCGCCCGGACAGTGCTGACGGCCTAAGGGGTTTTGTTTAAGGGTGACAGTTTGTGCACTTATAGCCGTGACTTCACCTAAGTCGTCATTGCCCCCTGACTGGTCGCTAGCAGTCAAACCCTGACGACTCGCGATTAACCGCTGCCCCAGCGTAACCGGATAAATGGCTCCGCCAGCCACTTGGATCAAGGCCATGCCTCTCGCCGAGCGATCGTTAAATGAGTGATCGCTAAAAGTAGCGCGCAATACCAGCTCGGGTAGCATCTTGACTTCGCATTCCTCTGGCGGCGTTGAATGGAGATCAGCGTCACTCATTATCTTGGGGTTTGAGCCATTAAGGCTGCGACTCGCCAGCAGCTCATCCGATAAAAAGGTTTCCCGCTGCCAAAAAAATGGATTGCGTGCGTCCTGTGCTTGGTAAGACAGCGCTTGAGTAGGTGGTACTGAAACAGTGACTAATGGCAATAACGGCTCAGCTGAGGCACCCTGCTGCTTAGCCGCATTGGCAATATATTCATTGATCGACTCCGGCTCACCACAAGCCAACAGTAACCCGCAAACAGCCATTAATAATCCGCTTTTTACGCCCCTATCATGCTTCATGGTTCCAAACTCCTTTCTTCGGCAGGATACACATAAGCCGTGGCTAACAGGCTCATAGTTAACTCTGCCGCGGTTGACTCCGCTGGCCCGTTGAAGGAGCGGGGTCTAGTGGCCTTATTGTGCCCGCTTGGGTCTTGCCAAGCGTTAAGCCTGCGAATATCTAAGCGCTCAATCACCACCAGCCGAGGTAAGGCCGACACCTGTGCCACAAAGTGCCCCAGCTGATGATAATCCCCTTGCAAGTTGAGTTGCAGCGGCAGCTCCCGCGCCTCAGCCCGAGTACGCTCCGCCTGCCACTGAAAACCAGCCAGCACTAAGCCGTTTTCGTCGGCGAGTGCGCTGAGTTCATTGAGTAGGTTGGCGGCTTGCCGCTGCTGAGGTAACTGCTGCTGTGCACGGGTGACTTGCTGTTCTAGCCGCGCTAATTGGTGCTGATAAGTAGATAAATGAGCGGCGGCTTGCGTCTTATGTATAAAAGTACGCTTTAGCTCAGCCTCTTGAGCACGCATTTGTTGCCACTGTCCCCAAGGCTCGGCGAGAAAAAAGTAGCTTCCGCTTAAGCACAATAAGAGCGCAACCAAGGCTAAGAGCAAAAATTTGGCACCCGATGGCCAGACCGCAATTTGATCGAGTTCTAGCTCATTCAATTGCCAACTCATGGATCCTCCTCGTTTAACGCCTTCGCCAACTCACGAGTGGTGATAGGTCGTTCGGGTAAGGAAACAACAGCAACAAGCTGTGCCTGCAACGAGAATTGCTGAGTACCCGGCTGAGCGGCATCTGCCAGTGAGTGTGCTTGCAGACGCGGCTCACTCAACCAAGGGATGCCTTCTATACGCTGTATTAAGTCGGCTAACTGGCCATAATTATGAGCTTGCCCCTTGAGCTCAAGCGCCTGTGAGCTTAATTGCAGGCTGTCTAGCCTCACTCCTTTGGGCAACCAACTGGGTAAGTGATTAAGCAGTTGCAAAGCCTGATGACGACTGTGCTGTAAGGGCACGATGAAGTCACGACGCACCGCCAGTTGTTGCTCTTGCTGGCGTAACAGCTCCAACTGCTGCAAGGCGTCGTCAAGACCGGCACTCGCCTGCAGCAGTTGAGCATTGCGCAACTGCTGGCTTTGGATTTGTTGCTGAAGATACTGACCAGCTAGCCACACACACCCTATGCTCAGCACGCAAACTATCACTAGCTGGCGTAAAACACGCCGCTCTTGCTTGGCTTGCTGCAAAGACCGCCACGGTAATAAATTTATGTGAGACATGGCATATCTCGGCGCAGAGCCAACCCAAGGGCCGTGCTAAAGGCGGCGGCTTCTGAATAAAGATGAGGCGCTATGCCCGGCGTATGGCCAAAGGCGCGACTAAAATCAGGTTCTTGTACGGCGATACCCAATAGCTGATTGAGCAAAGGCACTAATTGCGCCAGCTCAGGATAGCTGCCACAAAGCATGAGCTGCTTAGGTGGCGCTTGATCTGAGTGACTGCAAAACAACTGCCACTGACGCTGCACTTGACTCACCACCAACGCCCGGTAATCAGGATGACCGAGCTTGGCCTCTTCCACATCGGCGGCGAGAGGTTGTAAGCGCTGATAAATAATCTCGTCGTCGGCCAGCACCATAAAAGTGAGACTCTCAGTATTCAGCTCCAGCGTGGCCACTAACTGGCCAGGCTGAGGTTGTAATAAAAAGCTCACCGCACGTGCCAAGGCATGACTGCCAATATCCACGATCTGCGCGCGCCAACCCGCTTGGCGCAACGCCTTAACTCGGGCTTGCACATGCTCGGTACGGGCGGCACTGAGCAATACTTGGTCGCAATCGGCATGAAGTGCACAGGGTTTAAGCATTTCAAAATCTAGGCTAATGTCTGCTAGCGGAAAAGGCAGCTGCCCCGCTGCGGCTTGCTGCACATGCAGCGCTAACATTTCAGCCGGCAAGCTATTGGGTACATGCAATATTTTTGTGGTTACGCTACTGCCCGTCACGGCCGTGGCCACGTTGCGGCGGCGCACCTTAAGCAAGCGGCGCAACTCACCGAGTGCCAGCACCACTTGTGGCATATTCTGTAATTGATGATCAAGGATAGCGCCGCTGGGCGTGGCTACACAGGCCATGCTTTGCAACTGATAGCGTGCGGGCTGATGTGGGGTGGCAGGGAGATAACGCAGCGCCACGGCGTAAATGCGTTGACTGTTAAAATCAATGCCGAGCAAGGTTTCGGCGGCGGTACTGGTATTAAAATTCAGCGGTCGGCTAAAAATACCTTTGAGCCACTCACTTAATCTAAGGCTGAGTTTTTCACTCTGCTTTTCGCTCGGGTCTGTGTTTTGATTAACGCTCAAGGTAACGTTGGGTTTAGGGCTCAGCATAGGCATCCATGCAATGTGATGAGTCGCTGATTAAGCATAGACAGCATCTGCAGACTGCGGGCGCGATTGACCTTAAAAACACAAAGCACTCGAATAAGCAGTCTTATACAGGATATACTTGCTGGCTAAATGAGCGATAAATAATTCTGGGTTACTACTTCATGCTTAAATGGCTAATTCGCCTGTTCTTATTCGGTTTGTTTTTGGCAATCTGCGCCGTGGGCGGCGTGTTTGTGCTTTATCAACAGGTAAAGCCCGAATTGCCCGATGTGTCTGAATTGAAAGATATCCGGCTTGAAACACCAATGCGCATCTTCAGCCAAGATGGTGAGTTGATCTCACAATATGGTGAACAGCGCCGTACGCCAATCGCGATCGCAGATATGCCGCCTATGCTGATAGATGCGGTATTGGCCATTGAAGATGCACGTTTTTATGAACACCCCGGCATAGATGTGATTGGTATTACTCGTGCCGCCACTGTGTGGTTTACTACGGGTAAGAAGAGCCAAGGTGCCAGTACTATCACGCAACAAGTCGCGCGTAACTTCTTCTTAAGCCGCGAAAAAACCATTACTCGTAAGATCAAAGAAGTGTTTCTGGCCCTGCACATTGAATCTTTGTTAAGCAAAGATGAAATCTTAGCGCTGTACTTAAATAAAATAGCGCTGGGGCATAGATCCCATGGCGTGGGGGCCGCAGCACAGGTCTATTACGGCAAAGAAGTCGCTGAGCTGACCTTGGCCGAAGCCGCCATGATAGCCGGTCTTCCTCAAGGCCCGTCTGTGCTAAACCCCATCAGTAATCCAACACGTGCCGCCGAGCGCCGCTCCTTGGTGCTGGGTCGTATGCTCGATACCGACAAAATTACCCGCGAGCAATATAACCAAGCCATGGCTGAGCCTGTCGCTGCCCGCTATCACGGCGCAGAAATCACCCTGAGTGCACCTTATATCGCGGAAATGGCGCATCAATTTGCGTTAACTATGTTTGGTGAAGAGGCATACACCAAAGGCTTAAAGGTCTACACCACAGTGCAGTCAGAAGAGCAGCAAGCCGGTACGCAAGCACTGGTAAATGGCTTACTGGCCTATGATTTGCGCCACGGTTATCGCGGAGCTACCGAAAAGCTCTGGCAAGGTACGCCTTGGCCCGCCGAGAAAATGAATGAACACCTCGCCGACTTACCCAGCTATTGGCCGTTAGAGCCCGCCATCGTTACCGCCGTAGAGGCACGCAGTGCCACCGTATTGATCAAAAATAAGGGGGCACAGACTTTAGCTTGGGATGGCATCAAATGGGCTCGACCTTATATCGCAGATAGCCGCCAAGGTAATGCGCTGCGCCAAGCCAAAGATGCGCTGGCAGTGGGAGATTTAATTTGGGTGCGCCCCCAAGGTGAGCAGTGGATGTTAGCGCAATTGCCCGAAATAAACGGTGCTCTCGCCGCCTTGGATCCTAATACCGGTGCCGTCACCTCACTCGTGGGTGGCTTTAACTTTACCCTCAATAAATTTAACCGTGCTCAGCAAGCAGAGCGTCAGATGGGGTCAAATATTAAGCCCTTTATTTATTCTGCCGCCCTCGACCAAGGCTTTAGCTTAGCCAGCATGATTAATGATGCCCCTATTAACCATTGGGATCCGGGCTCAGGCAAAAGCTGGCGCCCCAAGAACTCACCCAACGTTTATGATGGCCCCATTCGAATTAGAGAAGCCTTAGCGCGTTCTAAAAACGTGGTCTCGATTCGTTTGCTGCGCGAAGCAGGTATTCCTGCCGCCTTGCAGCGTCTCAACGATTTAGGCTTTGATACGTCAAATATTCCTGCCACCGAAAGCTTAGCTTTGGGCTCACCTTCAGCCACACCGCTACAAATGGCCACCGGCTATGCGGCCCTCGCCAATGGCGGCAAGAAAGTGACACCTTTTGTGGTACAACGCATTGAAGACAGTACGGGTAACATCTTGTATGAAGCAGAGCCTATGATGACCCAAGTGCTTAGCGAAGAGACGTCGTTTTTGATCAGCCAAGCGCTGAATTCCGCGATTTGGGGTGGCACCAGCAATGGCCGTAACTGGAACGGCACTGGCTGGCGCGCCGGAAAAGCATTACAAAGACACGACATAGCCGGTAAAACCGGTACCACTAACCAGTCTCGTGACGCTTGGTTTTCAGGTTTTACGCCCGACCGCGTGGCCAGTGCTTGGGTGGGCTTCGATAATTTTGCTCGCCCCTTAGGCCGCACCGCTTATAACGCCAATCTAGACGGCAATCAGGTAGCCGGTGGCGAATTTGGTGCCAGTACCGCCATGCCCATTTGGATAGATTATATGAAGGTGGCGCTCGCGCCATTTCCTGAGCGAGAGCGCCCTGTGCCCAGTGGCTTGTATACCGCTACTATCGATCCTAACACCGGCTTAAAAACCACAGGCCAAGGCGTGACTGAGTATTTTGTGCCCGGCACCGAGCCCAAATACTACAGCCGCCCTGAAACCAGCCAGTCCTTTGGTGGCACCAGCGTCACGGATGATTTGTTTTAGCCGGGTGAAGGGTAAAGAGTGAGGCGTGAGGGGTAAAACCAGCGCTAAGCTAAATAAGAAATAAAAAATCCACGCCTAGGCGTGGATTTTTGTTTTGGGTGCACTGCGCGAGGGTGAATTAAATATCGACTATTCACATTGTGCAGCAACGCCCATATTCCCATGCAGTACGAATCATGCAGCACGAATGTAGTCGCGTGCTTTAGCCGCGAAATCCGGCAACGCCGGATCTTATGCAGATGTTCTACACGATATAGCCAAGCTAATGCTTTGCTATATGTGGCGCTACGCGCCACTTTTCACCCCTAGATTGCCGCGTCGTTTCACTCCTCGCGATGGCAGAGCAGGGTCTTTGCGAGCGCAGCGTGGCAATCCATTTTTAATTCAACATTCAACATTCAAAATGGTACGCAATCTTTGACCAGCTTGGCCACTTCATTAAAACAGGGGCGGCGTACCGAATGGGTACGATACAGTAGGCTGATGGCACGACTAGGCTCGGGATCCACCACAGCAACATAACTGACGCTGCTATCGGTTTTTTGCAGATCGATTTGCTGAGGATTAATGGCTAATTTTGGCATTAAGGTCAGGCCTGAACCTGCCGCTACCATGTTGCGTAAGGTTTCGAGACTGGTGGCTTTAAAGTGCTGATCTTCGCCAATACCGGCGGCAAAACAAAAGCCCATCGCCTGATCACGTAAGCAATGGCCATCTTCCAGCATCAATAGTTTTTCGCCTTTTAACTCACTCAAAGCCACTTGTTCACGGCTAGCCCAAGCATGATCGCTCGGTAGCGCCAGCAGCATGGGCTCATGATACAAAGGCACGCTACCAAAGTTATCCATGTGATCGAGTTGCGCCAAAATCAGACAATCGAGTTCGCCGTCGGCCAGCTGCTTAAGCAAGGTCTGGGTCTGGGCTTCATATAAATACAGCTGTAACTCGGGAAAGTGCTGCTTGAGTGCTGGAATAATATGCGGCAATAAATAAGGGCCAACAGTTGGGATCAAGCCGATGTGCAACTCCCCCGACAGTGGATCGGTAAAGGCGCGCGCCATGTCAGTCAACTCTTTGGTTTCCGCTAAGATCCGCTTGGCTTGAGCGGTAATGGCATTACCCGCAGGAGTAAATAACACAGACCGCGAGGTACGCTCGATCAAGATCACGCCCAGCTCTTCTTCTAATTTTCGTAGTTGACCGCTTAACGTCGGCTGGCTAACGAAGCATTTTTCCGCGGCCTTACGAAAGTGCAGCTCTTGCGATAACGCCACTAGGTATTCTAAATCTCGTAAATTCATGTAGATCCTTATTAACTAACGCGAAGAGTAAGGGGTGAGGCGTAACACGCAGCTGCTAGTATGGATTTTACACTTCACTCTTTACACTTCACTCTTTACGCTTCACTCCTCACCGTTATTTCAATTAATCCCCTACCCCACATTCCATACAGCGGTCTTCAATGGCGGAGCCTAATTCTAAATTAGCGTTAAGATCACGCAGTGCGGTTCTTAACCCCTCTTCCACCACCGGATGGTAAAATGGCAAGCTGAGCATTTGAGCTACCGTCATCTCACTTTGATGGGCCCAAGCGAGTAAGTGCGCCAAATGCTCAGCAGCGGGCGCTATCATCTCGGCGCCTAAGAATCGGCCTGTGCCGAGCTCGCCATAGACGCGCAGCAAGCCTTTATTCTGCCCAATCACCCGACTACGACCTTGATCTTCAAAGCTTACCTCACCCACCGCAAAGCAGTCGCAAGCTTTGGCCTGCTGTTTAGCTCGCTCTTGCAGGTTGCGATAAGTTTCACCCACCATGGCAATTTGCGGTGAGGTAAAAACGATAGATAACGCACTGTGCCTAAAGCCTGGTACGACATGCGGAAAACGCGCCGCATTGTCGCCAGCTATGCGTCCTTGGTCATTGGCTTCGTGCAGCAGTGGCAGTAGATTACTGGCATCTCCGGCGAGAAAAATATGAGGTATGCTGGTTTGCATGGTATGAGCATTGACTATCGGCACGCCCTTTTCATCCTGCGCTAAATTCAGCGCTTCCAATCCCAGTTTACCCACATTCGGCCGACGACCGGTGGCAGCAATCACATAATCCACCAGACCACTTCGTTGACGCCTTCGGGATCGGTAAATTCAATTTCTACCTGATTAGCAACGCGATTCATACGCTGCACCTTGGCATCTACATCCAGATGAAACTCTTCGCTGAATAACTGGTGGGCATAGTTCATGACTTTTTCATCGGTAAAGGGACCTAATTGACCGCCTCTGCCCAGCATCCATACCTTAACACCTAAACGATGCAATGCCTGACCCAACTCTAAACCAATAACACCGGGGCCAAACAAGGCCACCGACTGAGGTAAATCGTCCCAATCAAACACGTCATCATTAACAACTAACCGATTCCCTAATGCTTGCCAATCACTGGGGTAGCTAGCTTGAGAGCCGGTGGCAATCACTATGCTAGTGGCGGTTACTTGGGTGTGATCATCCACTAATAAGGTATTAGCATCAGTAAAACGGGCAAAGCCTACTAACTTATTGTCGGCTGGAATTGAGTCGATGGAGTCGATAACCAGACTCACGAAGCGATCGCGTTCAGTTTTCACACGCGCCATCACCGCCTTGCCATCTATCACCAACTTGCCTGTTTGCACGCCAAAACGCGGGGCTTGGCCCGCTGCGTAGGCACTGTCTGCAGCCGCAATTAGTAATTTAGAAGGCATGCAGCCAACGCGAGCACAGGTAGTGCCGAGCGGGCCTGAGTCTATAATAACGACTTTTTTACCCCGCTTACTGGCGGTGCGCCAAGCGGCCAAGCCTGCAGTGCCACTACCAATGATGGCCACATCTACTTGCATCGTTTTAGGCATGTTTACTCCTAGGTTTAAACCGCTGCGGTGGAGAAGTCGATTGCTTTAAAAATCTTTCGTTGAAAAACAAGCCTCTCAGAACACAGTTAATTAAACGTTAGTCTAAATTCTTAGGCAAACCGGCGACGAAAGTTAAACAGCCTCAGCAGCTTTAAAGGCTTACGCCAAAAAACACAGCGCCGACTTTCGCCGGCGCTGTGGATGTACGTAAATCTAGGATTTAGGCCTTAAGCCAAATATTCAGCTAATTCTTCGCTACCGCCAATATGCTGCCCGTCGATAAATACCTGCGGCACCGTGCTGCGACCAGAAACCGCCTTTAAGCTGGTGCTGCTCACGCTTTTGCCTAACACCACTTCTTCGAAGCGCATATTTTTATCATTCAGCATTTGCTTGGCACGCACGCAGAATGGGCAACCTAACTTAGTAAACAGCGTAATAGCCGAGGGTTTAGCGGCAGCAGGGTTAATGTAGGCCAGCATAGTATCGGCATCTGACACTTCAAACGGGTCACCTGGCTTATTAGGCTCGATAAACATCTTGTCGATAATGCCGTCTTTCACCAGCATAGAGTAGCGCCATGAACGCTTGCCAAAGCCTAAGTCTTGCTTATCGACCAACATGCCCATGCCGTCGGTAAACTCGCCATTGCCATCGGGCAGCACGCGAATATGCTCGGCTTCTTGGTCGGCTAACCAAGCGTTCATCACAAAGGTGTCGTTCACGCTTAAACACACTATGTCATCGACGCCATTTTCGGCTAAGGCACTGGCCAGCTCGTTATAACGCGGCAAGTGTGTAGATGAACAGGTCGGCGTAAAAGCACCCGGCAAGGAGAACACGGCGACGGTTTTGCCTTTAAAAATTTCGTCTGTGCTTACATCAACCCACTGCTCGCCTTGGCGCGTTCTAAAGGTAACCTGAGGAACTGCCTGACCGGTTTTATCTTCTAACATAACGTACCCCTTAATGAGTGCTTTGTTTTAAGTGCGATGCTTCAATGGACTCATTATGCCCAGACAGCCGCCTCAAGTTAAACCGTTAGTTTCTATGATACCAATAGGTAATAACTATTAATTTCGCAATAAGCCATCAACTAAAACAACAGATCCACGCCTGAGCATGGATCTGTTGAGTATTTTTTAACTTGGCGCAGCCCTTGCTCTTTGTTTAACTTGTAGCTTACCGCTTCAAGCTTACGGCTCCCCGCAGGGCAATCTTAATCTATGTAACAAAATTCGGGCACATGGGCCATGGCGGCTTCTACCACTTCGGGACCTGAACCCGCTTTGTGGGCATTTTCGCTTAAATGACGACGCCAAGCGCGCGCGCCCGGCAAGCCTTGAAACACGCCTAAGGTATGGCGCGTCACATTACCCAAATAAGCCCCTTGGCTAAGCTGCGTTTCTATATAAGGCAGTAATTGGCGGATCACTTCATGGCGACTCGGTACTGCATACGCATCACCAAACAGCTCACCATCTACTTGCGCCAAAAGATACGGATTTTGATACACCTCGCGGCCCAGCATAACGCCGTCAAGTTGTTCTAAGTGCAACTTGGCTTCATCCAGCGTCTTAATGCCGCCATTCACCGCTATGGTGAGATGGGGATAATCACGTTTCAGCTGGTAAACACGCTCATAATCCAGCGGCGGCACATCGCGGTTTTGCTTGGGGCTTAGCCCTTTCAGCCACGCCTTGCGCGCGTGCACAATGAGCGCATCCACGCCTGCTTCAACTAAACCATCCACCAGCGTACAGAGAAATTGATAGCTGTCGAGCTCATCGATACCGATGCGGGTTTTCACCGTCACCGGAATCGCCACTGCCGCCTTCATGGCCGCTATACTGTCGGCCACCCGCTGTGGCTCTGCCATCAAGCAAGCGCCAAACATGCCATTTTGCACCCGATCCGAGGGGCAGCCTACGTTTAAGTTAATTTCATCGTAGCCTTGGCGCTCCGCACGAATCGCACACTCAGCCAACGCCACAGGATCACTGCCGCCCAGCTGCAACACCAAAGGATGCTCGGCCTCGCTAAAGCCTAGATAATCGCCTTTGCCGTGCAAAATCGCCCCCGTGGTAACCATTTCCGTATACAGCTGCGCATGGCGGCTCATCAAGCGATGAAAGTAACGGCAATGGCGGTCAGTCCAATCGAGCATCGGGGCCACGGAGAAGCGAGCACTGGGGTAATGAGTCATATAATTGAGGTCTTTTTGTACACAAAGACGGCCATTATACCCAAGGCGGCTCTCTGCCCCAAGCTTGTTTAGATGAAGCTAAAGATGAGTGTGCTAAGATGCGGTCAATCATCAGTGAGGGTTTTATCAAATATGTCTATTCCACAGCAGCTGGAGCGCGCCGATTTGCTGTGCAAACAGCGCGGGGTACGTTTTACTCCGACACGCCGCAATGTATTCATGCTCATCGCTGAGTATCAAGGGGCGGTAAGCGCCTATGACTTGTTAGATAGGCTGAAAGAGCGAGAGCCCAACGCTAAGCCACCCACTGTGTATCGGGCTTTGGATTTTTTGCTAGCTCAAGGATTTGTGCACAAGGTAGAGTCGCTAAATGCGTTTTTGTTTTGTGAACACTTTGACGAGCACCACCCGATGCAGCTGTTAATCTGCAATCAATGTGGTGTGGTGATTGAATTACACGATGACGCCATCAATCATGCCTTCGAACAGCAGGCAAAAGCCAATGGTTTTGTGATCACCAATCAGTCGATTGAAGCCCACGGCCAATGCCGCAGCTGCCAAGCTGTATAAGGTGAGGAGTGAGGCGTAAGGAGAGAAGCGTGGGGAGTGATGAATAAACCCATACTTGCAGGCTGGGTATTTACCCCTCTCACCTCACCCTTTACGCCTCACGAGCTAGTCAACATATTCCCAGCGTGGGCGTGCGGTTAAGCGCGTCACTAGCTCATAGGCGATGGTGCCCACGTGACGCGCAATTTCTTCGGCGGCCAAGCCGTCTCCCCACAGCAATACTTCATCCCCAACGCGCTCATCACCCTCGGGCCCTAAATCTACGGTCGCCATGTCCATGGCGACCCGGCCCACTAGCGGGTAACGACGGCCATTAATCAGCACTGGTGTGCCCGGTGGAGCCATACGCGGATAACCATCGCCATAACCCACGGCGATAACGCCAATGCGGGTATCTCTGGGGCTCACCCAACTGCCGGCATAGCCCACCGGCTCGCCGGCTTGGTGGCTGCGCACCGCAATCAAGCTGCTGACAAAGTTCATGGCAGGCTTTAAGCCTACGTCACTACCTTGCTGATCGCTAAAAGGCGTAATGCCATAGAGCATGATACCGGGGCGAATAAAATCCGCGTGCGCGTCTGGAAACGCCATTACGGCGGCAGAATTACAGAGCGCACTGTATTTTACCTTGCCTATGGTAGCTTGCTTAAAGCGTGCGATGGCTGACTCTGTAACACAGCGCTGCTCAGGTTCATCGGCTCGAGCAAAGTGGGTCATGGCATTCACAGGTTGCACTACTTGCTTAATGGCGCTTAAGCGCGCCAACGCTGCTTCGGCATGATCGGTACTAAAGCCAATGCGGTGCATGCCAGAGTCAATTTTTAACCACACATGAATAGGTGCCGCCAGCGGTGTGCGCTCTAATAGCGCCAGTTGCTCGTACTGATGAACACAGACGTGAAAATTATTAAGGGCAGCAAATTGCAGCTGTTCGGCGTTTAAGAAGCCAGAAAGCAATAAAATGGGTTGAATAAGGCCGCCGGCGCGCAGCTTTTGCGCCTCTTCAAAGCGGGCTACCGCAAACATGTCCGCCTCGTTTTTAAGGGCGGCAGCCACGCTCAAATCGCCATGGCCATAGGCATTAGCTTTCACTACCGCCATCACCTGCGCTTTGGGCGCCAATTGCTTAGCTCGGCGCAGATTATGTTGTACTGCGGCTAGACTGATGCGAGCAATAGCTCCGTGGGCATCCATCTTTGTTCCTTAATATTCATCATCATAGGCCGGCCCCGCATAATTATCGAAGCGCGAATATTGTCCCTGAAAGGTCAGCCGAACGCGGCCGATAGGACCATTTCGTTGCTTGCCTATTATAATCTCGGCAATGCCCTTTTCTGTGCTGTCGTCGTGATAAACCTCATCCCGATAAATAAACATGATCAAATCTGCATCTTGCTCAATAGAGCCTGATTCACGCAGATCCGAGTTGATGGGTCGTTTATCGGCACGCTGCTCTAGGCTTCGGTTTAGCTGCGACAACGCCACCACCGGCACTTCCAGCTCTTTAGCTAAGGATTTCAGCGAGCGGGATATTTCGGCAATTTCCAAGGTACGGTTATCCGCCAAGCCCGGCACCGACATCAACTGCAAGTAGTCGATCATGATCATGCTAATACCGCCATGCTCGCGCGCAATACGCCGCGCCCGTGCCCGCACTTCGGTGGGCGTGAGGCCCGAGGCATCATCAATATACAACTGGCCTTTTTCGAGCAGCATGCCCATGGTGGACGACAAGCGCGCCCAATCTTCATCATCTAACTGGCCGGTTCGGATCTTGGTTTGATCGATGCGTCCCAATGAGGCCAACATCCGCATAATAATCTGCTCAGAGGGCATCTCCAACGAGAAGATAAGCACGGGTTTATCACTGGTGAGAGCGGCGTGCTCACACAGGTTCATGGCGAAGGTAGTTTTACCCATAGAAGGTCGCGCGGCCACTATAATCAAGTCTGAGGACTGAAAACCCGCGGTCATTTTATCCAAGTCTTTATAGCCAGACGACACACCGGTAATGCCCTGATGGGGGTTTTTATAGAGCTCTTCTATTTTACCGACCGTCTTTTCCAGCAGGGTGCGTAATGGTTGCGGCCCTTCATTGGCGTTGGTGCGGCTTTCGGCAATCTTAAAGACTTTACTTTCGGCCAAATCAATCAAGGCACCCGCATTGCGCCCTTGAGGATCGAAGCCAGATTCGGCAATGTCATTGGCCACGGCAATCATTTCACGCACCAAGGCTCGCTCACGCACAATTTCTGCATAAGCACCTATATTGGCGGCACTGGGGGTATTTTTAGCGATTTCCACTAAGTATGAAAAACCACCTACAGTATCTAGCGCTTCGTGGCGCTCTAGCTCTTCTTGTACCGTGATCAAGTCAATCGGGTCATTGATCATGCTTAAGCGCTGCATGGCTTGAAAGATCAAACGGTGCGGTCGGCTATAAAAATCCGGCTCAGAGACTTTTTCCGACACTCGATCCCACGCATTGTTATCCAGCAGCAAACCACCCAGCACCGCTTGCTCTGCTTCAAAGGAGTGAGGTGGCATTTTTAACTGGGCTAGGGCGTGGTCGACTTTAGTGACGGTTTTCTCGCTCATGAACTTCTCTCTGCTATTAGCTATGACCAAGGCGTGGGTATTAGTCATGTGCCAGCATTGTACTGCGATACTAGGCTCAACATCTACGATAGTAAGGTGGCATCACATTTTGATGTTACTCTAGCGCACTACTGGCTGATTATTTGATCAGCAGTTGACATAACATGTCCCTGCTTTAGGATGTGCCTGTCTGTCATTCAAGGAAGTTAACATGCGTAAGTTGCTTACATTATTTACTCTTATTTTTGCGATTGGCATTACTGCCGCCGCGTTTGATGCCGAAGCCCGTAAAATGGGCGGCGGTCGCTCGTTTGGTAAGTCCTATAAAACAGCCCCCGCTCAACCTGCTAAGCAGAACACTGCTAACCAAGCCGGTCAAACTCAAACCCCGAAAAAATCCGGTGGCATGATGGGTGGCCTGTTAGGCGGCCTGCTGGCCGGTGGTTTATTGGCAGCCCTGTTTAGCTCAGGCGCCTTTGAAGGCTTTAAGATGATGGACTTTTTGCTCATCGCCGGCCTCGCCTTCGTCGCCTTTAAGATCTTTAGCACGCTGCGCAAAGGTAAAGCCCAAACCTCGCGGCCCGCTTACGGTGGCCCCCAGCAGTTTGAAACGCCTAAGCCATTTAGCCCAAGCCCTGCACCAGCAGATAGCAGCACGAATCCTAGCGCTACCGGCAGCAGCGGTTTTGCGCCAAGCGACGTGCCTTTTAACCTGCCTCCCGGTTTTGATATGCAAGCCTTCTTACAAGGCTCACGCGAGCATTACCGTACCCTGCAAGAGGCATGGAACACCAATGACTTGGAAAAGATCCGCGAATACGTTTCTCCAGAGCTGTTTGCTGATTTAAGCCAAGAGCGTGCCACCTTAACGGGTGATCAGCACACAGAAGTGATGTTTGTGGATGCAGAATTAGTGCGTGCCGACCATACCTCTTATCACGCTCAAGTAAGCTTGAAGTTCAGTGGTCGTTATCGCGATAGCCAAGAAGGCGTAGAGCAAGACATTACTGAAGTTTGGCATCTTGAGCGCGACTTAAACCAAGAGAACGCTCCTTGGTTAATCGTCGGCTTAGAAGATAACGCATCAGCATAAGTTAGCTAAATGATGGTAGAAGGCGCCTTAGGCGCCTTTTTTGTGTCTGAGTGTTAAGGATAATTTTGAATGGTGAATTAAACATTTATCCTTACACCCAGCTCCACCGCCACAAACATATTGCACGAATGTAGTCGCGTGCTTTAGCCGCGAAATCCTGCGCAGCAGGTTCTGGTGCAGCAAAGCTATTGCTTTACGATACCTGTTTTGTCTTGTTTCACCTTTTGCCAGCGCGTGGGTAGACAAGCTAAAAATGATAGGGCGGCACATGAAATATCGGAGCAAAGATATTGCTGCGCAGTATTGCACCGCCCAACACCGCGCCTACCGATGCCAGAGTTTTGGTAGGTAACAACTTATTTGTTACGATTTTTCCTAATTGTTTCAATCATCCTGCTTCACAGGAGCGGCGAATAAATTGCCGATTACAAGTGAACAGAAACGACAGCTACAGATAAAAACTATTCACAAATCCCAAACGCAAAAAAGCCTGCTCTAGGCAGGCTTCTTAATGTGGTGCACCCTGGAGGATTCGAACCTCCGACCGCTCGGTTCGTAGCCGAGTACTCTATCCAGCTGAGCTAAGGGTGCGGATAAAACTGTAAATTTTTCTTTATTTCAATCTGTACATTTAGATGGTGCACCTTGGAGGATTCGAACCTCCGACCGCTCGGTTCGTAGCCGAGTACTCTATCCAGCTGAGCTAAAGGTGCAGCGTTAAAATGTCTTACTCTTTTATAAGCAACACCAGATGTGTTACTTACGATATGGTGCACCCTGGAGGATTCGAACCTCCGACCGCTCGGTTCGTAGCCGAGTACTCTATCCAGCTGAGCTAAGGGTGCTAAATATGGCGGTGAGGGAGGGATTCGAACCCTCGATGCGGATTAACGCATACTCCCTTAGCAGGGGAGCGCCTTCAGCCACTCGGCCACCTCACCGGTTTGTGTGGCGTATATTACCGTCACACGAAAATATGTCAAACCCTTTTCTTACCTGTTTTGTTCACATGCACAGTCTTTATACACTTTGTGCTAAAAACCGTCATTTTGAACAAAAAACACCACATAATTACTTAAATAACTACTTAAATGGTTACTTAATAAGTCTCGTCTGCTGCGTTGCCTTTCTCGGCTTGTATGCGCATATAAATCTCTTCACGGTGCACAGATACTTCTTTGGGTGCATTTACACCGATACGAACCTGATTACCCTTCACACCCAATACGGTCACGGTCACTTCGTCACCTATCATCAAGGTTTCCCCTACTCGTCTGGTCAATATCAGCATCTGCTGCTCCTGTGGCTGCTATGTATTAGAAAAATTGTTATTTATTATCCGCTAAAGGGGTGCAAAAACCTAGCTTACTCTGTTAACAAATATCGTTAATCGTTACTAAAACAAGAGGCCTGTCACTGACAGGCCTCTTGGATTCACAACTTTAGTGCTTTGCGCTTATGATTTTACTCTTCACCTCTTACAAGCGTTCGGTTAGCCAAGGCGTAACTGAAGCCAAGGCAGCTGGCAGCTGAGCGGGCTCAGTGCCGCCGGCTTGCGCCATATCTGGGCGACCACCGCCCTTACCGCCCACTTGCTGGGCAACCAAGTTCACCAGCTCGCCGGCTTTTACCTTAGCGGTTAAGTCTTTGGTGACACCGGCAATCAGGCTTACCTTGCCGTAGTTAACGGTGGCCAATAGCACTATGCCAGACTGCAGCTTCACCTTAAGGTCATCCAAAGAGCCGCGCAGTGCTTGGCTCTCGGCGCCGTTAAGGTCTGCTATCAGTACCTTAGTGCCCTTAATCTCCACTACTTGCTCTAACAGCGCCGTGCCCGCTTGTGCGGTGAGCTTGGCTTTTAACTGCTCGATTTCTTTTTCTAGCTGACGGCTGCGATCCAGTGTTTGCTTCACCTTATCGGCGACGGAGAATAAGTCACCTTTTACTAAACCGGCGGTTTGTGCCAATTCGCTGTTCAGTTGATGCAGGTAGGCGATGGCGGCATCACCGGTTACGGCTTCGATGCGACGAATACCGGCGGCAATGCCACTTTCTGACAAGATCTTGAATAAGCCGATATCACCGGTGCGTTGTACGTGCGTACCGCCGCACAGCTCGGTAGACGCATCGCCCATGGAGACCACGCGCACTTCGTCATCGTACTTTTCACCGAACAGCGCCATGGCACCGGCATTTTTAGCGCCGTCAAGATCCATGAGCTGAGTGGCGACCGCATGGTTAGCACGAATGTCTTTGTTCACCATGTCTTCAACTTCACGCAACTCGGCGGCCGTCATGCCCTCAAGGTGCGAGAAGTCAAAGCGCAGGCGCTCAGGATCCACCAAGGAGCCTTTTTGCGTCACATGCTCACCCAACAGCTTGCGCAGGCTAGCGTGCAGCAAATGCGTCACCGAGTGATTCAGTGCGATCGCTTTACGACGATAGCTGTCTACGGCCGCCGTGACTGCATCACCCACTTCTAAGGTGCCAAGCTCCAATGTGCCCAGATGCAAGACGCCATTGCCGGCTTTTTTGGTGTCTTTTACCACAAACAGGCCATTATCCAGTTTGAGCACACCACTGTCGCCCACCTGGCCGCCAGACTCGCCGTAGAATGGCGTTTGATCCAGTAAGATAGCGCCCTCTTCACCGGCGATTAACGCCGTTACCGGCTCGCCTTCTTTATAGATGGCGGTGACATTGGCAGATTCGGCCAATTGCTCGTAACCGATAAAGTCGGTGTTGCCTTCTACCTTCAAGGTCTTGTTGTAATCCACACCAAAGTTTGAGGCTTCTTTGGCGCGCGCGCGCTGCTGCTGCATCAAAACTTCGAAGCCGGCTTCATCTATGCTCAGCTCGCGGTCACGCATCACATCGGCGGTTAAGTCAGCCGGGAAGCCGTAAGTATCGTAGAGCTTAAATACCACTTCACCTGGCAACACCTTGGCATCGCCCAGCTCACCAATGGCATCTTCTAACAACTGCAAACCACGACCCAAGGTGCGCGCAAACTGCTCTTCTTCTAAGCGCAGTACTTTTTCGATAATGGCGCGCTGGGTGTTCAGCTCAGGATAGGCATCAGACATCTGCTCGCACAGTGCACCTACTAGCGTGTAGAAAAACGACTGCTCCGCACCCAACTTACGGCCATGGCGCACGGCGCGGCGAATAATACGGCGTAGCACATAGCCGCGACCTTCGTTGGAGGGCATAACGCCATCGGCAATTAAGAAAGAGCATGAGCGAATATGATCCGCGATCACCCGCAGCGATTGGCTGCTTAAGTCGTCGGTGCCCACGGCCTTGGCGGCGGCTGTGATCAGCGCCTGAAACAGGTCGATTTCGTAGTTAGAGTGCACGCCTTGCAAGATAGTCGCGATGCGCTCTAACCCCATGCCGGTATCCACAGACGGCTTAGGTAGCGGCTCCATGGTGCCGTCCGCATGACGGTTAAACTGCATGAACACTAGGTTCCAGATTTCGATATAACGGTCGCCGTCTTCTTCTGGGCTGCCCGGAGGACCACCCCAAATCTGTTCGCCGTGATCGTAAAATATTTCGCTACAAGGGCCACAAGGTCCGGTATCGCCCATGGTCCAAAAGTTATCAGACTGGAACTCGCCGCCCTTGTTGTCGCCAATACGCACTATGCGCTCTTCTGGCACGCCCATTTTTTTGGACCAAAGTTCGAAGGCTTCGTCATCGGTGGCGTAAACGGTCACCCACAACTTCTCTTTAGGCAGCTGCACCACTTCGGTCAAAAACTCCCAAGCAAAACGAATTGCATCTTGCTTGAAGTAGTCACCGAAGCTGAAGTTACCCAGCATTTCGAAGAAGGTGTGGTGGCGGGCTGTGTAGCCCACGTTTTCCAGATCGTTATGCTTGCCACCGGCACGCACACAGCGCTGCGAGCTGGTCGCCTTGGTATAGGCTCTTTGCTCTAACCCTAAAAACAGATCCTTAAATTGGTTCATACCGGCGTTGGTAAACAGCAAGGTAGGATCGTTATGGGGAACCAGTGAGCTGGAGCTCACTACTTGGTGGCCTTGTTGGCGAAAATACTCGAGAAACGCGGTGCGTAACTCAGATGTGGTCATCTGCATGGATAATCCTGTTCTATCACTCGGTTCATAGGCGTTAACCCAGCTAATTTAAAAGGTATCTGCGCCAATGTAAAACGCAGCCTGACTTTTGCCGGCGTTTAAGGAAGTTAACAGCAGAATAACAGCTAAGTAGTTCGTCGTAACCTCTGTGGGCTTTTAAGAGCTACAGACAAGAGCTAGGGATATTTCTGCCACGGAAAAAGTTCTGAAATCACGGACGCAGTTCACGGGCGGCAAGTATTGATAGCGCTAATACCAATCAAAGTAAGTATGTGATCGGTTTTCATTAAGGCAAAAACTAAAGATCAAAGACTATTTTTGCCACGGAAGAACACAGAAGGCACGGACGAAGTTCACGTGCGACAAGTGATCAATACTGCATATGATAAGAGCTCCTCTCGTTCAGGTTGTGATGTTTCGCTCTTACCCATACCGTGGTCTTTTCAGATCTGATCACTATTTTTCCGTGGGTTCCGTGGCAAAAAGGTTTTGATCAGTTAGTTTTACAGATTGGTATAAGCGCCAAGCTAACATATAAACACCGCCCTTAGTCTAGCTTGGTGCTAGGCGCTTGGTGCTGCTTTAAACTTTCAGATTTGATCACTATTGTTCCGTGTTCTTCCGTGGATTCCGCGGCAAAAATGGTTTGGCCTTTAACTGATAGCTGCCGAAGACACCTACTCAGTCTGGCTCGGTTTCTAGCGCGTAGCGTACTTGTTCACTATTAAAACCCCGACTTTGTAAGTAGCGCACTCGTTTGGCCTTCTCTTTAATGTCATCAATCTCGCGGCCGCGAAAGCGCGACTCATAACAGGCCAAGGCCTGTTCAAACCAATCAGTTTCATCTTCTGCTAATGCCAGCTCAATGATATGTTCGTCCACGCCTTTGCGCTTTAGCTCCATGCGAATGCGCATAGGGCCGTGTCTCTTTAACACATGTTGGCGCACTTGAATGCGGGCAAAGCGTTCATCACACAGCCATTGCTGCTCGACTAACTTATCGAGGGCGGCTTCGATCAGCTCATTATCAAATTGGCGTAGCCGCAGTTTTTGCGCCAGCTCAAGACGGCTATGATCACGGCGCGATAACAGGCCTAAAGCCGAATGCCACAAAGCTTGCTGGGTCAGTTTTTCTGGGTCTTTAATCATGATTTAGAGTGTAAGGGGTGAAGGGAAAAGAGTGAAGGGGATGAGCTAAAACCAAGCAAGATCGAAAGATATTTTTGCCACGGAAGAACACGAAACTCACGGACATAGTTCACAAGCGACGAGTGATAAAAGCCTTAAGGGTTAGATCTAACTATTAAGATCACTTTCGGATCTGATCTCTATTCTTACGTGCGTTCAGAGTTCTTCCGTTGCCAAGAAGCCTTTAAGCTCTGGGGTTGGTTTAACCCTTCACCCTTAACGCCTCACTCCTCACGCAGTTCCAGACACATAAAAAAGGCCGGGAGTTCCCAGCCTTGATTGTTCAACGTCGTTCTAAATAACGTTAGAAGTCTTCTTCTTTTTCGTCTTCAGCCACTGGGTTACCCAATGCGCCTGGCGCATCTTCTACTTTCACTTTTTCTTCACCGGGTTTAAGCAGCAGCAAGTCACGCAGCTTAGCTTCAATCTCATCGGAGATGTGCTTATGCTCTAACAAGTACTTGATAGAGTTGGCTTTACCTTGGCCAATCTTCTCGCCTTGGTAGCTGTACCAAGCACCGGCTTTATCGACAAACTTGTGCTTCACGCCCAGCTCAATCAGCTCGCCTTGCTTAGAAATACCTTCGCCGTAAATAATCTGGAACTCGGCTTGTCTAAAGGGCGGTGCCACTTTGTTTTTCACGACTTTAACGCGGGTTTCGTTACCCACTATTTCGTCGCCCTCTTTCACGGCACCAATACGACGGATGTCCAAGCGCACAGAAGCGTAAAACTTCAAGGCGTTACCGCCTGAGGTGGTTTCTGGGCTACCAAACATAACGCCGATTTTCATGCGGATCTGGTTGATGAAAATCACCAAGCAGTTGGCGGCTTTAATGTTACCGGTCAATTTACGCAGCGCTTGCGACATCAAACGGGCTTGCAGGCCTACGTGTGAGTCACCCATTTCGCCTTCAATTTCGGCGCGAGGCGTTAATGCCGCCACAGAGTCGATAATGATCACGTCTACGGCGCCTGAGCGCACTAACATGTCACAAATTTCCAGTGCTTGCTCGCCGGTATCGGGCTGAGAAATCAGCAAATCATCGACGTTAACGCCAAGCTTGGCGGCATAAAGAGGGTCTAGCGCATGCTCAGCATCCACGAAGGCACACACTTTACCTTCACGCTGTGCTTCGGCAATCACTTGCAACGTCAGCGTGGTTTTACCGGAGGATTCTGGTCCGTAAATTTCAACCACACGCCCCATAGGCAAGCCACCAATACCCAGCGCTATATCCAGTGACAAAGAGCCCGTAGAAACGGCATCTATGTTCAAGGCTTTGTTGTCACCTAAGCGCATGATGGAGCCTTTACCAAATTGCTTTTCAATTTGGCCAAGGGCGGCGGCTAGGGCTTTTTCTTTGTTTGGATCCATGAGTGCTCCGCGGATTAACTAATGCGTCTAAAATTTATAGGTCGAGTATACTGGTTATTCGTACAGTATCAAGCCTGTATATTTATCTAAAGCTGATTGCTAAACGACCTTAAGTTTAGATAAGGTCGCTCTGTTATTGATGCAGCTTAGCACCTAGGCCGTTCGCCTATGGCTGCACAGCTTAACTTAGTAACGCTTAACTTAGTAACGCTAAGCAATCGGTTAAGGCCGCCACTATGGTTTGCTGGCGCACCGCGTGGCGATCACCTTTCAGCTGCAATAAGCGAGTGTGGACTTTATCTTCTTTCGCCAGATAACAGGCCAACCATACGGTGCCCACCGGTTTTTCTGGGCTGCCGCCGTCTGGGCCCGCTACACCACTTACCGCCACGCCTAAGTCATCACCATTTTGTGCACAAGCGCCTTTGGCCATGGCGATCACTACCGCTTCACTCACAGCTCCTTGGCTGGCTATCACACTGGCGTCCACACCCAACATCTCGGTTTTGGCGGCGTTAGAATAGGTAACGAAACCGCGCTCAAACCAGGCCGAACTGCCAGCTATGTCTGTGATACTACAAGCAATACCGCCACCGGTACAGGACTCAGCCGTGGTGATGGTCAGGCCTTGTCTTAATAAACGCTCCCCCAGTTGTTGGGCGAGTGGCAGTGTCAATTCGGTCTGATTCAAGATCCTCTCCTCAATAGCGGCTATCGACTTTATTATGCCAAGGCTTAGCCATCAGGCCAACGTGCCGGCTAAATACGACAGTAATAAGGCTTAACTTATACCATTAAGTGCTTATTCATTTTAAAGATAAGAATCTATTTTTTATATCGTTTTTTAAGATTAAGCCCTGCCCTAGTATGGATTTCAGACCGAGGTACGCAGTAAAACCGCCTCCTTAAATAAATCTAACTCACGTATTTCCATACTCAGCAGGAGCTAATCATGTCTACATTAACGCGCAATCTTAAAAAACTAACCCTAGCTGGCTTATTGTCTGTCACCGCCTTTAACGGCTTAGCGGCAGAGGCCATTACCTTACTCAACGTCTCTTACGACCCTACTCGTGAGCTGTATCGTGAATATAACCAGTGGTTTAGCGATAAGTGGCAAGCCGAGCACGACCAAACCGTCACCATTCGTCAATCCCACGGCGGCTCAGGCTCGCAAGCCCGTGCGGTAATCGATGGCCTAAAAGCAGACGTAGTCACCTTGGCACTGGCCTATGACGTGAATGCACTGCGCGAAAAAGCCGACTTAATTCCGGCAGATTGGCAGTCGAAGCTGGGTAATAACAGCTCGCCTTACACCTCGACCATAGTGTTGTTGGTACGCAAAGGAAACCCAAAACAAATCAAAGATTGGGACGACTTAGTTCGTGAAGATGTGTCTGTGATCACCCCTAACCCGAAAACTTCCGGCGGCGCCCGTTGGAACTACTTAGCCGCCTGGGGCTATGCGCTAGACAAATATGGTAGCGAGCAAGCCGCTTACGAGTTCGTGGAAAAGTTGTTTAAAAACGTGCCTGTGCTCGACGCCGGCGCCCGAGCCTCTACTAATACCTTCGTGCAGCGCGGCTTAGGCGATGTGTTTATCGCTTGGGAAAATGAAGCCTTCTTAGCGGTCGAAAAACTGGGCAAGGGACAATTTGAAATAGTGGTGCCCTCCATCAGCATATTAGCGGAGCCCCCAGTGGCGGTAGTGGATGCCAACGTGAAGCGTAAAGGCACGGATGTGGTGGCCGAGGCTTACCTGCAAGGCTTGTACTCCGATGATGCGCAGCGCTTAGCCGGTCGTCACTACTATCGCCCGTCTAACGCCGCCATTGGCCAAGAATTTGCCAAGCAGTTTCCCGAATTAAAGCTGTTCAAAGTCGATGAGATCTTCGGTGGCTGGGATAAGGCCCAAAAAGTGCACTTCAGTGATGGCGGCAAGTTCGACACTATCCTCGCCAGCTTCGCTAACCGTTAAGCACGACTTTGACTACAACGCTTAACTTCCACAATACTTAATCCCTACAACAAGAGGCCCATATTGGGCCTCTTTCATCGGAGCGCCTCCATATCTCATGCCTCTCGTCGTGCGTGCGTCATACCCGGTTTTGGTTTAACGCTGGGATGTTCGTTGCTGTATTTGACCTTTATCTTGCTGATCTCCATCGGCAGCCTGTTGCTCTACACCAGCCTGATGAGTGGGGATGAATGTTGGAACGCCGTCAGCCATCCGCAAGTAGTGGCCTCTTAACAAGTTATCGTTTTCAGCCGCAATATAAAAAGGAGGCCGAGGCCTCCTTTGAGTTTGTTAACGTCTTGGTACTTTATTCAACCACACCGAAAATGGCTTCATCAATACTTTCTCGCTTTAAGCCATGACTGCATAAGCTCAAAAAATCATACACATAGCTGCGCAAATAGGCACCGCGGCGCACACCCAAATAGGTGGTGTTATTAGGAAACAAATGCCCGCCATCGAGCAGCGTTAAGCCCACATCGCGACGCTCATCAAAGGCCATGGAGGCTAAGATGCCAATCCCTAATTCTAAGTCGACGTAGGTTTTGATCACGTCCGCATCCAGCGCCGACATGGCGATCTCCAGCTCAATGTCCGCTTGGCGGAAAGCCTCATCGATATTGTTTCGCCCGGTATAGCCTTCGTGATAGGTGATCACCGGATAGGCGGCAATGTCGGCTAAGGTCAGCGAGGTTAATTGGCAAAGCGGATGGGTATCGGGCACCACCACGCTGTGATGCCAATCGTAATAAGGGAAGCAGGCAAAATGGCGGCTATTGGCCAACAAGCCTTCGGTGGCGATACCCACGTCCACTTCACCGGCCTTTAATAGCTCCACAATTTCATCGGGCCCACACTGGTGCAACACCAACTTCACCTTAGGGAAGCTCTGCTGAAATTGCTTTAACAAGGCAGGTAGGCGATAACGGGCCTGAGTATGGGTGGTGGCGATACGCAGGCTACCGCTGTCGCTGTGCACAAATTGATCGGCGGCGTGGCGCATATTATCCAGCTCCGCCATGATGCGCTCCACCGAGCCCAGCACAATTTCACCGGCTTCGGTGAGCCCCAACAAGCGTTTGCCGCGCCGCTCAAACAAGGTCACGCCCAGCTCTTCTTCTAAGTCACGCAGGTGTTTACTGACCCCAGACTGAGACGTAAACAAGGCAGCAGACACGGCAGTGAGATTAAATTGCCGACGCGCCGTTTCGCGCACTATTCTTAACTGCTGTAAATTCATAATGCTATTTTAAACTCCGACACTTATTCATTTATGGAATATATAATCGATTCCATATGCCCATAAATAACATTTCGGGCTATGCATAGCACTTATCGTGTGATGGCAATCATGACCATAATGATTTGAGCCGAATGGATTGCTCAAGCTGCCAAGCCACCGACTATGCCCTGCCACAACACCACGAGTGCAAAGATTACTGAAACTAACCAGATCGCGAGCCGACCCTTGCTTCTATTCAATCTTTAACTCCTCACTATTCACGCCTTGCTCCTCACCGCTCATAGCAGGCGACACCAAATGACGTTTAAGACTTGTACTCTTATGGTTCCAATCCAAGAAGGAGTTGTTATGTCAGCGCCCCGCCCTATTCCTGAATTTTTGCGTAAGAAAAGCCTGCCTAAGAACACGTCCGAGCCCTGCTATGCGCCCTTGCCTATGCTGTGGGCGCTGCGCTTACTGGTATTAGGCGGTGGCGTAAAAATAGGCTTAAGCAAACGCCGCCATGATTTAGACGACTTCTTACAAACCCTAGCCCCAGATCAGGAGGCAAATGAGCTCACGCCTAGCCAGATAATGTCCCTATTAAAGGCCGCCTTAAGCGAGTTAGAGAGTAGCCACATTGTGATACCGGCCCCGCTTAACACTAACTTGCAGCAGTTGGGCGCAAGCCTTGGCCTTAACGAGCTAAGCCAAGAAATAGTGGCGTTTTTAGTCTTAATAGAACAAGAAAATGCCCTTAGCCAAGCCATGGGCTTATTTTATTCCCATACGGTGGGCACTCAGCAACTGGTTAATTTATTAGCCGTGGCACTGGCACAACCGCGCCGCCAAGTGGCCAGTGCTTTGGCTGCAGGCAGCCCCTTACTGAGCTGTGGCTTAGTGGAAATCGCCTACCACGGCCAAGGCCTGACGCTTATGACAGGCCTCGAAGACGTGCTGCTTTATGAACAAGACGGGCCTTTAAGCTTATTGCAGGCGTTTTCTAGCCACAATCACCCAACTGTATTAACGCTTGATGATTTCGCCCATTTGCAGCCTTTTATCGACCAACTCAGCCGCTATTTAGCGCGTAATAACCAAAAACCACAAAGCGGTGTGAATATCTTACTCTACGGCGCACCAGGCACCGGCAAAACCGAGCTCACGCGGGCGCTGGCGGCGCACTTATGCTGCGTTCTACATGAAGTGAAATTTGCCAATCTGCAGGGTGAAGCACTGAACGGCCGCGAGCGTTTTGCCCGCTACCAGATCTGTCAGCAAGTGCTACGCACCAACGCTCACAGCCTAGTGCTGTTTGATGAAGTAGAAGATGTGTTTAATGAGCGCATCAGCCAAGGTCAAAAGGCGTGGGTGAACCGCCTGCTTGAAGAAAACCCGCGCCCCGCTTTTTGGCTAAGCAATGATATTTCAGAATTAGACGCCGCCTTTATTCGCCGCTTTGATTTGGTGCTGGCTATGCCTGAACTCACCACCACGGCTCGGCTTAATATCGCCAAGCGCTTGCTCGGCTCTTTAAACGTCAGCCAGCCTTGGTTAGCGCAACTGGCCAAACAGCCACAGCTGCAGCCCGCGCATTTAGCGCGCGCCGCCAAGGTAGTGAGCAAATTGGGTTATCGCAAAGCAGAAAAAATAGAGGCCGCCATGGAAGAGTTATTAGCAAACTTATACCAAGCCTTAGGTTTTCGTTGGCAGCGCTTAAATCAGGCGGTCACGCCCTGTTTATTTAATCCAGCCCTGTGCGCAACCGACATGCTATTAACGCCTATGATCGAAGGCTTAGCCCGCAGCGGCATGGGGCGCATTTGTTTATTCGGCCCACCGGGCACCGGAAAAACGGCCTTGGCTCGTCATTTAGCCGCTAGCTTAAATAAGCCTTTAGTCGCCAAAAAAGCCTCCGACTTACTCGATGCCTATTTAGGCGGCACCGAACAAAAGCTAGCGGCCGCCTTTGCTGAAGCTACCGAGTGTGGCGGAGTGCTATTAATCGATGAGGCAGATAGCTTATTAGCTAATCGCGCCGGTGCGGTACGTAGCTGGGAAGTGAGTCAGATCAATGAGTTATTGGTTCAAATGGAGCAATATAACGGTATTCTAGTGATGGCCACTAACTTTATGAGTCATTTAGACAGCGCCGCCTTACGCCGTTTTGATTTTAAAATTCGTTTTAATTTTTTTAATACTGAGCAAGCATGGCAATATTTTAATACCCAGCTTGGATTGAGCCAGTGCTTAAGCTTGGGCTCAGGCTTGAACATCAATCAGCAATTTTATGAACAAAAAGTGGCGCACTTATATCCGCTACTGTGCAAGCTCAGCCAATTAACGCCCGGGGATTTTGCCACAGTGGCACGCCGTCATAAGGTGATGGGCGAAAAGCTCAGCCCAGACAGTTTATTGGCAGGCTTGCAGCAAGAGCACAGCCTAAAAACCGCCGACCAAAGTAAGCCCATTGGCTTTTTAACTAGTTAGGGGTGAAGGGTGAAGAGTAAAGAGGACAAGCCAAACACAGATCGGTGTTTACCTCGTTCTCATGCTCTGCGTGGGAATGCAGATCGGGTCGCTCTGCGACCACTTTGAGTTTGCTTTAACGTATGGCGTAAAGCGTATAACGTACCGCTGTATTTTTCAGACCTCCACCAAGGAACACCATGGCAACGCAACACGACACGCTGATTCGCTATATCACTATGTTACAGCTGATCCCGCGGGCGCCGCAGTTCAAGGCCACCACCACGCTGCGCGATTTGCTGGCGGATCGCGGTTTTCACGTCAACCTGCGCTCTATTCAACGGGATCTCGACAAGATGTCGCTGCACTTTCCGCTAAAGTGTGACGATAAAGAACGCCCTTATCGCTGGTCATTTGATGCCGGTTATAAAAGCAATTTACCGGCGCTCGACACCGCCACGGCACTCACTTTGGTCTTGGCGGAAGAGTACTTAAAAAGCCTATTGCCCCAAATTGCCATCGACCGCCTTAGCCCGCAGTTTGACGAGGCCCGTAAGTTTCTCGATGGCCTGCAAACCAACGGTTACGCCAGCTGGGCCCGCCAAGTGCGCGCCATTCCTAATGGCAAAGCCTTATTACCCGCCGCCATCTTGCCGCATATTTGGCAAGGGGTGAGCGACGCACTGTTAAACCGCCAAGCCATAGCCGTGCAGTATTTAAGCCGCCAACAAGGCGAGGTAAAACCCTTTATTTTGCATCCCCAAGGATTAGTGGTACGCCACAGCGTCAGCTATTTATTGGCGACCGTAAATGAGTATGACGATATTCGCCAATTTGCGCTGCATCGTATTCAAGATCTAAAAGAAAGCCTAAGCACGTATCGCAGCCACCCCGACTTTAGCGTGGAGGCTTATATAGCCGAAGGCGCCTTCGGTTATCCGCTGGACCAACAGCACGTGCAGCTAGTCGCCAACATAGACAAAGCCATCGCCTGGCTATTAACGGAAACCCCGATTAGCCAACAGCAGCAGTTATCTGAACCCGACGCCAACGGCTGGGTCACGCTCACCGCCACAGTGCCTAACGATCAACAAACCCAATGGTGGATCATGGGCTTTGGCGCCCGCATTCAAGTGCTGCAACCCAGCACTTGGCGCGAAGCTATCATAGAGCAGGCGCAGAAGATGGTGGAGCAGTATCAATCAGCGCCGAGCGCCCAGCGCCCAGCGCCAAGCTAAAGATTAAAAACGGTGAAGGGTAAAGAGGACAAGCAAACCACAACACCCACCTTGCATTCTTAATGCCTGTGTAGCTGCGCGGTGTTTTCTGTAGGCACTGCTTCAGCTGTGCAATGTTGCGTAGCAATATCCTGCAGTGTTTTCTGTAGTCCCACGCTTTAGCTGTGGGTCTTGCGAAGCAAGATTGTTTTTCTTTAACTGACGGCTTACAGCTCCTCGAAGGGCCAGCCGTCTTCCTGAACTTACTTCAGGATCTCGCTCTAGTGTTTGATGTTTTTCTTTAAGCTGGGCGCTCTGCGCTGCCCTTAGAACCTAAAAACTCACACAGCACTTAAACGGCTGGTATCTAATACGGGCGGATAACTGGCATCGCCCCACAGTGCATCGGCATTATCCATCATAATGCCGATAATCATGGGCACCACATCACCCAAAATGGCATTAGCATCTTTCAGTTGCTGGCGATTTATACTGCTGTTCCAAGTAGCACCGCCGTGGATCAGCTGATTACGTAAGGTATAAAGTCGATTGAATACCACGCTTAATACCAAAGAGGTATTTTCACTGGCTAGCGCCACGTTGGCTGCACTTTTAGCCGCAGCAAAACGCGATTGCCACTCGTCACCAGATGCCAAGCCATTGGAGTGATCCCAAAACGGCTGATACACATAAATGTTATCCAGCAGCACCCGAATCGCCCCAGAATAACGCTTCCACACTAGGCTGTATAATTGCTGTTCGGTATCTAAATTCACAAGCTTTTCTAAATAGCGATTAAAACGCTCACCTTCAAACACACGCTGTTCACCCAGCTCATTAGCATAAGCGGCATTAAAGGCAATCCACAGAAAAATAAAGCGGCCATCTTGGTCTTCACTTTGCTCCGCCCTGTCCAACCAACTTAACGCCCTGTGCACCCGCAATCCTAAACCATCGGGATAATTCCCTCGCTCAGCCCGTGACGATTTTTTAAGCTTTTAAAGTTTTCCATTTATGTTCCCCATAACAATTCCGCACCAACATAACAGAGAACCACAACACCAAATCTATTTATAAGCTTAAAAAACAACCTAAAACAGCTTCTAATGATCTAGATTCTCAAATTTCATATCTATAGTCGCATAATGCAGTCTAGTAGCTAGAGGGCATATTAAAAATTTGGCATAGTAGCAAACACTAAATGTAAAAAGGCGACATGAATTACCGCCTGAGTTTTTTATACTGATATTTATAAAGTCAGCAAGATAATGGTCAGGCAGTCTAAAACCGTGCTCTCTCTAATTATGCATCGAAGATGCTTTGCATACGTTAGGCTCAGCCATCAATAACAAGGGATAAACATGAATAAGAAACTGAGCACATTTATCACGCCGTTAATACTTAGTGCGGCTTTACTGGCTGCACCCGCTTTTTCTCAAGGCCTAGAGCTAGAAGCAAAAGTGCCAGGCACACTGCAAGGCGAGCTGGGTTACGCCAGCATGAAGTATTGGGTAACCACCGCTGATGGCACCGTGGTGCAGCTATGGTCTGATACTGAGGTTGATGAAAACCTGACCGGCAAGAGCGGCCAGCAGGTAAGTTTGAATGGTGCGACTGTTACTTACAGTGATGGCAGTGTGTATTTTTCGCCTAAATTTGCAGCACAAGCAGCTAAAGCAGCGCTCGAGTTTACTATCGACAAGAATGAATACGATGATGTGATACGCATTCAACTAGATGGCCAGACTATTAGCAGCGTCAATGATTATTACACCGCCAGTATCGATAAAGAATTCACGACCAGTAATGGTAAAGTTGCGCTAATCCAGCTTGGTAGCGGCGGTACTGCCTGCCCTGCTGAGTATATGTTGGTGATCGCTCGACACGATGCACAGCCATTAGTCACTCCAACGTTTGGCACTTGCAGCGACATACCCGAGATCACCACTAAAGGTGAAGATATTTTTATGAACTTCCCAGGCAACCCCGACGAAAAATGGGCATGGGATCACAGCGCATATCGCTTGTACAAGCAATAACCCACTAGCCGATTAGTCCTTGTTTCACTCGCTGCTACCTATTGCGGTAGCAGCGAGTGGCGTTGGCGCACTTAACTCACTGAGAGGCTACAAGGTAGCTGAACAATCTAATGGTAGATTAGTGCTCAAAAGGAAATAGCTATATCTGGACTCTTCCCCGGCCCGCCGTACTTTTTATATGCAAAAGCTGTGAGCACAGATTCACTAGAATAATAAAACTGGGTCTTATATGCCCGAAATGTAATTCGCTACGGGTGGTTAGTGACCCGACTATTTGTAAGTAATCTAAACCTGATCCGGCGCTGCCGGATTTCGCGGCTAAAGCGCGCGACTACCGCAAAGCAATATATAAAGTTAGGCGCCGGCATTGGTTTTATCCTTAGCTGATCGCTTAAAGCCGACGGCTTACCGCTGCCGAAGGTGAGCCCTTATCATCAAGATCTCTTTCAGATTTAATCACTATTTTTCCGTGCGCTCCGTGCTTCTCGCAATAAAGAGGCGTGGCAAAAAGGGGTTGCTCTGCTCTGCTTAGCTCTACCTTGGTGCTGGGCGCTTGGCGCTGCACTCAAGCAATATGCCTTAAAACCCAGTTGCTGGTACAATGCCGCCTCAAGTTTTGGCTGAGCGTTCGCTTGCCAGCGCTTGGCTTCATCATCAGTTTCATAAAGATATAAGGCATTGATTTTAATATGAATCAAGACAACTCTCCCCATACGCCCATGATGGTGCAATACCTTGCCTTGAAGGCGCAACATCCAGATGTATTGATGTTTTATCGCATGGGCGATTTTTATGAATTGTTTTTTGATGATGCTAAAAAAGCCTCGCGTTTATTGGATATTTCCCTGACCCAACGCGGCAAGTCTGGCGGTAATGCCATCCCCATGGCAGGCGTGCCGCACCATGCGGCTGAGAACTATTTAGCGCGCTTGGTACAGATGGGCGAGTCGGTGGCCATTTGTGAGCAAATTGGCGATCCGGGAGCCACTAAAGGCCCGATGGAGCGCCAAGTGGTACGCATTATTACGCCGGGCACCTTGTCGGATGAGGCGCTGTTGGTGGAGCGCCAAGATAATTGCTTGGCGGCCATTTTTCATGATGGTCAGCAGTTTGGCTATGCCATGCTGGACGTAAGCACGGGCCGCTTCGTATTAAATCAATTTGCTACGGAAGAAGCGCTCACCGCCGAGTTGCAACGCACGCAACCTGCCGAGCTGTTATATCCAGAAAGTTTTGCTTATTTTGCCGCCATTGAAGGGCGCAAGAGTTTACGCCGTCGCCCAGAATGGGAATTTGATTTAGATACGGCACGCACCCTGTTATGCCAGCAGTTTGGTACCCGTGACTTAATTGGCTTTGGTGTGGAGCAGGCCAGCACGGCGCTCTGTGCCGCCGGCTGCGTGCTGCAATACGTGAAAGATACCCAGCGCACCGCCATGCCACACATTAACCGCATTAGTCTGGAGCGCAGCCAAGACATGGTGGTGATGGATGCGGCTACGCGGCGCAATCTAGAGCTGACACTAAATTTATCGGGTACGGTGGAAAATACGCTGGCCGAAGTGTTAGATAATACCGCCACCCCCATGGGCAGTCGTTTACTAAAGCGCTGGATCCATCAGCCCAGTCGTAACTTGGAGGCACTCACTCGTCGCCAAGACAGCATCGCCTTGCTGATCGACCAAGGCCGCTATGAGGGCTTACGCTCGCCATTGCGCCAAGTAGGTGATATGGAACGTGGCTTGGCGCGTTTAGCACTGCGCTCGGCGCGGCCGCGAGACTTAAGTCGCTTGCGTTCGGCCTTGCAGGCGCTGCCAGAGATCCAGCAACAACTAGCAGACGCCAATGGCGCATGCCTAACGGCGCTGGCCGCCACCATTGGTCAATATCCGGAATTGGCCGAGTTATTAGAGATAGCTGTGGTGGATACACCACCTGTGCTGATCCGCGATGGTGGCGTTATTCGTGATGGCTATAACGCCGAACTGGATGAGCTGCGGGAATTGGCCGCCGGTGCCCATCGCTATTTAGAAGCCTTGGAGGCGCGAGAAAAAGCCGCCACCGGTATTTCGACGCTTAAAGTCGCCTATAACCGAGTGCACGGTTTTTATATTGAGGTGAGCCGCGCCAGCGCCGACCAAGTGCCGCTGCATTATGTGCGCCGCCAAACGCTAAAGAATAACGAACGCTTTATTATTCCCGAGCTAAAAGAGTACGAAGACAAGGTACTAAACGCCCAAGGCAAAGGCTTAGCGTTAGAGAAAAAACTCTACGAAGCGCTGCTGGATACGTTATTAGCGCAACTGCAGCCGCTACAGCGCAGCGCAGGTGCGCTGGCAGAATTAGACGTGTTTGCCAATTTGGCGGAGCGCGCCGACAACTTAAATTATTGTCGCCCTACTCTGACCGAGGACGAACTGATCGATATCGAAGCTGGTCGTCATCCGGTGGTGGAGCAGGTGATGAGCGAGCCCTTTATTGCCAACCCGCTTAACATGTCTGAGCAGCGCAAGATGTTGCTGATCACAGGCCCCAACATGGGCGGTAAGTCGACCTATATGCGCCAAACCGCGCTGATCGTGTTGATGGCGTATATGGGTTCGTTTGTGCCGGCAGAGAGTGCGCGCATCGGTAAGATTGACCGTATATTTACCCGTATCGGCGCCTCGGACGATCTTGCCTCGGGCCGCTCCACCTTTATGGTGGAAATGACCGAGACCGCCAATATCTTAAATAATGCCACCGGCCACAGCTTGGTGTTGATGGATGAAATTGGCCGCGGCACCAGCACTTATGATGGTTTGGCATTAGCTTGGGCCTGTGCCGATGCGTTGGCCAATCAGCTGCATGCCTATACCTTGTTTGCTACCCACTACTTTGAGCTCACCGAGCTGGCCGGCCTGTGGTCGGCGGTGGCCAACGTGCACTTAGACGCACTTGAGCACGACGATACCATCGCCTTTATGCACAGCGTGCAAGAAGGTGCTGCCAGTCGCTCTTATGGCCTGCAAGTGGCGGCGTTGGCGGGCGTGCCCAAGCCGGTATTAGCACTGGCGCGCACTAAACTCAGCGAGCTGGAAACCGGCCAATTATTAGCCGCCACTGAGCAGGCTAAGCGTGCAGGCACGGCTAAAAAGCCAAGTAAGTCTAAGCCTTCTGGCAACACCGAGCGCCAAGAGGTACAGGGTTCTTTGCCGCTATTTGAAGAGCCCGTTGTCGACAAGCTTGACCAACCGCTTGATGCGGCCTTATTACTGCTCGATGAAATAGAGCCAGATGAGCTCACACCGCGCCAAGCCTTGGAGCTGCTGTATCAGTTAAAACAAAAGCGTCAGGCGAAAATATAGCCCCGAGCGCCCAGCACCAAGCGGCGAGCCAAACAAAAAAGCCAGCACCGACGTGATGTCGGATGCTGGCTTTTTTGTTGCGGGCTGGCGCATTATTACTTTAGGTGGCGCCGTACTGCTGATTTAAGTGCGTATGGATAACTTAAGGATTAGTTATCGTAAAAAAGCGTATCCACACACAGGCCTTGCTGAGTGACGATTTCTTTTAGACGACGCAGCGCTTCCACTTGAATTTGGCGCACCCGCTCTCGGGTTAAGCCAATTTCTTGGCCTACATGCTCTAATGTGGATGCTTCATAGCCCAGCAACCCAAAGCGGCGCGCCAACACTTCACGCTGCTTAGGGTTAAGCTCACCTAACCAGCGCACCAAGCTGTTATTGATGTCGTTGTCTTGCAGCTCAGTTTCAGGATTAGTGTCGTTTTCATCGGCGATCACATCTAACAACGCCTTGTCGCCGTCACCGCCAATGGGCGTGTCGACCGAGCTGACTTTTTCGTTCAGCTTGAGCATGCGCGAAACATCACCCACGGGTTTATCGAGGGCTTGAGCAATTTCTTCGGCTGTGGGTTCATGATCCAGGCGTTGGGCTAACTCGCGAGCGGTGCGCAGATACACATTTAGCTCTTTTACCACATGAATGGGCAGGCGTATGGTACGCGTCTGGTTCATGATGGCGCGCTCTATGGTTTGGCGGATCCACCAAGTGGCATAAGTAGAAAAGCGAAAGCCGCGCTCGGGATCAAACTTTTCAACTGCGCGAATTAAACCTAGGTTGCCCTCTTCAATTAAGTCGAGCAGTGCTAACCCTCGGTTGTTATAACGGCGGGAGATTTTGACTACCAATCGTAAATTGGACTCGATCATGCGTTTGCGCGCAACTAAATCACCCCGCAGGGCGCGGCGAGCATATAAGACTTCTTCTTCTGCCGTTAATAACGGCGAAATACCAATTTCACCTAGATACAGCTGAGTCACATCTAAAGTGCGGCTGTTTTCGGCACTAATGGTGTCTTCGGTCTCAATCGTTTCTACACTTTCTTGCTCTCGGCTAAGCGTCGCGTCCGTTGCGTTGTTAGCGTCAAAATCCATGTCATCTGTTTGAGCTAATGCTTTACTGTGACTCATGGTTACTCTCCCTTTTTCCGGGGACTACCTGTCTCCCGGATGTTATTTTTGGCAGATAGGCTACCTTTTTGGCAGATAGCTCATCGGATTTACCGACGAACCCTGATAACGGATTTCAAAATGCAACCGTACATCAGTGGTATCACTACTACCCATATCTGCTATGTGCTGCCCTGCACTCACATCTTGTTGCTCTTTCACTTTAAGCACTTCGTTGTGCGCGTAGGCAGACAAATAATCATCATTGTGTTTGATGATGATCAGGTTGCCGTATCCACGTAGCGCGTTCCCTGCGTATACAACCTTGCCCGCTGCGGCGGCATTAATAGCTTGCCCCCTGCTGCCTCTAATATCTATGCCTTTATTACCGGTTTCAGCCAACGAGAAACCCGAGATCACGGGTCCTGTAGTGGGCCAACGCCATTGAATAGTCTTATTATTGGCGGCGGTTTTTTGTGCAGCCGTTCCAGCGTAAACTTTTCCGGGAGCAGCTGCAACTGGCTTAGTCGATTTTACCGTCTGCGTATTCTTAGCTGCAGGACCGGTTTTAGTTTGGGTAACCTGTATCTTGCCAGCAGGGATTGCAGCCCTGCGCGCCGGCTGCCCATTGCGAGAACTTGATCCGCCTTGCAGCGTCAGACGTTGACCGACATAGATGCGATAAGGCGGTTTTAAGCCATTTAACAGCGCCAAATCCGCGACTCTGCTATTTGAATTTCTCGCTATGCTATTCAGCGTATCGCCACGGCGCACTGTATATTGTGCCCGCTTAATCCCAGGCACATCTAGGCGTAGCCTTTGCCCAGGATAGATAGCATAAGGCGGAGCAATACGATTATGACGGGCTAGGCTTGGCACATCCGTCCCTGCCTGCCATGCAATGGAATACAAGGTATCGCCTCTGGCGACCACGTAATGGCTACCATTGGCTTGTATTTGCCCACGCGCATTAACGCCATACACAGGAGCCGGGCGGGAGGCAGAGCAGGCGCTCAGCAAGGTGATCAATACCAGATTGATACACCACAGCATTAAACAGCGGCTCTGCCTTAACATCAGTTTCTTAACATCAAATAGGCTACCACGGCGGCAACCACGCACACCCAGCCTAAGATATCGATGTAGCGCAGTAGTTTGGCTTCCATTGTAGGCCCGCCCCACTTCATGAGTCCTGCCACCAGATAGAAGCGCAAGCCGCGCCCCACTATGGAGACCAGTACAAACGGCAAAAACGCCATGCTTAGCATGCCGGCGGTGACGGTAAACACCTTATAAGGAATGGGCGTGAAGCTGGCGATAAAGATCACCCAAATGCCCCATTCATGAAACCATGCTTGAGCAAGCTCAATTTTTCCTTCATAGCCCATGGAGGCAATAAAAGGGGCGACCACAGGATCCCAGAGTGCATAGCCCAGTAAATAGCCAAAGGCGGCACCTAATACCGAGAAGAAAGTAGCCAAACCCGCATAATACCAAGCGCGATGCGGCTTAACTAAGGTCATGGGTGCCAGCATCACATCCACAGGAATCGGCCAGAAAATGGATTCAACAAAGCTATTTAACGATAAATAAAGCGGCGCATGGCGATGCACAGACCAAATCATCACCTGCTGATATAACCGAGAAAAAATCTTCACTCAAGATCGCCTTTCACTAACGGGACAAAGCGCACCGGTTCTAATTCGGTACGGATAAATTGATCACCATGGCGCTGATACAGCCACAGCGATTGTTGAGCTTGGCCAACGGGGATGACCATGCGCCCACCATCGGCTAATTGCGACAATAAGGCTTGGGGTGTTTCTTGGGCCGCCGCCGTCACCATAATGGCATCAAACGGTGCCTTACTGGCCCAACCTTGCCAGCCGTCACCGTGCTTAGTGGCCACATTATATAAATCGAGACGCTGTAACCGACGCCGCGCTTGATATTGTAAAGACTTGATCCGCTCTATGGTGCAAACCTGCTCTACCAATTGTGCCAATACGGCTGTTTGAAAACCGGAGCCGGTGCCCACCTCTAACACGCGTTTGGGCCTAGGGTTTTGCGCCAACAACACCTCAGTCATACGCGCCACTATATAAGGCTGGGAGATAGTTTGGCCAAAACCGATTGGCAAGGCGCTGTTATCCCACGCTTGGTGGGCCATGGCTTCATCCACGAACTGTTCTCTGGGTAAGCAAGCAATCGCCTGCAGCACAGCTTCGCTGGTTATTCCTTGTTGTTGCAGCAGGCTATAAAGCCGCTGTCCTGCTAACGTAAGCACCCTTATTCCACTTCCTTAAGCCAGCTGGTTAACGCCGCCATCTTGTCATGCGCCGTCATATCTATGGTGAGTGGTGTAATTGAGACATAGCCTCTTTCTACTGCGTCGAAGTCGGTGCCCTCACCTGCATCTTGAATCGCACCCGGTGGGCCTATCCAATACATAGGTCGGCCCCGAGGATCGAATTCTTTAAGTACGGGCTCAGAGCGGTGTCGATTCCCCAAACGAGTCACTTTGATACCTTGGATCTCGCTTAATGGCAAGTCAGGTACGTTCACGTTCAGTATTTGGTTGGTCGCCAAGGGGGCTCTTAATAGGCCCTGCACTAATAAACAGGCGTAATGAGCTGCCGTCTCAAAGTGGCGATCACCGCATAAAGAGATAGCCAGCGAGGGCAAACCTAAATGACGGCCTTCGGTGGCGGCCGCAACCGTGCCGGAGTAGAGCACATCGTCCCCCAAATTGGCACCGTGATTAATGCCCGCCACCACCAGATCGGGATCCGGATCCAGCAGACAATTGACCGCCCAGTGCACGCAATCCGTGGGCGTGCCCTTCACCGAATAGAAGCCGCTGTCGTCGAGTTTATCGGCGCGCAGCGGTACTTCTAGCGTCAAAGAATGACTGGCGCCGCTGCGATTGCGATCTGGCGCCACCGTCACCACTTCGGCAAACTCAGACAAGGCCCAACTTAAGGTGCGAATGCCCTTAGCATTCACGCCATCGTCATTACTCACTAGTATCTTCATGACCTTCACTATCCTTCACGAGTTCACGCACCACACTGGTGGCATAGCTGCCAGCCGGTAACCAAAACGATAACCGCAAACGATCACCGTCGAACTGCCAGCTCATCTCTTGAGGTTTAAGCAACAGCGGGCGACGCTCTTGCTTTAGGCCTTGGGCTTCTAAGCCTTCGCACAGATCTGCATGTTCACTGAGTGCTGCCTGCTCTAACTCGGCGGCGGCTTCAATACTTGGCAAACGACCACGGCCCCACAGGGGCGCACTTAAGCGCACGTCATCTGAATCAAAGCGCGCCTGCAGTGCTGCATCGAGTGGATTATCGTCATTAAGGGTGAAAAAAGACTGGGTGCCGGAGAGCATTAAACAATCGCCGGCCACGAGTTGCTCGCCCAAACCGGCGCTTAAACGCTGGCTGGCAGCCAGATTAAACAGATAACTGCGCGCCGCCGATAAATACATAGAGCGTTTATTGCGATCTTTGATTTTTTTGCCATTAAACATGGCGCGAGCTTGGTCGAGATTGCCAAAATGATGGCCAAAGCGTTGGTCGCCATAATAATTAGGCACGCCACGGCTAGCGATGGCGGTTAAGCGGCTTTCCAGCTCTACAGGATCGGTGACGGCTAAATTGTTTACGACAAGCTCAAACCAGTTGCCTTTAAGGGCGCCGATTTTTAGCTTCTTGTGATGACGCCCGCGGGCCAAAATTTGTACGTCACCATTCTCAAGGCTAGAAAAATTAGGCTCGGCCTTACCGGGTAAATGCACACCAAACCATTGCTCGGTCACCGCATGGCGGTCTTTTAAGCCCGCCCAAGTGACTTCACGCTGGGTCACACCTGCCACTCGGGCTAATTCGCGCGCTATCCACTGGGTATTTTGGCCGCGTTTACGAATGTAGAGCAAAATATGCTCGCCTTCACCACAAGGGGTAAAGCCTAAGTCTTCACGCACCTTAAAGTCTTCGGGTACGGTTTTTAAGCGGCCAGTGGCCGAGGGCTCGCCGTGCAGGTAATGCCATTCGTGTAAATTAGCCGTCGCTGTCATAGCTGCACCAACAACACCACGGCTTCTGCCGCTATGCCTTCTTTACGTCCTACAAAACCGAGCTGCTCGGTAGTCGTGGCCTTGACGTTGATAATGCTTACCGGTACTTGCAAGTCCGCGGCTATGTTAGCCTCCATCGCCTCAATAAAGGGCGACAACTTAGGCGCTTGCGCCAGCACGGTAATGTCTGCATTGGCCAAGGCGAAGCCGGCGGCTGCCACTTTATTGACCACATCGCGCAGTAAGATACGGCTGTCTACATCTTTATAGGCGGCATCGGTATCGGGAAAATGGCGGCCAATATCACCGGCGCCAATGGCGCCTAATAAGGCATCGGTCAGCGCATGTAAAATCACATCGCCGTCAGAATGGGCTAATAAACCTTGCTCATAAGGCACGGCCACACCGGCCAGAATGCAGGGGCCTTCACCGCCAAATTTATGCACGTCAAAACCGTGTCCAATTCGCATCATGATTGTAATCTCTGTTATCAGTTAAATACTGTGGTGTTACGCGGTACGTCACACGTTAAGGCAAGTTAAAAACCTATTTTTGCCACGGAATACACGGAAAAACACGGAACAATTAAGATGAGATAAGAACGAAAACCTCTAGGTGTTAAGATCTTATAAACCATAAGCTCTTTTCTCCTTTGAGCTAGCTCTTCGTCCGTGTGCTTCCGTGTATTCCGTGGCAAAGAAATCTTTAGCTCTGCTCTAAGAAAAAGCTCGCCAGTGCCAAGTCTTCGGGTCGGGTGATCTTAATATTGTCACTGCGCCCTTCTACAAGCTTCGGCCTAAAGCCCGCCCACTCCATGGCTGATGCTTCATCGGTAATGGTAATGCCAGCAGCCAACGCGCCCGTTAAAGCTTGGCGTAGGGTGTGGGTCGCAAAACACTGCGGCGTCAGTGCGTGCCAGAGATCATCCCGCGATACGCTGTTAGCAATAGCGGCGTGGCCATCGCCACGCTTCATGGTATCGCGCACCCGACTGGCTAAAATCGCGCCTTGAGCTTGGCGACCGGCATTGAGCACAGCATCGAGATCCGCGCCCTGTAAACAAGGTCGCGCCGCATCGTGTACTAATACCCAGTCGGTAGTAACAAATGCCAGAGCATTAAGCACCGTATCGGCACGCTCGGCACCGCCAACGACTTGCTTAATACGCGGATGTTGCGCCAAGGCTAAGTGCTCAAACCAACTGTCGAGGGGAGAGGTGGCGACAATAATAGTGCCGATGGCACTGTGCTCAAGTAAGCGGCTCAAGGTTTGTTCGAGTACTGTGCTACCCGCTAACGTTAAATATTGCTTAGGCCGGTCGGCGGCCATGCGGCTGCCAATGCCAGCGGCAGGAACTATGGCCGTATAGATCGGAGCCGTATAAATCTGTGCCGTGTCGATAAGGGCAATATCAAGCGGCGCCGTATTAAGAACAGGCTTGCTCATGGTTGTACTTTATCGGCCAGTAATAGGCGATAAAAGGTTTCGCCAGGTTTGATCATGCCTAAATCGTTGCGCGCCAGCTCTTCTACCGCCGCCAGCCCTTTATTAAGATCTTCAATCTCTCGATACAATAATGCATTGCGGGTGACCAACTGCTCGTTATCCTCCATTTGGCGATTAACGTAGCCTTGGGCTTCATGATATTCCGCCAAGCCGTTTTTGCCCCACCAGAGGTCGTATTGCAGGGTACATAATAGGCCGAGCAGTATTAGGGTAAGGATGCGCATTATTCCTCCACGAATAGGGCGCTAGTTTCCCATATTCAGACGCCAAACAAAAGAAACCCCGCTCTGGGCGGGGTTTCTAGTTTTGCATTGCTGAGCTTAATTAAAGCAGTTAAGCCTGCAGCGGCAGTATTATTGGCCGCAGACGACGCTTATATATTAATTACGCCTGACCTTTAATCTCAGACAAGCCATTAAACGGCGCCTTGCCGTTCAGCTCTTCTTCGATGCGGATCAGTTGGTTGTATTTAGCAACACGGTCTGAGCGGCTCATAGAGCCGGTCTTAATTTGGCCAGCACAGGTACCCACAGCCAAGTCGGCAATAGTGGTATCTTCGGTTTCGCCAGAGCGATGGGAAATCACCACTGTGTAACCGGCTTTTTGTGCCATTTGAATCGAGTTCAAGGTCTCGGTCAAGGTACCAATCTGGTTGAACTTAATCAGGATAGAGTTGGCGATACCTTTGTCGATACCTTCTTTCAAGATCTTGGTGTTAGTCACGAACAAGTCGTCACCTACCAGTTGGATCTTGTCGCCCAGTACCTTGGTCTGATAAGCGAAACCATCCCAATCTGACTCATCTAAGCCATCTTCAATCGATACGATTGGGTAGCGCTTAGTCAAGTCTTCCAGATAATGAGTAAACTCATTGGCGGTGAATATTTTGCCTTCGCCGCTTAGGTTGTAGTTGCCCTTGGCTTTATCGTAAAACTCAGAAGCCGCGCAGTCCATGGCCAAGGTAATGTCTTTACCCAGCACATAACCGGCTTGCTCAACGGCGGCTTTAATCGCCACTAATGCCGCTTCGTTCGACTCTAAATCTGGCGCAAAACCGCCTTCGTCACCCACTGAGGTGCTCAAACCTTTGGCTTTTAATACTTTGGCCAAGCTGTGGAACACTTCGGCACCCATGCGCAGCGCTTCTTTGATGTTTTTGGCACCAACTGGCTGGATCATAAACTCTTGAATGTCGACGTTGTTGTCGGCGTGCTCGCCACCATTGATGATGTTCATCATCGGCAGTGGCATAGAGTATTTACCTGGGGTGCCATTTAGCTCGGCAATCCACGCATACAAAGGTACGCCTTTAGACAAAGCAGCGGCTTTCGCTACTGCCAGAGAAACGGCCAGAATGGCGTTTGCGCCCAGCTTGGCTTTGTTTTCTGTGCCATCTAAGTCGATCATGATTTGATCGATTTCAGCTTGCTTGGTGGCATCTTTGCCAATCAGCGCCTTGGCGATAACACCCTGAATGTTATTAATGGCAACTTGTACGCCTTTGCCTAAAAAGCGTGACTTATCACCGTCACGCAGCTCAAGCGCTTCGCGTGAACCGGTAGAAGCACCTGATGGCGCGATAGCACGGCCCATAAAGCCGCCTTCTAAAAACACATCGGCTTCTACGGTTGGGTTGCCACGCGAGTCGATAACTTCACGACCTATTACTTTAATAATCTTAGCCATTCTCTAACTTCCTCTTAGTTGAAAGGTAAAAACGGGATCAAGCACTAAAAAATACGGCCGAGTCGAAGGTCTCTTCAACTCGGCCGTGATATTAGGTTATTCCAGCTCTCCCTGCTGATATTGGCCTGCCGCTTTAATAAAGCCGGTAAACAAGCCATGTCCATCTCTTGGTGTAGAGGTGAATTCTGGGTGGAATTGCGCCGCCACAAACCAAGGATGATCGGGGTTTTCAATGATTTCGACCAACTTCTTATCGGCCGAACGCCCCGTTACTTTCATACCCGCCGCTTCAATTTTTGGCAGCAGATGATTGTTTACTTCATAGCGATGACGATGACGCTCATAGATAGTATCTGAACCGTAGAGCGCATGCACCTTAGAACCTGGCTCCAAGTGACACAATTGAGCGCCGAGGCGCATGGTGCCGCCGAGATCCGACATTTCATCGCGCACTTCAACCACGCCTTCTTCATCTAACCACTCGGTGATCAAACCTACCACTGGATACGGGCTATCTGGCTCAAACTCTGACGAGTGAGCGCCTTCAAGGCCCACCACGTTACGCGCATACTCAATCAGCGCGATTTGCATACCGAGGCAAATACCTAAGTAAGGCACGCGATTTTCGCGGGCGAAACGCGCCGCCATGATCTTGCCTTCAATGCCACGCTGACCAAAACCGCCAGGTACTAAGATAGCGTCTAAACCATCAAGCAGGTTTTCACCTTTGGTTTCAAGATCTTGCGAGTCAATGTATTTGATATTGACCGTTAGGCGATTTTTTAAACCACCGTGCTTCAGCGCTTCGTTAACTGACTTATAGGCATCGGGCAGTTCGGTATATTTACCGACCATGCCGATAGTCACTTCGCCGGTCGGGTTAGCTTCTTCGTAAATCACCTGCTCCCATTCAGACAAGTCTGATGGCGGGCAATCCAGATTAAAGCGCTTCACCACTAACTCATCTAAACCCTGTGAGCGTAATAACGCCGGGATTTTGTAGATGGAGTCCACGTCTTTCAACGAAATAACGGCTTTTTCCAGCACGTTACAGAATAAGGCTATCTTGGCGCGCTCGTTAGCCGGAATAACGCGGTCACTGCGGCAAATCAAGATATCGGGCTGAATACCAATCGACAGCAACTCTTTAACAGAATGCTGAGTCGGCTTGGTTTTCACTTCACCGGCGGCCGCCAAATACGGCACTAAGGTCAGGTGCATAAATAAGGTGTTTTCACGCCCTACTTGCACGGCCAACTGGCGCAAGGCTTCCAAGAACGGCAACGACTCGATATCACCCACGGTACCGCCTACTTCGACGATCGCCACATCGTGCCCTTCGGCACCGGCAATCACGCGGTCTTTAATGGCATTGGTAATGTGCGGTATCACCTGAATGGTGGCACCCAAATAGTCGCCGCGGCGCTCTTTGCGCAATACGTCAGCGTACACACGGCCGGAGGTAAAGTTATTGCGACGAGTCATCTTAGTACGAATAAAGCGCTCGTAATGGCCCAAGTCTAAGTCAGTTTCGGCGCCATCGTCGGTCACGAATACTTCACCGTGCTGAGTCGGGCTCATGGTACCTGGATCAACGTTGATGTAGGGATCCAGTTTCATGATGGTCACATTAAGACCGCGAGCCTCGAGGATGGCGGCCAGGGAAGCGGCTGCAATGCCTTTACCCAGGGACGACACAACCCCACCAGTAACAAAAATATATTTAGTTGTCATGTAGAACCTGAAGAAGCTAGGGAACGGATGGAATATTGAATTCAAGACGGGGTGAAAGTATACGCAATAAGGCTTATCACAACAATGAAAACCTCGGCCCTTCGGGCAGCGGTCAGCTTTAAGCCGTCAGCTCTCAGTTAACTGATCTTAAGATCTAGAACTTTTTGACAGCTTAACGATGACGGCTTATAGCGGCCCTCAAGGCTTGATTTTGTAGAAATTATGTCCAGTATGAGTGCGGCTCTTCGTCTAGCGCGTGCGCTGCTTGGCAAGAGTCGATGGCACATTCACAAAAGGACAGGAAATGAGCTTTACCTTCGACGACTTAAAAAAAGATAACCGGCAGCCTTGGACCGGTTATATTCAGCACGACTTCGTGCGTCAGCTCGGTGACGGCACGCTGGCACCCGAGGCGTTTCGCCATTATCTCAAGCAAGATTATTTGTTTTTAATTCAGTTTGGACGCGCCTTTGCATTGGCCGCCTACAAGAGCCCGACGCTTTCGGACTTGCGCCACGCTAAAGCCGGTTTCGATGCCATTATCGACTTGGAATTAGGACTACACATCGATTATTGCCAGCAATGGGGCATTAGCGAGCAAGACTTAGCCGAGCTGCCTGAAGCAAGAGCAACCTTGGCTTATACCCGTTATGTATTAGATACCGGTAACCGTGGTGATTTATTAGATATGCACGTGGCCTTGGCGCCTTGCTTGGTCGGCTATGCTGAAGTGGCGCGCTGGTTAATTGAACAGCCAGGTACTGTGCGCGGCGAGAATAATCCGTATGAAGCTTGGATTGCCATGTATGAAAGCCCTGAATTTCAAGCAGCCGCTCAAGCCGAGCGCGTTTGGCTCAATGAACGCTTGAAAGATGTCACACCTGTCCGCTTTAAGCAGCTCAGCCGTATCTTTAATGATGCGACGCGCCTAGAAATCGATTTCTGGGGTATGGGGCTCCATCAACAGATGTAAGCTGGGCTGTGAGGTGTGAGGTGTGAGGCAAAACACTTCACTTAAGCTAAGCACCAAACGTAAAAAATCCCTGCTCATAGAGATGCTGTCAAGCTAACGTCACTTAAGTAATAGTCACTTAAGTAATAGTCACTTAAGCAACAGTAACTTAAACCAACGCCACTGTGGGCAGGGATAACGCAATTGTTATTATTATTTAGCTCTGTTTTAATGCCGCACTTTTGTATTAGCTGCAGGCTTATTATCTTGGCACTTCCGTTTGTAGTGCACTGCAAAATAATAGCCATTTACCCTAAGCCAAACAAGCTAGACCTTAGTACTATACTCAAGCCTTGAGCGGCTCGCGCCTGCAAAATAGCCTTTAAGAAGTGGATGTTAGGCTAAGCGTTACCTAGGTCTAATAATCCCTATCTACCACTAGAATCTAGTATTCAGTTATTGGGAGCCATGGTACCTTGCTCTGCAAATTCAACCCTTAGCATCAAAAATAATAAGGAATTAGCCATATGCTTCTGTTCTTTATCAGCATAACCATACTCATACTCGGCTATAAGTTCTACGGCCCCTTTGTTGAAAAACAAGCCGGTATCGACCCCACCATAGCCACGCCGCAACAGCGCTTAAATGATGGCGTTGACTATGTTGCCATTAGCCCTGCGAAAGCGTTTTTAATTCAATTTTTAAATATTGCCGGTGTGGGCCCTATTTTTGGTCCTATCTTGGGCGCCATCTATGGCCCCATCGCCTTGGTCTGGATAGTGATAGGTAACGTGCTGGGTGGTGCGATACACGATTACTTCTCTGGCGTAATGAGCTTAAAAGAAGACGGCAAGAGCCTGCCAGAAATTGCCGGTCACTATTACAACGTGGTCTTCAAAGGCGTAATGCTAGTATTTACCTGCATGCTGCTGTTTTTTGTGGGTGTGGTGTTTATCATGAGCCCTGCTGGGCTGCTGAGTAACTTATCTTACTTTGAAGGCACCATTTTAGCCGGTAACAGCTTTTGGGTACTCTTGATCTTAGCTTATTACTTCTTAGCGACCTTGCTGCCGATCGATAAAATCATCACCAAGCTGTATCCGCTGTTTGGTTTGTTGATGATAGTGATGACCACCTTAATTGCCGGTGCCTTGTTATTGGAAGCGCCGCACTTGCCGCAAGTGGGCGATGTTTTTGCCTATTTTGATAACCATGATCACGCAGACTTATTAACGCCCAATCCCGATGGTGCTCCCGTATGGCCCTTATTATTTTTAACCATCACCTGTGGTGCTATCAGTGGTTTCCACTCCACCCAATCACCCATGATTGCCCGTTGCTTAACCAATGAAAAATACGCCCGTCCGGTATTTTACGGCGCCATGATGTGTGAAGGCATAGTCGCCTGTGTGTGGGCGTTAGCAGGTATTGCCGCCTTCCCTGGTGGTTATGTAGAGTTGAAAGCCATGTTGGCTCAAGGTGGTCCAGGCCTAGTGGTAAACCATATCGCGACCGGTTATTTAGGCGTGTTTGGTGGCGTGATGGCCATTCTGGCGGTGGCTATTTTCCCGATTACCTCAGGTGACACAGCGTTTCGTTCACTGCGCTTAACCATTATGGATGCGTTTAGTATTTCCCAAACCACCAAGCACAGATTGGCCTTATCGCTGCCTTTATTAGGTATCGCTTATCTGATGACCTTCTTGGACTTTGCGTTAATTTGGCGCTACTTCGCTTTCTCTAATATGCTGCTTTCTACCAGTGTGTTGTGGTTAGCAACCAAGTATTTGTTCGACCGTGGCACAGTGCACTGGGTGGCCAGTGTACCTGCGGTGATAGGCACAGCCATTACCGTGTCCTATATTGTCACCGCGCCGATTGGCTTCAACTTATCGCCGGAATACAGCAAGCCGATAGGGGTAGTAACAGCGGTCGTTTGCTTCATCGCCTTGGTGATGCAGCATAAGAAACGCCCAGCTATGGCTCAGTAAAAGCCTGAGACAAATAGTAAGTGAAAAAAGGTAGCGCTTAGCGCTACCTTTTTTGTTGCCTGACATAGTCGGCCGTCTCTTTGGTAAAGAGGACTTTGCTGGCAGTGTTAAAACATCAAACCGTGGCGAACAAGTTGCCACCTACCCAAGACAGACGCTATGTAGCCGTCCAGCCCTTCGGTGAAGAGGACTTCAACGGCCTCGCAAAGCGGGATCATTGATCCGTTAGGTTTACAGAATAGTATTAGGCTAGAGTCGATACACAGAAAGCAAAAAGGGAGCCTAGGCTCCCTTTTTATGGTTAGCATTCGTTATTATTTAACGAATTCTACGCCGATTTTGATATCGCCTTGCAGCGTATCCAGCATGCTGTCCAACGCAGTTTGTTCAAAGGTGCTCAGCTTGCCGTAAGGCAATACTTTTTCTACACCGTTCTTACCCAGCAACACAGGTTGTGCGAAGAACTGTGCGTGCTCGCTGCCACCGTCGATGTAGGTGTATTCAACTACGTCTTTTTCACCACTCAGGGCTTTCACCAGAGACAATGCAAAACGGCAAGCTGCTTGGCCCATAGACAGGGTCGCTGAACCGCCACCGGCTTTGGCTTCTACCACTTCGGTACCGGCATTTTGAATGCGGTGCGTCATCTTCTCAACTTCTTCGTCGGTAAAAGACGCGCCAGCCACTTGAGACAATAACGGCAAAATAGTCACGCCGCTGTGGCCACCAATAACCGGTACTTTAATGTCGGCCAGGCTGATGCCTTTGGCAGCAGAAATAAAGGTTTCGGCGCGGATCACGTCAAGCGTGGTGATACCGAACAGCTTGTTCTTGTCATAAACACCGGCTTTTTTCAGCACTTCGGCGGCAATCGGCACAGTCGTATTAACTGGGTTAGTGATGATACCAATGCAGGCTTTAGGGCAAGTGGCCGCGACTTTTTCAATCAGGTTTTTCACGATACCGGCGTTAACGTTAAACAAATCGGCACGGTCCATGCCAGGTTTGCGCGCCACACCGGCAGAGATCAGAACTATGTCGGCACCTTGCAGTGCGGCCGTTGGGTCTTCACCACCAAAACCCACTACACTCACGTCGGTTGGGATATGGCTAAGGTCGGCGGCCACGCCTGGAGTCACAGGCGCAATATCGTACAGGCTCAATGCAGAGCCAGCTGGCAGGGTAGTTTTTAACAGCAGGGCCAGAGCTTGGCCGATACCACCGGCGGCTCCTAGTACGGTAACTTTCATAGCTGAACTCCGTTATTATTTGAGTTGTTAGACGTTTCCTAATGCTTTAGCAACATAGCGAAAGCCCTGTAAAAACACAATAGTTAAGATAATGTGAAGCACTTGTTTGTGAGCGTTAGGACGCAATCTCATGCTTTGGCGAACCTATTATCTAAGGTTTTTCGAAAAGATCAGTTCTAACATTACTTTATTGTTGAGCTTGAAACTGTAATGCTCGCGTTTCTAGCAGACGAAAAATCCAGGTCAGTAAACCATTCAATATCAGATAGATAGCTCCCGCTAAACCGAACACCGCCAAGGTATCGTAAGTTTGGCCATTAATGCGCTGCGCCAAGCCCATAATTTCCATGATGGAAATAGTACTGGCCAACGAGCTGCCTTTCAGCACTAACACCACTTCATTGGAATAAGCAGGAATAACACGGCGCATGGCGTGGCGACATTTCACATTCAAGGTTTGTCCGCGGCTCATGCCTAACGCCTGACAGGCCAAGGTTTCGCCCTTAGGCACAGCTTCTAATGCGCCTTTGAATAAGCGGCAAGTATAAGCGCCGGCATTCATGCCCAGCGCCAAGATGGCACAAAACATTGGCTCGCGCAGATAGGTCCAAGCCCAGCTGCTTTTGATCCAGTCAAACTGCGCTGGACCGTAATAGATTAAAAATATCTGCACCAATAAAGGGGTGCCGGTCAGCAGTAACAAATAGCCTTCGGTCACCTGCGCCAATACCGGAATACGCCGCTCCAAGATCCAAGTTAAACTCAGCGCTATCACCAGCCCCAGTAGCAAACCGTAGGCGGTAATTTGCAGGGTAATATTAACGCCTTGTAATAATATAGGCAGGTAGCCAAACCAGTCGGGGCTGGTTGCAAAGTGTGATAACAGCCACTCAGTCATAACGGGTTACTCGCGCTCGTAGTCGTTGCAAGCCTTGTTGGCTGATAACGGTGATCACCAAATAAATAAGAGCCGCTATGCCATACCAAGTAAAAGGCTCATAGGTACGAGCGGCCACCGCCTTGGCTTGATACATTAAATCGTGCACACCAATCAAGGAGACTAAAGCGGTGTCTTTCAGTAACACCAGCCATTGATTGCCAAGCCCTGGCAAGGCATGGCGCCACATTTGCGGCAGCGTAATATGGATAAACGTATACAGCGGCGGCAGCCCCAAAGACTGTGCCGCTTGGCGCTGTCCTTTATGTACCGCATTGAGGGCGCCGCGCAGGGTTTGGGCGCCATAAGCGGCAAACAATAACGACAGCGCGGTCACGCCGCACCAAAAGGGGCTGAACTCAATGTATTGATCTGTCATTAAAAACAGTACTTGAGTGGAGCCAAAATAGATAAAAAATACCACTAGAATTTCTGGCAAGCCACGCAATACAGTGGACAACGCATTAGCCGGCCAGCGCAACAGCGCAAAGCGGCTCATCTCGGCGCCACACAATAGCATGGCCAGCACCAGCCCGACCGCCAATGACATCAATGCCAGCCCCAAGGTCATCAGGCTGGCATTCATTAGGTGAGTGAGCATATTACTTAGGGAAATACTGTTGGTAGAGTTTGTCGTAAGTGCCGTTTTCTTTTAACTGGCTCAAGCCTTGGTTAATTTGCTCCAATAACACCTGATTACCCTTAGTTACGGCAATACCAAAACCGGTGCCAAAGTAATCGTCATCGGTAATGCGCTCGCCCAATACCGCATAGCCTTCGTTTTTAGCCAACCAATCGCCCACCACTGCGGTGTCGGCAAACACGGCGTTAATGCGACCATTGCTCATGTCGAGCAGCGCATCTTGCACACTTTGATAAGGACGTGCCGTCATGCCGTTGGCTTCTAGCTTATCTTGGATGTATTTCTGATGAGAGGTGCCGTTTTGTACGCCCACGGTATCTTTTTGTAGCTGGTCTAATTCTGTAAACTTATCAATGGGCGTCACAAATACCGCTGAGTTTACGTAGTAGATGTCACTAAAGTCCACCTGCTTGGCGCGTTCTGGGGTAATGTCCATGGCGGCAATGGCGGCGTTGTAACGACGGAATTTAAGGCTGGGGATCAAACTGTCGAAGGCTTGATTATGAAAGCTGCAATCTAGCTTTTGCACTTCACAAATGGCTTTCGCCAAGTCGATATCAAAGCCTTGCATTTCATTGTTTTCATCAACAAATTCAAAGGGCGCATAGGCCGCATTGGTGACAAACTTCACTTCTTCGGCCTGTACTAATCCAGTACTGGCTAACAATGCCACCGCTAATAATGTCTTGTTCATCGGTTTGATATCCTTATTGTTATTTAGCCCTTTGGCCAGCTCTAAGTTATAAGCTGCCCATTGATATTAATCTTTTTAAAGATTTTCGCCTGGGTTGAAATGCGAGAACAAGTGTTCGCCTACAAAATACCGAACTGTGTTGTCCGCTTCACTCCTCACCCTTTACTCTTCACATGAAGAATTAATGCTTTAAAAACTCGGCAAAGCGCGCTGTTTGGGGCTGATCAAATAAGCTAGCATCGCCGTATTCGATAAGTCGACCTTGTTCAAGATAGGCGACTTTGCTGGCTACGCGTCGCGCAAAGCTCACCTCATGGGTCACCACTACCTGCGTAATACCGGTCTTACTCAACTGTAAAATAATCTCGGCCACCTCTTTGGTTATCTCAGGATCAAGCGCCGCCGTGGGTTCATCAAACAACAACACCCGAGGATCCATCATCAGGGCGCGGGCAATGGCCACTCTTTGTTGTTGACCACCCGACAGCGCATTAGGCCAGGTTTGGCTTTTTTCGCTGAGTTTCAATTGTGCCAATAACTGGCGAGCCTTATCTTGCGCCTGCGTTTTATTCATGCCCAGCACTTTAAGCGGTGCTTCCAGTAAATTTTGTTCTACCGTGAGGTGGGGCCATAAATGATACTGCTGAAACACCATGCCTACCTTAGCGCGCAACGCTTGACCGCGTTTGTGTAACTGGCTGGTGTGTGTATCAGGAAAGGAAAATGCCTCGCCGGCAATGGAGAGCTGACCCGAATCCGGAATATCCAGCAAATTCATCAAACGCAATAAAGAGCTCTTGCCCGCCCCACTGGGCCCGAGCAGCACTAAGGTTTCGCCGGCCGGGCAGTTAAGCGAGACCTGACTTAAAATTTCTTGACCAGCCCAAGACTTACAAATGTTATTGAGTTCTATGTCCATGCGCTATGCCCGCTTAAACTGTCAAAGTGTGTGGTTGATTTTATTTTACGGCGCGGTCAATGCAAGCTAACTTTGCATTTTTATGCAGCATAAATGACTAATACTTGATAAAAAACTATCAGAGATAGACAATATGTTCCACCCCGCTCATTCGGCTGCAGATCATGAACGAAAAACAAGAACACCTGATTAAAGTCTTCAAGGCCTTACTCAATGAGGAGCGTTTTGGTTCTCAAGCTGAGATAGTCACAGCGCTACAAGAAGCTGGGTTTGATAATATCAACCAGTCTAAGGTATCGCGCATGCTGAGCAAGTTTGGTGCCGTGCGCACCCGCAACGCCAAGATGGAAATGGTCTACTGCCTGCCCGTTGAGCTGGGCGTACCCACCTCCAGCAGCCAGTTAAAAAATTTAGTACTGGATGTGGGCCACAACAATGCACTGATCGTTATTCATACTAGCCCAGGGGCGGCGCAACTCATAGCGCGCATGCTGGACTCGCTCGGCCGGGCGGAAGGTATTCTCGGCACCATAGCCGGCGACGATACTATTTTTATCACCCCCACCCACGACACCCCCATCGCCGCCTTACACCAAAGCGTACTCGAACTATTCGAGCAGTATGTCTGACGCTTACGGCGAGCTATAAGCCAGAAGCTGGAAGCTGTCAGTTAAGTAACTTGCTCTCACTTCCAGCTTATAGCTGACCGCTTACAGCTTCTTTAAATGTCTCCTTTACTGCTCAACCACTCTTCACTGGGTGCGAAGAAGGCGGCACCGGTTTCGGCTTGGGTAAACAGCATTAGATGGTCAAAATACCCCGCGGCATCGGGCTGATACATGCTTTCTAGCATGCGCGTAAAGTGCAGCGGCGTATTGCAGCAAGAAATAAACACCAACCCTTGCGCATTCGCCGTGCCCCAGGGCAGGCTTTGGCGCAAGATTTCCATGCTATTGCCAGCGTCGTCTTTTAAGTTGGTGCGCAAGGTGTGCGCCGTAGGTGCCTTTTGCTGCGACTCAAACTCGATATCATCAGGCTTAGTGCGACCATAAACCTGTTCTTGATCGCTAATGGCCAGTTTTTCCCAGCGCGTTAATTTATGGCGATAATGCTGCACATGCAGATAACTACCGCCGGCAAATTGCCCATCCGCCACTAATGCTACGGCTGCGCGGTCTTCCCCTTGGGGATTCTCGGTGCCATCCACAAAGCCCGTCATGTCGCGGCGATCTAGATAACGAAATCCTTGGCGTTCATCTTTTAGCTCCACCAGCCCCGCCAACAGCGCACTCACCTTTTGCACGGCGATATAGGCTACATCGAGTCGGTCGGCTCTGAGCTGAAAAAATAAGTCGAAGGGGGTTTCGGGTGCCATGCGATCGTTGGCCACTTGAGCCGGAAAAACGGTGAGCTCGGCAGGGCGCGCCTGAGGATATAATTCATCCCACGTCTGATTGCCGATGGCGACTAAGCCAGAGAAAGCGGCATCGGGATAGTTTTGCGTGAGGGATTGCCACAAGGCCGGCATCTGCGCCAAAGCGGCGGGGACGCGTTCAAAGCCTTGGGGCAAAATATTAAACATTAAATAATAAGCATGCAGATTCGGTTCGGCGCAAATGCCAGCTTGTGCGGTCATGGCTTTCTCTTATCGGTTATTTACGGTGAGGAGAGAGGGGTAAATAGTGAGGCGTAAGGTGTGAAACACAGCGTCTTCAAATCCTGTGTTATTTTTTCACCTCACTCCTTACGCCTCACCCCTCACGTCTCACAAGATCCATCAAGCCACCGCCCGTTGACCTTCGGAGTCAGGAAAAAACGTTAAGGCGTGGGGTAAGACTTTGACGTGTACTTGGCTCACCGCCGGTAATAATTCATTGGTGCTGACCTCTAAGCGTTGCCCTTGGCATTCCACTACGCAGCGGCTGTGGGTGCCTAAAAACTGTTGCTCTAGCACACGGCCGTTGCCTTGTTCATGGCTATTTGGCGTACAAAGAGACAACTGAATTTGCCGCGGCCTCAGCATCAGCTGCCCCGTAGCACCAAGGTCGGCGTTAAGCACAGATTGGCTGGCTATGGGTCCCATGGCGGTGAGCAAAGTATGACTGTCGATAACCGTTGCCGGCACATAGTTGGCCAAGCCTAAAAAATCCGCCACGAAGCGGTTTTGTGGATGCTGATACAGGGTTTGCGGCCGCCCTACTTGCTCGATATGACCGGCGCGAAACAGCGCTAAACGGTCAGAAAAAGCGAACGCTTCTTCTTTACTGTGGGTAACGAAGATGGCGCTGATGCCTTGGCTTTTTAGCAGCTCACGTATTTCACCAATCAGGCGCATCCGCACTTGAGTGTCGATATTGGAAAAGGGTTCATCAAGCAGCATCAATTGTGGCTTGCCAATCATGGCTCTTGCTATGGCCACCCGCTGTTGCTGTCCACCCGATAATTGATGAGGCTGACGCTCGCCTAAGTCGGCCAAATTTACCAGCGCCAGCATCTCTGCCACTTTGTCACTAATAAACGCCTTGTTGCGCTCTTTGCTTTGTAAGCCAAAGGCCACGTTTTGCGCTACGCTCAAATGCGGAAACAGCGCATAGTCTTGAAAAATCATGCCGATATTGCGCTTTTCTGGCACGATCGCCAAGGCATCCGTGTTCATCTGCTGGCCGTGGATCGCTATCTCGCCTTGGCTCACCGGCAATAAGCCGGCAATGGCTTTTAGGAGCGTGGTTTTACCACAACCACTGGCGCCCAACAGGCACATGATCTCGTTCTCGCCCACTTGCAGTGACAGGTTATTTAACACCAAGTTGCCGTTATAACTGCAACTCAGATCTGTGACATCTAATGCCGCCATCAGTGTGTTTGCTCCAATGATCGGTTTAAGAAAATTAGCGGTATCAAGCCCACCAGCACTATGACAATGGCAGGCAAGGCGCCTAAGGCTAATTGCTCGTCTGATACAAATTGATAGACGTAGGTGGCCAGAGTTTGAAAGTTAAAAGGCCGCAGTAAGAGTGCCGCTGGCAGCTCCTTCATGCACTCAATAAACACCAATAAGGCGCCGGCTAATATGCCTTTGCGGATCAAAGGCACATGTACTTTCATCATCATGGCGCTGGGGCTGTAGCCCATGGTTTGGGTGACCATGTCTAATGATGGCGATACTTTGCCCAAACTGCTTTCTACCGAGCCCACGGCCATGGCGCCAAAGCGCACCAAGTAGCCAAAGGCAATGGCGGTCATGGTGCCGGTAAACAGTAAGCCCGGCTCAGTTATTCCTAACCAGAGTGCGGCATCATTGATGGCAAAGTCCAGACTGGTTAGCGGCACTAATACGCCGATAGCCAGCACTGTGCCCGGTAAGGCATAGCCCATGGAGGCCAAACGTTTGGGGATTTGGGTATAGGTTTTGCCGGTGAGTCGATGGCTCATGCCCAGCACTAAAGCCACCACTAACGCCATGGCCGCCACTAAGCTGGAGAGCACTAAGCTATTGAGACTATATTCAAAGAAACGGCTGTTCCAGGCTTGATCAAAATAGCGCACCGCGTGATAGCACAAGATAACGAAGGGCAATAAAAAGCCCAGCACGACTAGGCTCCAGCAAAAGCCCAGCGCAGCCCACTTAGTGAGGCCGGTCAACACATAACCAGATTGCTGTTCTTGGCCAAGATTTTTTTGAAACACCTGTTGGCGCTTGCGGCTCATGCGCTCTAGGCTGAGCAACAACATCACCACTAACAACATAATGGCGGAAATTTTTGCCGCCGCATTTAAACTGCCATAACCCAACCAAGTATCGTATACGGCGGTAGTCAGGGTGTTCACCGCAAAGAAATTTACCGTGCCAAATTCGGCTAAGGTTTCCATGGCCACTAACGATAAGCCCACCACTATCGCTGGGCGTGCCAATGGTAAGCTGACCTTTTTAAAGCTCTGCCAAGGGCTACAACCCAGTAAGCGACTCGATTGCACCAAGCTCATGGACTGCTCCATAAAAGCGGTGCGCGCTAACAAATACACATAAGGGAATAACACTAAGCCCAGCACCAGAGCGGCACCGCCTAGAGTGCGAATGGCGGGAAAGGAGTAATCATGGGCTGACTGCCATCCAAACCACAGGCGCAGCGTACTTTGTACGGGCCCAGAAAAATCGAGAAGATCGGTGTAAACAAAAGCCACTATATAAGAGGGCATGGCCAGCGGCAGAATCAACGCCCATTGCAACCAGCGCTTGCTAGGCAACTCACACATCGCCATCAGCCAAGCGGCTGGCACACCGGCCAGAAAACTGAACAGCATCACCCACAGCACTAACCAAAAGGTGTTGCCAATATAAGTAGGAAGCACAGAACCCCACAGATGACGGAACACGTCTTCTGTGGGGATCAGGGCTTCATAAATAAGTGCCATAATAGGCAAAGTCAGCAGCAGCGCGAGCGCCCAACTGCTGACTGTCCAACCGAGTCTTTTCATGAACCACTCAAACGGGGGCCTAAACCCCCGTCTTGTTTATAGATCGAATTTAACCTCGTCTACCAATTGCACGGCGGTTTTAGCATGCTTTGCTACATCAACCAACGGGCGTTTATCGGCAGCGAAATCACCCCAGCCTTTCACCAGCGCAGAAGGTTCAACACCCGCCTTCACTGGATATTCATGATTTACCGACGCATATAGGTGCTGCGCTTCATCACCAGCTAAAAATTCCATCAACTTAATAGCGGCATCTTTATTTTTTGCGTGCTTGGCCAGTGCCACAGCGGAAATATTCACGTGGGTGCCACGATCTGCCTGATTAGGGAAGTTAATGTACACGCCCTCGGCAGTTTCACGCTCATTGTCGTCGCTCAGCATAACGCCATAGTAATAGCTGTTGCCCAGCGCATAATCGCACACGCCATCATTCACTGCTTTGATCTGGTCGCGGTCACCGCCTTGTGGCTTTTGTGCCAAGTTGGCTTTTAAACCTTGCAACCAAGTTTTAGTGAATTCAACGCCATGCTCATCAATCATGGAAGAAGTTAAGGCCACATTATAAGGATGTTTGCCGCTACGAGTGCAAATTTTTCCTTTGTACTTAGGATCTGCCAATTCTTCGTAGGTAATGTCGTCACGCTTACCGACGCGGTCTTTAGAGGTATAAATGGCGCGAGCGCGCGTCGTTAGTGCAAACCATTGCCCGTCGGCAGCGCGATACTGGGCAGGAATACTTTCTTCCAGCACCTTGCTCTCAACAGGCTGAGTCAAGTCTTTATCGACCACTTCCATCAAGCGGCTCACGTCTACCGTTAACAATAAATCTGCCGGCGACAAACGCCCTTCACGCTCTAGGCGCTCACCCATACCGTCTTTTAAAAACACCACATTAACATCGATACCAGTTTCTTTGGTGAAGGTATCGATAATGGGTTTGATCAAGAAGTCTTGACGATTGGAATACACATTCACTTCTTCGGCGAAGGCTTGGCCAGCAACACTGGTAACCAACAAGGCGGCGGCAGATAACGCTAATTTGGTAGACATGCTTAACATCCATTTAGTTGAGTGAGAATAGTTACTGTTCAGCAGTATACCTAGCCCCAATTCGTAATCAATAAGCAAACCGCATAAGAATGATAAATATTTTCATCCGCAATATGATTGTCTGTTGAATCTGATTCTTTGCGTCGCGGCATAGCCGCTCAACCATAAAAAAGGAGACCTTGCGGCCTCCTTCTTATCCCAGACTCTAGCGTGCTGGCATTAGTTACGTTTTAGGGTCACGAACTCAGGGTAGGCATCGATGCCGCAGTCAATTCTGTCCATACCCGATTGCTCTTCTTCTTCGCTGACTCTAATACCCATGGTCCGTTTGAGTAGGTACCACACCAGCAGACTACAACCAAAGACCCAACCGCCTATCACCAAAATGCCGACCAACTGAGCCCACAAGGTGGCTTCGGGGTGAGCCACGGGAACCAGCAACAACCCCAGCATACCGCAGACGCCGTGTACCGAAATGGCTCCTACTGGATCATCGATGCGCAGCTTATCCAGCACCACAATGGCATACACCACCACTATGCCTGCCAGCAAGCCGATACCACAGGCCCACATATGACTGGGCGATAAAGGATCGGCGGTAATGGCCACCAATCCGGCCAAAGCACCGTTGAGGATCATGGTCAAATCCGCCTTGCCCCAAGTCAACTTAGTCACCAACAACGCACCTATGGCTCCAGTAGCAGCGGCGGCATTGGTGTTAACGAAGATGCCAGCCACGGCGGTGGCGTTTTCTACATCCGACAGCAGCAGTTGCGAGCCACCGTTAAAACCGAACCAGCCCATCCACAGAATAAAGGTCCCTAGGGTCGCCATCGGCATATTAGATCCGGGAATGGGGTGAATTTCGCCATCACGGCCGTATTTGCCACTGCGGGCGCCGAGCAGCAATACACCAGCCAGCGCGGCACTGGCCCCAGCCAGATGTACTATGCCGGCTCCAGCAAAATCGGTGAAACCCCACTTGGATAGGAAACCACCGCCCCAAGTCCAGTAACCTTCAATCGGATAGATAAAGCCGGTCATTACCACACTAAACACGAGAAACACCCACAGTTTCATCCGCTCGGCCACGGCACCGGAAACGATGGACATGGCGGTGGCCACAAATACCACTTGGAAGAAAAAATCGGCGTCCAGTGCATGGCTGGCTCCCAGCTCCGCTTGGCCAATCAGCCCCCCCATACTTGGCAGCCAGCCACCGACCGAGTTATCTACATACATAATGTAGTAACCCACCAATAAATACATGGTGCAGGCGATGGCATACAGTAAGAAATTTTTAGTCAGGATTTCGGTGGTATTTTTGGCGCGCACTAGACCCGCTTCCAGCATGGCAAAGCCGGCCCCCATCCACATCACCAGCACACCGGATATCAGGAAATAAAAAGTATCCAGAGCAAACTTCAGTTCGGTTAAAGTATCCATTATGCTCTCCTTCGCTTAAATGGCTTCTCTATCGTGCTCACCGGTGCGAATGCGCACGGCTTGCTGCAGGTCGTAGACAAATATTTTGCCGTCACCTATCTTGCCGGTATAGGCCGCTTGAATAATCGCCTCGACCACCTGCTCGACATGATCGGTGTGGGTAGCAATTTCTAACTTGACCTTGGGCAGAAAATCCACGGCGTATTCGGCCCCGCGATACAGTTCTGTGTGCCCCTTCTGGCGACCGAACCCTTTAACTTCTGATACCGTCATCCCCTCGATGCCGACATCGGCCAATGCCGAACGCACGTCATCGAGCTTAAACGGTTTGATAATGGCGCAAATCATTTTCATGGTGAACCTCCTTGTTTGCCTATACCGTCTCGGTAACAACTAATAATAAGCAAGCTTCACGCCAATATTTTTATCACTTAATTATCAAATAGTTACAGTTTAAAAACAGCAGCAAGATGAGGTCGTGATATGATATTGGTGCAGTAGAACTACGACAAGCACCATAATGGTGCAATGGAGTCACAATGTTATTTCTATCAGACCGAGTGCAAATCCCCGACCAGGAGCTGGAGTTTATTACCATGCGCGCCAGCGGCCCGGGTGGTCAGCATGTCAATAAAACCGACTCTGCGGTGCAGCTGCGTTTCGATTACGCCAACAGCCCTAGCCTGCCAGAACGCTATAAATTAGCGCTGGCCAAGATGAGGGACAATCGGGTGTTGGAGTCAGGCTGGATCATGATCCGCTGTGAAACTCAGCGCAGCCAGCTGATGAATAAGGAAACGGCCAAGGAGGCCTTGCTGAGCTTATTAGAGCTCGCGGGAAAACCGGTGAAAGTGCGTCGACCCACTCAGCCCAGTAAAGCGGCCAAGCGCAAACGTGCCGACAGCAAAACCCAGCGCGGTAAAATTAAGAGTGGTAGAGGGAAAATCAAGCTGTAAGCCGTCAGCTATAAGCCGTAAGAACATGACTCACTCAGTCTAATAACAATGCAGCGAAGCTCAGTAAAACGGCTCGGTTTTGATTTAACTTACAGCTGACAGCTTACCGCTTAGGGCTATGTTTTAGCGATTAGTACAAAAATCCTGCCACTGCTCGAGCACGCGCGCGAGATCGTCTAGGCCACAGCCGGCGTAGAGTTCATCATCGTAATAGGCCATGCCATCTTCTAATTCGCTATCAAAAGACAGTGCATGAGCACTGAGCTCGGCTTCTTCGCGTGTGAGCAATAAGCTGCATTCGCCGTAAGCTCGTTTAAACTCTTGGGTCTCACCGGCTTCTAACTGCGCAATGACGTCCAGTAGTTCGGCGGCTTCAATCATGGTCACCTCATCGGTTAACCAAGCGCCCATTACTTCATGGCCCATGGAAAAACGGGCTCTATGTTGGCCATTTAAATCACGAAAAAACTCAAATTCCACACTGACTCCAGCGGCCGCAACGGCAGGCCTAAATAAGAAAGTTGGATTCTATCACTCCCCAGAGCAAGCACGAAGCAAAGCTGTATCACAAATAACACATAGGGTTACTTAGAAGCTGAGAGTAAGGTGCCGACCATAGTATTAAAAAAACACATACTTAAATGCAACTCATGCATGTTGTGAGTTGGTCTAATTCAGTCATCTAACGTAGTCTATGCGCGCTCTACATAGGGCTAGGCTTAGTTTAAAGAATAATAACCAGCAACAAAAAACATTAAATTAACATAACCATAACAACAACCCCATAACAACAACCTTTGTGTGAAAACATCATAAGGCGCTAAGCCATAACTTTCTTGCTACTTACTTTTGGAATGCAGATACCATGAGCCAATCAGCACCAACTCAAGCCCAGCTTAGCCATAACGATCTGGTCTACAAGTTACACGACAAACCGCCGGTCATGCAGGCCCTGTTTGCTGCCGTTCAGCATTTGCTGGCCCTGTTCGTGGCCGTGATCACCCCCCCCTTGATCATCTGTCAAACACTGGGCATTCCGGCTCAAGATACCGCGCATATCATTAGTATGTCGTTGTTCATTACGGGCGTTGCGTCTTTTATTCAGATGAAACGCTTTGGCCCTGTCGGCACCGGCTTGTTGTCGATTCAAGGCACCAGCTTCAACTTCTTGGGTCCTATTATTGCCAGTGGTTTGGCGATGAAAGACGGCGGCGTGACCACTGAAGCCATGTTGGCGGCCATTTTTGGTACCGCATTGCTGGCGGCACCAACCGAGATCATCTTGTCGCGTTTCTTACACCTAGCTCGGCGCATTATCTCGCCGCTGGTGAGTGGCATTATCGTCACGCTGATTGGTCTGACCTTAATCCAGCTTGGCTTAACCTCTATCGGTGGTGGTTTCAACGCCATGGCCGATGGCACCTTTGGTTCGTTAGAGAACCTGGCTTTAGCCGGCACTGTGCTCGCCATTATCGTAATCATGAACTGTATTCCCAACCCCTATGTGCGCTTGTCCTCTATCTTAGTGGCCATGGTGGCAGGCACAGTGCTGGCCATGTACATGGGTAAAGTGCCACCAGCCATAGAGATGGACACGGCCACCATCGCCTTACCTATTCCGATGAAATACGGTTTAGGCTTTGACGCCTCACTGTTTATTCCCTTGGTATTAGTATTCTTGATCACAGCGCTGGAGGGTATAGGCGACACCACCGCCACTTCAGAAGTGTCTGGTGAGCCAGTGTCTGGTCCCATCTACATGAAGCGTATTAAAGGTTGTGTGATGGGTGATGGCGTTAACTCCTCATTGGCCTCTGTCTTTAATACCTTCCCCGTCTCTACCTTTAGCCAAAACAACGGCGTTATCCAAATGACAGGCGTTGCCAGCCGTTATGTGGGCTTCTTCGTGGCGGGCATCTTAGTCTTAATGGGCTTGTTCCCGGCGATCAGTACCTTAGTGCAGCGCATTCCTGAGCCAGTATTAGGTGGTGCAACACTGGTTATGTTTGGTTCTATCGCCGCCGCCGGTGTACGTATTTTATCCCGCGAACGCTTAGACAGACGTGCGCTGTTTATTATGGCTATCTCATTTGGTGTGGGTCTGGGTGTGTCTCAGGTGCCCGATATTCTGCAACACATGCCAAGTTTGGTGAAGAACGTGTTCTCTTCTGGCATGGCTGCCGGTGGTATTGTGGCCATAGTGCTGAATTTGATTATGCCACTCAGCCCAGAAGCTAAGGCCTTGGAAGATCAAGCAAAAGCTGAAGATCTTGCCCATCGTTTGCAAGAAAAAGCAGATAAGGCTCAAAAAAAAGTGACCGCTAACTAACTAGCTAATTCGCCAGTATGACACTTTAATAGCAAACCTAGCCGACCGCGCACCCTGTGCCCGGTCGGCTTTTTTGTTGAACTTATATAAGGTGTAAAGGGCAGATTCGGCACTGTGTTGATCTTCGCCTCACGATTCACCCCTCCCTCTTCACACGAATCTACAGTGCCCAGCGGCGCAGCAGGTTATGATAGACGCCGGTCAGTTGAATACTGGTATCGCTATCGGTACCAAGTTGCTGATTCACTTGCTGAATGCTGGAGTCCAAATCAAACAGTAAAGTGCGCTGACCATCGTCGCGCACCATGCTCTGGATCCAGAAAAACGAGCTAATACGCGCGCCTTGGGTAACGGGCGTAACATGATGCAAGCTGGTTGACGGATATAAAATAAGATCCCCCGCCGGTAGCTTAACGCTGTGCGCGCCGTAGTTATCTTCTACTACCAGCTCGCCGCCTTCATATTCATTAGGCTCACAAAAAAACAGCGTCGCCGACAAGTCGGTGCGAATAGGCTCACCGGTGGCGCTATTAAAGCGAATCGAGTTATCCACGTGTACGCCAAACGACTGCCCACCTTGATAGCAGTTAAACAGCGGCGGAAACACCTTGGCCGGCAAAGCGCCCGCCACAAATAAGGGATGCTGAGCTAAGGCTTGGGTGATCATCTGGCCAATATAACGGGCGGTCTCGCAGTCTTGCGGTAACTGTAAGTTATCTTTGGCCATGGCCGACTGAAATCCGGCGGTGCTTTTACCGTCTTGCCAATCGGCGGCTAATAACAGCGCTCGGCACTCGGCCACTTGTTCGGCACTCAGCACTTGTGGAATGTGTAACATCATAGCAAATCACTCCTGAAACGATAAAAGCCCCGTGAGGGGCTTTGTTAAAACTGTAGGTTATACGCCGTATGTAACTCTCTTTGATCGTTGGCACAATACCTACAGCACAAGACGGCGCTTAGAATTTGTAGTTAGCCGATACTACCGCCGAGCGACCATCGCCTAACTCTAATGCTGAACTACGGCTATCATCGCCAGCTCGGCCACGTACGCGCTGCGCATACTCTTTATCAAACAGGTTATTCACGTTTAATTGCATGCTCAACGCATCGTTAATCTGATAAGAAGCCATGGCGTTATGTACTATATAGCTGTCGATCTTATCGGGCACATCGGATGCGATCGCACGAGAGCCCACATACTGAGCGCCGTAACCCAGCTCTACACCCGGCTGCACTTCATAAGTGGTCCACAGGTTGGCGCTATTACGCGGCGTGTTACCTAAGGGCTGCCCCACAGGATCACGACCGCCTTCTTGTGGTTTAGCTACCGAAGCCAAGGTCTCACTGTCGAGCAAGGTGTAGTTGGCAAAGACTTTCCACTCTTCGGTTATCACGCCCGTTAAGCCCAGCTCAACGCCTTGAACGCGTTGCTCGCCCGCAAGCTTGAGAACGCCTTTATCATTAGCATCTTCTTCTCGGGCATTGGTTTTATCGACGCGGAACAAGGCACCATCAACACCTAAACGGCCATCCATTAGTTCCCACTTAGTGCCTAATTCCCAAGTATCACTTTTCTCCGGTTTTAAACTTTCGCCAGAGACAGCACCTGAGGTAGCTAACGCCTCAGCCGCAGGATTAAAAGAAGTACCGTAAGCCAAGTAAACGCGGCCATTATCCGCAGGCTTATAGACAACGCCAGCACGACCACTGAGCATTTTATCACTGGTTGTAGTCACACCGGCTTTAGTTTTATCTGCTGTTTCACCGGATATCCAATCGTGGCGTAGCCCTAAGCTTAAGTCCCATTTCGGTGCCAAACCAATGGTATCAAACACATACAAGGCTTTAGTGTTAAGCGTGGCGTCAGTACCGCCACGAGGGGTAGCAGTCGTACTTCCTTGCCAGATACCTGGAGGATTATAAAGGTCGAAACCATTACTAGGGTAAGGGTTAGCAGCAGTGCCCAAACCGTAGTTAGAGGCAGTTAGGTCATAGGTTTCGCGAGAAATCTCGCCGCCCAGCAGCATGTCATGCTCAAAGCCTGCGGTATCAAATTCCGTATTTAAACCCAATTGATTGATCAATAATTCGGTTTGCGCATCACGGCGATAAGCTTGGGGACCCGCTGGCTTATAGCGGCCTGAATCTAAATTATCAGTGTTTATCTGAGACGCAGAAATAGTGGTATCTCTGTCTACACGGCTATAACGAGTCTGGTTCTCAAGGCGCATGGTGTCGCTGAGTTCATGCTCAAGCTTTAGCGTAACAGCATCAGATTGTATTTTTTCCTCATCCAGATTGCGCCAGCCAAAGTAAGACTCCCGATCTACGCCTGGTAATACTTTGCCATCCCGTGCCGGTACGCCGTAGTCAGGCAGATTATCGTCAGTCTGGTGGAAGTAGCTTAAGGTGGCGCGCGTTTCTTCACTCAAACCAATCGTCAGTGAGGGGGCGATACCGAAACGTTCGCGATCGATATCATTACGGCCCGGCACGTTATTTTCGTGCGCCATTAAGTTAATACGAAACGCACTGTCTACGCCCACATCCTCTAAAGTTTGGTTCGCGTCCAGCGTTAAACGGCGATATTGATCTGTGCCTAAACTGGCACCCACTTCGGCAAAGTTATCTAGCTTAGGTACCTTGCTCACTTGGTTGATGGCGCCACCCGTAGTGCCGGCACCACCAAATACCGAGTTCGGGCCTTTTAGTACTTCTACCTGTTCGATGTTAAAGGTGTCAGTGCGGTTATTCTGGCTGCTATCACGCAGGCCATCAATTTGCATATTGGAGTTAGCGCTAAAGCCGCGAATATTAATTTTATCGCCTGAGCCGCCACCGCCCTCACCCGCATCAAAGGTAATGCCAGACACATTAGATAGTACTTGGCGCAAGCTCAGCGCTTGCTGCTCTTTAATGATTTCTTGCGGCACTACGGTCACGGTTTGTGGCGTATCCAACAAGGGCTTTACGTATTTGCTAGAGGCCGACTCATGCGCCTTATAACCTTGCTCACGTGCTTCTTGCACGGTAATGGTATCTAACTGGGTCACACCTTGTGCTTGGCCTTGTGCCTGCAATGGCGCAGTCACGGCTAACGAGGCTACTGCTAGGCCAACGGCCGACGAAAGCATTTTTTTAGGGGGACGAGAGGAAGATTTGATAAAGGTTTGCACTTACAGCTCCTTGAAGAAGTAAACCGAACATAGAATGAATAAGGAAAACAAAAGCCTATAAAGCTAAAGGCGAGTCATTCTCATTTAATGTATGATTTAGATCAAGGTTAATTTTGCTTTTTTTAAAAGTTCAATTTTTTGAAAAATAAAACAGCCGAGCGCCCTGCACCAAGCGCCTAGCCAGAAAAATACGATGTCTGTTTTTGGCTGTTCGCGTAAAGCTGACGGTTTATCGCTACCTGTAAGGCTCTCTTTTGTCGCCGTCGCTTCTGTGTACTTGTAGCCGGCAATTTATTCGCCGGTTCTGCGCAGCAGAATGTTTTAAGGTTTAAGACCAATGACTCAACCGTGTCGAAGTCCTCTTTGCCGAAGAGACGGGCACCTACAAACCCAAACCGACGGCAGAGCGTCCAGCGTCGACCGGCCAGCACACATCCACACGGAGCATGGATAAAAACGATGTTTATCTTTAGCTCGGCGCTGTGATCCCCGCCATAAAAAAAGCCAGCCCCGAGGGGCTGGCTTTAATGCATCGTAGTTTTAACTAACGACTTAGATAACTTGTTGGAAGATCACCGTATCGGCTTTTTCTACATAGCTGTCTAGCTGATCGAAGTTCAAGTAACGATAAGTATCGGCGGCAGTGGCGTTTAACTGCTCGGCGTAACTCATGTACTCGGCAACGGTCGGCAGCTTGCCATGAATGGCGGCGACTGCGGCCAGCTCGGCCGAGGCCAAGAACACGTTGGCCCCCTTACCTAAGCGGTTCGGGAAGTTACGGGTCGAGGTCGAGACTACCGTGCTGTTATCCGCCACGCGAGCTTGGTTACCCATGCACAGTGAACAGCCAGGGGTTTCGATACGCGCGCCCACGCGACCAAAAATGCCGTAATAGCCTTCGCTGGTCAGCTGATCCCGGTCCATCTTGGTCGGCGGTGCTACCCATAAACGCGTTGGCAACTGGCTGGTGTATTTATCCAGCAACTTACCAGCGGCGCGAAAGTGACCAATGTTGGTCATGCAAGAGCCAATAAAGACCTCTTCAATCACTTCACCTGTTACCTCAGACAACAAACGGGCATCATCTGGATCGTTAGGCGCACACAGAATCGGCTCTTTGATGTCGCTCATGTCTATTTCCAGCACATGGGCGTACTCGGCATCTGCATCTGCTGCCATCAGTTCAGGATTGGCTAACCAGTCTTCCATACCCTGAATACGACGCTCTATGGTACGACGATCGCCATAACCTTCGGCAATCATCCATTTGAGCATGACAATATTCGAGCTTAAGTATTCGGCAACCGGCTCTTTGTCTAACTTGATACTACAACCGGCGGCAGAGCGCTCGGCGGTCGCATCGGCTAACTCAAAAGCTTGCTCCACTTTTAGCTGTGGCAGACCTTCAATTTCTACGATTCGGCCAGAGAATTCGTTGATCTTGCCCGCTTTAGCCACGGTCAGCAGACCGTTTTTAATGCCGTAATAAGGAATGGCATGCACTAAATCGCGCAGCGTAATACCGGGCTGCATTTCACCTTTAAAGCGCACTAAAATTGACTCTGGCATATCCAAAGGCATAACACCGGTCGCCGCAGCAAAGGCCACTAAGCCAGAACCTGCAGGGAAGGAAATCCCAATCGGGAAACGAGTATGCGAGTCACCACCTGTACCTACGGTATCAGGCAGCAGCATGCGGTTTAACCAAGAGTGAATAACACCGTCCCCTGGGCGCAGTGATACGCCGCCACGGTTCATAATGAAGTCTGGCAGTGTGTGGTGGGTGTTCACATCAATCGGCTTAGGGTACGCCGAGGTATGACAAAACGACTGCATGGTTAAGTCGGCAGAAAAGCCCAAGCAGGCTAAGTCCTTCAGCTCATCACGGGTCATGGGGCCCGTGGTGTCTTGGGAGCCAACCGTGGTCATTTTTGGTTCGCAATACTGATTAGGACGTATGCCTTTCACGCCACAGGCCTTGCCGACCATTTTCTGCGCCAAGGTAAAGCCTTTGCTGGATTCTACTACCGCAGCTGGGCGTTTAAACACAGTTGATGTGTCTAAGCCAAGTGCAGCGCGCGCTTTATCGGTCAAGCCACGGCCGATGATCAGCGGAATTCGGCCACCGGCGCGTACTTCATCGAGCAAGACATCGGTTTTCAGGCTAAAAGTGCTCAGCACTTCATCAGAATCGTGACGACAAATTTTGCCTTCATAGGGATAAATGTCGATCACATCCCCAGTATTTAGTTTATCCACATCACATTCGATGGGTAGTGCGCCCGCATCTTCCATGGTGTTAAAGAAAATTGGGGCAATTTTATTACCGATACAAATACCGCCGGCGCGCTTATTAGGCACAAACGGAATATCGTCACCCATGTGCCACAACACTGAGTTAGTGGCAGACTTACGGCTCGAGCCGGTGCCCACAACATCACCCACATAGACCAGTGGGAAGCCTTGGGCTTTTAGTGCTTCTAGCTCTTTAATGGGGCCAATTACGCCGTCTTGATCTGGCACTATGTCGGGGCGGGCGTTTTTCAGCATGGCCAAGGCGTGCAGCGGAATATCCGGGCGAGACCACGCATCTTGCGCCGGAGACAAGTCATCGGTATTGGTTTCGCCTGGCACCTTGAACACGCGCATGCTGATCTTGTCAGCTAATGGTGCGCGCTCTAAAAACCACTCGGCATCTGCCCAAGACTGCATCACTTGCTTGGCGAAGGCATTACCGGCCTTGGCTTTTTCTTCCACATCGTGAAAGGCATCAAACATCAATAAGGTGTGGCTTAAGGCTTTGGCAGCAATCGGCGCCAAGGCATCCACGTCTAACAGCTCGACCAAAGGCGCGATATTGTAACCGCCTTGCATGGTGCCCAGCAGCTCTGTGGCTTGGGCCGCAGAGACCACAGTTGAGCTCACTTCACCTTTCGCCACAGCGGCTAAGAAGCCGGCTTTCACATAGGCGGCTTCATCTACGCCCGGCGGAATGCGAGTAGAGAGTAATTCGTAAAGAAAGGATTCTTCGCCAGCGGGGGGATTTTTAAGTAACTCAACCAAAGCGGCGACTTGCTCAGCGTTAAGAGGTTGGGCAACCACTCCCTCAACGGCACGTTCTGCGACGTGTTTACGATAGGCTTCAAGCACGACTGTATCCTCTTATTATATTCGCCATCTTGGCGGTAATATCCTTGTTGGAGGGATGTAGTGTTAAACCGGCAGCGCTAAGCCTAAGGCTTAAGTTTCCTCGGTTAAGACCACAAGCTTCACCCCACGCGAACGTGACGCCAGTATATAAGTTTTAACGCGAAATTAAAATCTAGCCCCCAACGTCTTTACACAAAACCGCGACTAAGCGCGCCTTTGTAACTTAAAGAGCCACCTATCTGCCGACGGCTTCACAGATAGACGAAAGATAGTGCTGAACGAAAAGCATAAAGCTAAAAAAACACCGGCCTGTTTGAGGGGCCGGTGTCTGGTTTGATGTTTTATCTGATCGCTTACAGCTTATGGCTAAAAGCTACGCCGTTAAGGTAATTGAAAACGACCAATCAGGCGCTGTAACTCACTGCCTTGACGGGCCAGCTCGCTACTGCTGGCGGCAGTTTGTTCGGTGGCGGCGGCGGAGTGATCCGACACTTCGCGAATGCTAAACACAGAACGGTTAATCTCTTCGGCAACCGTGCTTTGTTCCTCGGCGGCGGTGGCGATTTGATTATTCATCTGCTGAATATGCGATACCGAACTAGAGATGCGATGAATTGACTCACCCGCTTCATTGGCGATAGTCACAGTGGCCGTGGCCATATTCGCGCTTTCTTCCATCATCACTACCGACTCTTGGGCTTTCTTTTGCAGACCAATGATCAGGGTGCCAATTTCAGTGGTAGCTTGCTGAGTACGTTGCGCCAAGGCGCGTACTTCATCAGCCACTACCGCAAAACCGCGGCCTTGCTCGCCGGCGCGCGCCGCCTCTATGGCCGCGTTCAGAGCCAGCAAGTTGGTTTGCTCGGCCACGCCTTTGATCACATCCAAGATACTGCCGATGTTCATGCTCTCGGCTTCCAACTGATTAATAGTCTGTAATGACTCATTAATATCAACCGACAACTTACCGATTTGCTCGATAGTCTGTAGCACTTGGCGATCGCCCTCAACCGCTTGACCATCGGCGGTGCGGGCCGAGTCAAAAGCCGTTTCGGCGTTGCGTGCCACTTCTTGTACCGTGGCAGCCATCTCGTTCATGGCGGTCGACACTTGCTCCAGCTCAGTACGCTGTTGGTTAACACCAGTGCGGCTTTGCTCAGACACCGCAGACAACTCTTCGGCCGAGGCAGCAATATGGGTCGCGCTATTACTGAGGTCGCCCACTAATTGGCGCAGATTAACCGTCATGGTCTGCATCTGATCCATCAGCTTACCCAGCTCATCGCCACGGTCATGTTTAATATCTTGGCTGAGATCACCGTCGGCAATCCGGTTCGCTTGCTTGATCAATAAACCCAAGGGTTTGACGATACCACCGGTGATCATGATGGCAAACAGCACGCCCATCGCCAATGCGATCACCGTGATCAGCAAAATAATAAACTTAGCCTGCCCACTATCCTTAGCCATACGTTGTTGTTGAATTTCTAATAGCTGTTCAGATTTGTTGGCAATATTGATGGCGTGTTCGGTAATACGTTTATCCGTATTAGCTAAGCCATTAACCAACTCCACCACGGCCGCTTGGTTTTGTTGATATTGTTTAAGATCTGTGTGAATTGCGCGTACGTCATTATCATCTTGTGCCGCTAGACGACTTTCCAGTGTGCCTAGTAAACTATCCAGTTTGGCGGCGATTTCAGTGCCTAGGTCGGCTTTACGATTCAAGGCAAAGTCTTTTTGGCTTAACCGAATTTGCACAAAGCGTTGCACCCAATTGGTGGCCGCGCCATCGCGCGCAATCAGGCCTTCAATCTGTTGTTGTACCAGATTGCCTAGCGTATTGATCTCACCTAGCTCACGATGAAAGCTCTCGTTGAGATCCACCATCTCACCCAGCTCATCTTCATAAAACTTGGTGCCGGCCAAAACTTCCTCAATGATGGCCTGATCTTGGGGTTTGGTGATCAATTTTTTCAGTTGTTCAGCCACGTCTCTGGCTTCGTTAACGTGCACTTTAGCCTGCTCTAGCTGTCCCTTATCGTTGATCAGCATGTAATTTTTTTGGAAAAAACGCGCCTTACTCACCAGTAAGTCAATTTCACCGGCGCGCTCTAGTTTATTGGATCGTTCTAATACAGAAGTCAGTGAATTAAAACTCACCACGGCAGTGATCAGTGTGGCCAGCAACACCAAAGCAAAGCCCAATGTTAGCTTTGACCTCACACTTATATGAGCCAATTTAGAAAGCATAATATTTATCCTAGGGGGGTTATTTATCTTTTATTGCAATAATCATATCGGCTTAACGAGTTAAAACATGAAGGTAAAGTGTATAAAAGATGCCTATTTAACTATTTAAAGCGCTTTCTCCAAAATTAACTTCTCATATGAGGCTGTTAGCAGCAGAAAACAAAACGCCCAGCTAAGCTGGGCGTTTATTTTCATTTGGTGATCCGGTTAAAAGAAGCTTACTTCTTTTTCGCCTTAGGGTTTGGCATGTCGGTGATTGAGCCTTCAAACACCTCGGCCGCCATACCCACAGACTCATGCAGAGTCGGGTGAGCATGTATGGTCAAGGCGATGTCTTCGGCATCGGCACCCATTTCGATAGCCAAACCGATTTCGCCCAGCAGCTCGCCGGCGTTAGTACCAATAGTGGCACCACCCAGTACGCGATGGGTTTCTTTGTCGAAAATCAGCTTAGTCATACCGTAAGAGGAATCAGAAGCTATAGCACGGCCTGAGGCCGCCCAAGGGAAAGTTGCAACTTCAACCTTCAAGCCTTGCTCTTTCGCTTCTTTCTCGGTCACACCAACCCAAGCTACTTCTGGTTCGGTATAAGCGATCGATGGGATCACCTTAGGATCGAAGTAGTGGTTCAAACCTGAAATAACCTCAGCGGCCACGTGACCTTCATGCACACCTTTGTGGGCCAGCATAGGCTGACCGACGATGTCGCCAATGGCGTGAATGTGTGGCACGTTGGTACGCAGCTGTTTGTCGACACGAATGAAACCACGCTCATCGACATTAACACCGGCTTTCTCGGCATCCAGCAACTTACCGTTTGGCACACGACCGATGGCCACCAAGACGGCGTCGTATACTGTAGTCTCGCTCGCGCCTTTCTTGTCTTCCATGGTTACGTGAATGCCGTCATCTTTGGCTTCAACTGCGGTAACCTTGGTTTCCAATTTCAGGTTGAACTTGTCTTTCACCTGCTTGGTGTAGATCTTGATAAGATCTTTGTCGGCCGCGGGAATAACTTGGTCGAACATCTCAACCACGTCAATCTTAGAGCCCAGCGAGTAGTAAACGGTACCCATTTCTAGGCCGATAATACCGCCGCCCATGACCAGCAGCTTCTCTGGAATTTCGCGCAGCTCTAACGCGCCGGTTGAATCCCAAACCCGTGGATCTTCGTGCGGGATGAAAGGCAACTGAATCGGACGAGAGCCGGCTGCGATAATGGCGTTTTCGAAGTTGATGGTGGTGTTACCGCCCTCGCCTTCTACCACTATGGTGTTAGGGCCAGTAAACTTGCCGTAGCCGTTCACCACCTTAACTTTACGCATCTTAGCCATGCCACCCAAACCTTGGGTTAACTGGCCAATCACTTTTTCTTTGTGATTACGGATCTGATCCAGATCGATTTGCGGCGCGGCGAATGTTACGCCGTGGCTGCCCATGGTCTTGGCTTCTTCCATTACTTTAGCGATATGCAATAACGCTTTAGAAGGAATACAACCCACGTTCAGACATACGCCACCCAGTGTTGAGTAACGCTCAACCAATACGGTTTCTAGCCCTAAGTCGGCGGCACGGAATGCCGCAGAATAACCTGCAGGGCCCGAGCCCAATACTACAACCTGAGCTTTAACTTCTTGACTCATGGTGACCTCTATTATGATTTTTAGCCCCGTTCAAGCATGGCTGACAAGCCTAGACTCAATACGGCCAGTGCGCTCAACGGGCCAAAGTTTACTGTTCTGAAATACAAAAGAAAGTAAAAAGGCGGGCATTTGCCCACCTTGTCACATTAAAGGGCTAAACGACGCAGGTCGCTTAACACACCACTCATCAGAGTGATGAAACGCGCGCCATCGGCGCCGTCAATCACACGGTGGTCATAAGACAGAGCCAGAGGCTGCATCAAACGAGGTTCGAACTCTTTGCCGTTCCAAACAGGCTTAATGCTTGATTTAGATACGCCCAAGATTGCCACTTCAGGTGCGTTCACGATAGGCGTGAATTGAGTACCACCAATGCCGCCCAAAGACGAAATAGTGAAACAACCACCTTGCATGTCGGCGCCAGTCAGCTTGCCGTCACGGGCTTTCTTAGAGATTTCGCCAAGTTCAATCGCCAGCTCACGCAGGCCTTTCTTGTTCACGTCACGTACCACAGGTACTACCAAACCGTTTGGCGTATCAACCGCCACACCTATGTTGATGTACTTCTTCATGACCAGAGACTGTTCGTCATCGGATAAAGAAGAGCAGAACTTAGGATAGGCTTCCAGCGCCTTAGCAGCGGCCTTCATGATGAAGATCAGCGGGGAAATCTTATAACCCAGCTTCAGCTTATCGGCGATGGCGTTTTCAGTTTTACGGAACTCTTCCAGTTCTGTGATATCGGTTTCGTCAAACTGCGTTACGTGTGGGATTTTCACCCAGTTGCGGTGCAGGTTAGGACCGGAAATCTTCTGAATGCGCGTCATTGGCACCACTTCAACTTCACCAAACTTGGCGAAATCTACTTTTGGCCATGCCAGCACGGCCATGCCGCCGCCCGCAACTGCAACACCGGCAGGCTGGCTAGCAACTTGCTTGATGATGCCTTTAACGTAGCTTTGCACGTCTTCTTTCAGGATACGGCTCTTAGGACCGGTAGCGGCAACCTTAGACAGGTCAACACCAAATTCACGGGCTAAACGACGTACCACAGGTGTGGCGTGCACATAAGCGTTGTTCTCAACGAACTCGGCTTTAGCAGCCGGTGCGCTAGCTGCAGGAGCCGCTTTTGGCGCAGGTGCTGCAGCAGGCGCGGTCGCAGCAGGAGCTGCGGCCACAGGTGCAGCTGCACTTGTTGCCGGTGAAGCAGCAACTTCAAATACCATGACCAGAGATCCGGTATTAACCTTGTCGCCAACCTTGATCTTAATTTCTTTAACCACACCACCAAACGGGGCTGGCACTTCCATCGACGCCTTGTCACCTTCTACGTTCAGAATGGACTGTTCGGCTGCAACGGTGTCGCCCACGGCAACCATGATTTCAGTCACTTCGACTTCATCACCGCCGATATCAGGCACGTTCACGTCTTTGGCTTGCGGTGCGGCTGGTGCTGCAGGAGCAGCAGTAGGCGCGGCCGCCGCAGGGGCAGAAGCCGCAGGAGCCGAGGCGCCTGCTACTTCGAAGACCATGATCTGTGAGCCAGTTTTAACTTTGTCGCCTACGGCCACTAAGATCTCAACCACTTTACCTGCCGAAGGTGACGGGATTTCCATAGAAGCCTTATCGCCTTCTACGCCAATCAGCGTCTGCTCTTCAGTTACTGTGTCGCCAACGGCCACGTTGATTTCGGTGACTTCAACTTCGTCATCACCAATATCAGGCACGCTCACGTCTTGGCGCGCTGCAGTAGCAGGGGCCGCAGGAGCTGCGGCCGCCGGTGCTTCTGCCGCCGCAGTAGGGGTGGCAGCGCCACCCTCTTCTGCTTCGAATACCATGATCAAAGAACCGGTATTGATGGCGTCGCCAAGGGCAACTTTAATTTCTTTAACCACACCCGCGCTTGGGGCAGGTATTTCCATGGAGGCTTTGTCGCCTTCCACGGTGAGTAGTGACTGTTCAAGTTCTACACGGTCGCCCACGGCCACCATGATTTCAGTCACTTCTACCTCGTCTGTGCCGATATCTGGCACCAGAATATCTCTAGACATGTATTGCCCCTTTATGCGTACAGCGGGTTGATCTTATCAGCGTCAATGCCGTACTTAGTAATGGCATCAGCAACAACTTTCTTGTCCAGCGTACCTTGCTTAGCCAGCTCGGTCAGTGCAGCAATCACGATATAGTGCTTGTTGACTTCGAAGTGACGACGCAGGTTTTCGCGGCTATCTGAACGGCCGAAACCATCAGTACCCAACACTTTGTAGCTTACTGAAGGCATAAAGCCGCGCACTTGTTCGGCGTAGTTCTTCATGTAGTCAGTGGCAGCAATAGCAGGCTCAGACCCCATCACTTGTGCGATGTAAGGTACGCGTGCCTCGGAAGTTGGGTGCAGCATGTTCCAACGCTCAACGTCTTGACCGTCACGGGTCAGTTCGTTGAATGAAGGCACACTGAAGATGTCAGAACCTACACCGTACTCGTCGGCCAAGATAGCCGCCGCTTGGCGCACGTCGTTCAAGATAGTACCTGAACCCATCAACTGTACTTTACCCTTGCTACCGGCAATTGTGTCCAGCTTGTAGATACCCTTACGGATACCTTCTTCAGCGCCTTCTGGCATAGCTGGCTGATGGTAGTTTTCGTTCAGAGTAGTGATGTAGTAGTAGATGTTTTCTGGGTTATCACCGTACATACGACGTAAGCCGTCTTGTACGATAACCGCTACTTCATACACATAAGTTGGATCATAGGTAATACAGTTCGGGATTACGCTGGCTTGAATATGGCTGTGGCCATCTTCGTGCTGCAGACCTTCACCGTTCAAGGTCGTACGACCTGAAGTACCACCAATCATGAAGCCGCGAGCCTGTTGGTCACCGGCAGCCCAGCACAAGTCGCCCACACGTTGGAAACCGAACATCGAGTAATAGATGTAGAACGGGATCATCGGGAAGTCGTTGGTGCTGTAAGAGGTCGCTGCGGCTAACCATGAAGAAGTCGCACCCAGCTCGTTGATACCTTCTTGCAGTACCTGGCCTTTCACGTCTTCTTTGTAGTAAGCAACTTGCTCACGGTCTTGCGGCGTGTATTGCTGACCGTTAGGGCTGTAGATACCGATTTGACGGAACAGACCTTCCATACCAAAGGTACGGGCTTCATCGGCCAAGATTGGCACTATGCGCTCACCAATGGACTTGTTCTTCAGCATGATGTTTAAGGCACGCACGAACGCCATAGTGGTAGAAACTTCACGAGACTGCTCGCCCAACAAAGAGTCAAACTCAGACAGCTCAGGAATTTGCAGCTTGTCAGTGGTTTGAGCTAAACGAGTAGGCAGGTAGCCTTTCAGCGCTTTACGGCGTGCGTGCAGGTAATCATGCTCGCGAGTGCCTTCTTTGATTTCGATGTACGGCAGATCAACAATGTCTTCGTCGCTTACTTCCAGATTGAAACGGTCACGGAAGTGCTTAACGGACGACATGTCCATATTCTTAACCTGGTGGGCAATGTTCTTGCCTTCAGCCGCTTCACCCATGCCGTAACCTTTAACGGTTTTGGCCAAGATAACGGTCGGCTTGCCTTTGGTCTCGGCAGCATTTTTGTACGCAGCGTACATTTTAGCTGGATCGTGACCACCACGGTTCAGAGCGAAGATCTCTTCGTCAGACATATCTTTGACCAGTTCTAAGGTCTCAGGATATTTGCCGAAGAAGTGCTGACGTACGTAGGCACCGTCTTTCGACTTAAAGGTCTGATAATCACCGTCTACGGTTTCGTTCATCAGTTGTACCAGCTTACCGCTCTTATCTTTAGCGATCAGCTCGTCCCAACGACGACCCCAGATAACCTTAACCACGTTCCAGCCAGCACCGTTAAAGATACCGTCCAGCTCGTTGATGATCTTACCGTTACCAATTACAGGACCGTCAAGGCGCTGCAGGTTACAGTTGATGATGAAGCACAGGTTGTCCAGCTTTTCGCGGGCCGCGATAGTGATCACGCCTTTAGATTCTGGCTCATCCATTTCACCGTCGCCCAAGTAGGCGTAAACGCGCTGCTCAGAACAGTCTTTCAGACCACGGTTAGTCAGGTACTTCAAGAAACGCGCTTGATAAATGGCGTTCAATGGACCCAGACCCATAGATACGGTCGGGAACTGCCAGAAGTCAGGCATCAGTTTAGGGTGCGGGTAAGAAGGAATGCCCTTGCCGTCTACTTCTTGACGGAACATGTCCAACTGATCAGCAGTTAAGCGGCCTTCAACAAACGCACGAGCATAAATGCCTGGCGAGATATGACCTTGGAAGAATACCAAGTCGCCGCCGTCTTTTTCGTTACGGGCGCGGTAGAAGTGGTTAAAGCCCACTTCGTACATAGTGGCACTGGACGAGTAAGAAGCCATGTGGCCCCCCAAGTCCAGATCTTTTCTAGAGGCGCGTAACACGATCATCACTGAGTTCCAGCGGATAATAGCGCGGATACGACGTTCCAGATCCCAGTTACCCGGATACTCAGTCTCATCTTCAGACTTGATGCTGTTGACGTAGTCTGAGTGGGCATTTCTGGCCACTGCTACACCGGATTTAATGGCTTTAGTGGTGAGACGCTCATAAATGTACTGGGCGCGCTCAGGTCCTTCTTGACGGATCAACGATTCAAGAGAGTCTAACCACTCTTGAGTTTCGATTGAATCCACATCGTTATTCAGGATATCAGACATGGCTGTTTCCTATCTCGTTTGGGGCTCATGCCCATGGGTGTCATCAGTGCCGAAGGCATTGTCATTCCTGCTGTCGATGTCGGCGTAAAGAGCGCTGAATACGGCTCTCTTCACGCTGAATGTCGAGCAGAGTTTCTTCAATAAAAGCCAGATGATCGTGACATGCATCTCTGGCTTGTTCCGGCTCGCGAGACAGTATGCATTGGATTAGATTGGCGCGATGAACGCGGATCTTTTCCACCATACCGGCACGTCGGTTTAATATTTTGATATTGCGCAAGATACTGGACTCTAACAACGGCTGCATGGCGCGCAACAGGTGTAATAACACCACGTTGTGAGCCGCCGCGGCGACCGCGATATAAAATTCGGCGGCGGCCGCGGCTTCAGCGGGTAAGTCACCCAGCTCTTGTGCTTGTACTATGGCTAACTGTGCTGCACGTATAGCATCGAAGTCAGCTTCGTTGCCGCGCACGGCGGCATAAAAAGCGGAGATACCTTCCATGGTATGACGAAACTCCAGCATGTCGTATTGCGACTCGGGATGTTCCGCCAGCAGCTGAAATAACGGGTCAGCAAGTCCTTTAGTCAGGGCGTTTTGCACATAAGTGCCGCCACCCTGACGTCGAGAAACCAGCCCTCTTGCTTCCAGCAATTGGATGGCTTCTCGTACCGAAGGTCGAGATACGGCGTATTGCTCTGCAAGCTCGCGCTCTGGCAACAAACGTTGTCCGGGCTGCAAGCTGCCTTCTACTATCATCTGCTCAATTTTGGCGGCGATAGTGTCGGCAAGTTTTGGCTGCTTAATACGCTGATTCGACATTGACTCGGCTTATATTGGTAAGACCAATTGACACTGTTAAAAAAAGGTATCATTACGCCGCTAAAATGTCCAATAAATTAATTTAAATTGGACACAATAGCGTAAGAAATCGTCAACATTTTTAGACCAATATCTAAGGCTAGACTAGTCTAGAAAAAACGCAAATCAGAATTATTGATAATGGCTTTTTTGCTGCTGATTATTGCGTTAAGACACTGTGATGGGTAAAGGGTGAGGCGGGAGGAGAAAAAGCCAGCTTTCGGCTGCGGTACCTAACGCCTCACACCTCCCGTTTCACGCCTCACAATCTTATTCAGCAACTCGTAGCGATAAGTCCATGGCCTGTACATGCTTGGTGAGCGCGCCCACTGAGATAAAATCCACACCAGTGGCGGCAAATTCGGCGATGGTGTTCAGCGTCACGTTACCCGACACTTCTAACTTAGCCGCACCCTTGGTTAGCGCCACAGCGGCGCGCATATCTTGGGTGCTGAAGTTATCGAGCATAATAATATCGGCGCCAGCCTGCAGTGCTTGCTCTAACTCCGCCAGTGACTCCACTTCTACTTCCACAGATTTTTCTGGCTGCAAGCGCTTAGCCTCGGCCACGGCCTTATCAATACCGCCACAAGCAAAGATATGATTTTCTTTGATCAGATAAGCATCAAATAGGCCAATTCGGTGATTATGGCCGCCACCGCAGGTGACCGCGTATTTCAGCGCCAGCCGCAAACCGGGTAGTGTTTTACGGGTATCGAGCAAGCGGCATTGAGTGCCAGCCAATTGCTGCACATAGCTGCGCGTAATGGTGGCCACGCCGGATAAGGTTTGAATAAAATTCAGCGCGGTGCGCTCCCCCGTCATGATGGCGCGGGCGGGACCGGTCAGTGTTAATAAACGCTGATTAGCGCTGACCGCTTCACCATCTTTAACTAGCCACTGTAACTCAACTTCACCACCGAGTTGACGAAAGGTTTCGTCGGCAAAGGCTTGACCACAGAACACGCCGTCTTCGCGGGTGATGACATGCGCGACTACCACCTCAAACTCGGGCAACAACTGGGCGGTAATGTCGCGCGTCGCATCTAAGGTACCGCCTAAGTCTTCGGAGAGGGCTGCGGTGACATTAAAACGGACTTCTTGTTCTAACATAGTTTTTTCCAACATGGTTTTCCCGTATAAGACGCAGAAGAACAGGGAACAATAAAGATCAGATCTGAAAGAGATCTTTATTGTAAGGTCTATACCTTAACAATTTGGCCTTTATCGACCTTGACTTCATCTTAATTTTCCGTGGATTTCGCGGATTTCGTTGCAAAATATCTTTTGACCTGGCTGCTCACTTTTCTTTTATCTGCGAATGGTCAGTTGGCCATTGCGTTGAATGAGCTCAAATTGGCGCAAGGCGTTCATGCCTAACAGTATTTCATTACTGTCACTGGGCATAATAACGGCACTCAAATCGTACAAGGTGAAAGGCCCTAAAGACAGGCTTTTTATGCGCGTGGCGTAGCCCGTCACTGTGCCTGCTGCGGTACTTAACCTCACCGCAGCCCCTTTCTTTAACTGCAGCTTAGCGGCTAACGCTTGGGGCACAGCCACTTGGGTGGCGCCCGTATCTAACAGAAAGACCACGCCTAGGTCGTTGATCTGACCGCTGGCCAAATAATGACCGCGATTGTTTTGCTCCAGCACTATGGTCTGGGCATCGAGCTGGCGGATGGCTTGGTTAGGATTATTATCGTGGGTGAGCTTTTGCTGAAAAAACCAAGTCAACAGACCTAATGCTAACACCCACACCATTAACCACATGATGAGCCCTAATCGACGTTGCATATGCTCTCCTGCTCATCTGGCGACGCCCTGTTTGCTTATCAGCAATAGGTTGCTTGCCGCTTATGTTTACTTGCCGGGCTCGGGCTTAGCCTCTTACTATAGGGCCTATCTGACTGGTACTAGAGGCCCACATGACTCGTTCGCTAATGTTAACTGATGACGGCTGGTTGCAGCCTGCTCGCCACTGCCCCTCACCACACTTTGATGACAGACCCGAGCAAGAAGTGTCTTTATTAGTGGTGCACAGCATTAGTCTGCCGCCGGGCCAGTTTGGCGGCCCCTATATCGACCAGCTGTTTTTAGGGCAATTAAACCCTGATGATGATGCTTATTTTGTTGGCATTCAACATCTTAAAGTCTCGGCCCACTGCTTGATCAGGCGAGATGGCGAGCTAGTGCAATATGTCTCTTTGCATAAACGCGCTTGGCACGCCGGTCAATCTAACTTTCAAGGCCGCGAGCGCTGCAATGATTTTGCTATCGGGGTTGAGCTTGAAGGCACAGATACTGGCACTTTTACTGATGCTCAATATCAAACCCTCACCACACTCACCCAGCTTATCCAATGTCAATTCCCTGCCATTACGCCTGCCCATATCGTCGGCCACAGCGACATAGCGCCGGGGCGTAAGACAGATCCCGGCAGCGGCTTTGATTGGGATTTCATTGAGCATCTAAATCGTGATGCATGAGTTGCAGAAGCGATACTTTCGCGGCTTATAGCTGCAGACTGGTCATTTATTCGCCATGCTTGTTGTTTATTGCTACCTTTAAGGGCACCTCGCATCGCCAGCAAGGAAGCCGCTGGCACTGTTCATAACGATTTATCGGTCAAGGATGACACATTATGAAGCAGCCCCTTAACTCGCGCTCAAGCCTAGGTTTTACTCTAATCGAACTTATGATAGTGGTGGCAATTGTGGCCATACTCGCCGTGATCGCCCTGCCCTCCTACCAAAGTTATATTCAACGCGCCCGCTTCTCGGAAGTAATTGCCGCCACCGGCCCCGCCAAAACCGCCATCGATGTATGTGTGCAAATTAGTGGCGCTGATTGTGCCGCGGCAGGTACTAACGCCGTTCCTCCCACGGCAGTGGAAACTGATTACGTGGAAAAAGTAGAGGTAGAGGCCGTAGGCACCGACTCTTGGGTAATAACGGCCACCGCCACTGACCTACTAGACGAAGAAACATTTATTCAGGTGGGCACTCGCCCTAGCACAGGCGGGCGCGTCACATGGGAAAATAACCCTACAACCAATCCCGGCAGCTGCGTAGCAGTCAACCTATGCTAACCAGCCCTATATTAACCACCCAAGGCTTAGCCCGCAGTTTATTAGTGGCCGCGAAACTGACCCAAGCTGAAGTGGAGCAGGCGCTCACTCAAGTCCAGCAAGAAGCCAAGCCGCTGAGCACTGTGCTAGTAGAGCGAAAACTACTAACCAGCGGTGAGCTCGCTCAGTTTTGTGCTCACCATTACGGCTTAACTCTGTGGGATTTAGATGACCTCAATGGCCAAGACTTACCGCCGCAATATTTGAGCATGGACTTAATTGAACGCCATCATGCGCTGCCAGTGCTCTGTCAAGATAACGTCTTGTACTTGGCCATGGCGGATCCCAGCAATGTACTGGCATTAGAGGACTTTAGTTTTCGGTTTAATGTGGTTACGGATACCAGACTGGTAGAAGAAGCTAAGTTAGCCCTAAGGCTACAGCAGCTGCAGCGCAATGATGAGCCGCATCTGGTCGATTTAACTGCTAGCTCAGAAACTGACGTCTTAGATTTAGCCTTTGAAGAAACAGCCCAAGATGACGATGACGCGCCTATAGTGCGCTACATTCACCAAGTGTTGCGTGATGCGGTACGCAAAGCCGCCTCCGATATTCATTTTGAGCCTTATGAGCGCTTTTATCGGATCCGCTTTCGTATCGACGGCCTATTGTATGACGTGGCTTCCCCACCCAAGCAGCTGGCCAATCGCTTTGCCGCACGACTCAAGGTGATGGCACGCCTCGATATTGCCGAACGCCGTCAACCCCAAGATGGTCGTATTAAGCTGCAACTGAGTCGCCACAAGTCCATCGATATGCGCGTGAGTAGCTTACCGACCCAAGCCGGAGAGAAAATTGTGCTGCGCCTGCTCGATAGCGCCGTGACCAAATTAGATATTCATCAGCTGGGCTTTGAGGCGTCACAAAAAGCGGCCTATTTGAGCGCCCTACACTTATCTCAAGGATTAATTCTGGTAACAGGCCCCACCGGCTCTGGCAAAACTGTGTCGCTCTACACAGGCTTAAGTATCTTAAATACGGTGAGCCGTAATATATCCGCCGCCGAAGATCCCATTGAAATTATTATGCCGGGCATTAATCAGGTACAAATTAATCCCAAAGCGGGCTTAGGTTTTGCGCAGGCGCTCAGAGCTTTCTTAAGACAAGATCCAGATATTATTATGGTGGGCGAAATCCGCGACTTAGAAACCGCAGAGATTGCCATTAAGGCGGCGCAAACCGGCCATCTGGTACTCTCTACTTTACACACCAACTCAGCTACCGACACCCTGGCTCGCCTCATTAATATGGGACTGGCCGCTTATAACATTGCCTCTTCGGTTAGCCTGATCATTGCCCAACGCTTGGCCCGTAAACTCTGCCCTCATTGCAAACAACCACAGTCATTGCCGGTACAACAATTAGCCTTATTGGGGTTTAACGATAACCGTCAGAGACTCGATAGCGCTGAAGGTAAGGACGCCAAGCTTGATAAGCATGACATTACTTTATACCGAGCTTGCGGCTGCGCCTTGTGTACCGACGGCTACAAAGGCCGCATCGGTATCTATGAGGTGTTAGCCATGGATCACCACTTAGCTGGGTTAATGCTAAGCGGCGCCGACGCCTCAGCACTGGCACAAGCCGCTGCCGCGTCTGGCATGGTCACCCTACGCCAAGCCGCCTTGGCTAAGGCACAACAAGGTGTGATTAGCTTGGCCGAGGTCAATCGCATTACTCAATAAACGGGCGCATCATAGGCCGCAAAAACACGCGGCACTCACCCTTTACCCATGCAGCTGGAGGTCGCTCATGGATAAAAAGCAGCGCTATCATTGGCAAGGCATCAATAAAAACGGCCAAACTGTGTCCGGTTTTGTACATGAGTCCAGTTTACTTGCCGTTAAATACCAATTACAACGCCAAGGCATTCAGCCCATTCGGGTGCAACGTAAACGCGCCCCTTTATTCAACAAAGTTAACCAAACCATTCGCGCAGCAGACATAGCCCTAATGACTCGTCAATTGGCGACTATGTTGCAGGCGGGTATACCGCTGCTACAAAGCTTACAACTTATCGCGCGCTCAGCGACCAAGACCTCGCTGGCACACTTACTCAGCGAGCTCGCCACAGAGGTAGAAAGTGGCCAGCCCTTATCGCTGGCGCTGAAACAATTCCCCGCGCAATTTAGCGACCTCTATCGCGATCTGGTGCAGGCAGGTGAGCAAATGGGGGCATTGGCGCAGGTCTTTGCACAGTTGGCGGTGTACGCGGAAAAAGCCGAGCGGTTAAAAGCTAAAATAAAGAAAGCCCTGTTTTATCCGGCATTAGTGTTGGTGGTGGCGGCAGGAGTCACCGCCATTTTATTGCTGTGGGTAATACCCCAGTTTGAGGAGATGTACGCCAATTTTGGCGCGCCTTTACCTTGGTTTACTCAGGCCGTGATCGGCTTATCTCGTGGCTTGCAAGCCTACGGTGGCTATTTACTGTTAGCGATCTTAGTGCTCGGCTATGGGGTGATTAAAGCTCGGCGCAGCTCTCATCAATGGCGCCAGCGCCAAGATCGCCTATTGCTTAAGCTGCCGGTATTAGGGGGCATATTGCAAAAAGCCGCCTTAACCGGCTTTGCCCGCACGCTGGCCGCCACTTTCGCTGCCGGCATTCCTTTAATTGAAGGGCTAGTGTTATCCGCTGGCGCCTGCGGTAACCGAGTTTATCGCCAAGCGGTATTGCAGGCGCGCAATGACGTGATAGCTGGATTACCCCTGCATCAGGCGTTGACCGCCAGTCAGCTTTTCCCCGACCTGCTGGTGCAGTTAGCCATGATTGGCGAGGAAACCGGTGTAATTGACGATATGATGCACAAAGTGGCGAGCATTTATGAAGCCGAGGTCGATACCTCAGTCGATGCCTTAGCCAGCTTAATTGAACCTGTGATGATGTTGGTATTAGGAATTTTGGTTGGCGGTTTAGTCATTGCCATGTACCTTCCCATCTTTAGTTTGGGTAGCGTTATTCATTAATGCTGCATGATCATTAACGCTTAGATAGTCACTTATTCACACAAAGGATTTAAAATGGCGCTGTTAAGCCAATGGTTAACTGAAGATCTGCTCTCTCTTTATATTATGGTTACTTTATTTGGTTTATTAGTCGGTAGTTTTTTAAATGTGGTTATTTATCGATTGCCGGTGATGCTAAAGCGGGAATGGCAGCGAGATTGCACAGAACTCAACGCAAGTCCTACCCCCGCACAAGAAACCTTTAATATTTGTACGCCGCGATCCCGTTGTTCACACTGCCAGCATCAGTTGAGTGCGCTTGATAATATTCCGCTCGTCAGCTGGTTAATGCTGCACGGCCGTTGCCGTTATTGTCAGGTCAAGGTCTCTAAGCGCTATCCACTGGTTGAATTAAGCACGGCTATTTTATCTGCCGTTATCGTGTGGCGTTTTGGCGCCAGCCCACAACTGCTGGCCGCCTTGTTATTTACTTGGCTATTGATCTGCATGACCATGATCGACGTCGATCATCTGTTGTTGCCCGATAATCTAACCCTGTCGCTGTTATGGATAGGATTATTAATTAATATTGATGGCCACTTTATCGCGCTACCCGATGCTGTGATAGGCGCAGCTGTTGGTTACGGCGTGCTGTGGAGCTTATATTGGGCTTTTAAGTTAGCCACAGGTAAAGAAGGCATGGGCTATGGCGACTTTAAGCTATTAGCCGCACTGGGTGCTTGGTTTGGCTGGCAGTCGATATTGCCAATACTCTTACTCTCTTCCGTTATAGGCTCGGTCATTGGCTTAAGCTTAATGGCCAGCCGTCGCTTAAGTAGCGATCGCGTACTGCCCTTTGGCCCAGCCTTGGCTATTGCCGGCTGGGTGTATTTGATTTGGGGAAAATCCTTAATTAGCTGGTACTGGAGTGTAGCCTTATGACATATACAGTAGGAGTAACCGGCGGCATCGGCAGCGGTAAGAGCACGGTCGCCGATTTATTTGCCGAGCTGGGTGTCGTGATAGTAGATGCAGACATGATTGCTCGAGACGTTGTGGCCTCAGGTGAGCCAGTATTAGATGCCATTGGTGCCTATTTTGGCCCAGAGGTAATAGCTGCAGATGGCAGCTTAAATCGAGCTTTGATGCGCGAGCGGATCTTTGAAAATGCGGCTTATCGTCATTGGTTAGAAGCCTTACTGCACCCGCTGATCCGCGAGCGGATGCTTGTCGAATGCCAGAACGCCAGATCGGCGTATTGCTTGTTAGTAGTGCCGTTGTTAGTTGAGAATAAACTCACCGATTTATGCGACCGTGTACTGGTGGTGGATGCCAGTGCAGAGGTACAAATAGCGCGCAGCGTGCGCCGAGATAGCAGCAACGAGGCGCAGATCAAAGCCATGATGGCCACTCAGGCTAGCCGCGAACAGCGCTTGGCTGCCGCCGACGATATAATTGATAACAACGACTGTGACTTAGCGCAGCTAAGAGCCGCCGTGCTGCAATTGCATGAGCAATATTTGGCACTGTCGGGAGCGTAAGCCCTGCGGGCAGCCGTAAGCCGTAAGCCGTAAGCCGTAAGCCGTAAGCCGTAAGCCGTAAGCCGTAAGCCGTAAGCCGTAAGCCGTAAGCCGTA
>NZ_JBGQOP010000010.1:0-108188 GCF_052119705.1 Oceanisphaera sp. W20_SRM_FM3 | reverse complement strand
CTAAATTTACGCTTGGTTCGGTATTGCATACACTTCCTCACTCTGAAGAAGTGTCTACTTATTCGGGGCCATTCCAAAAGCGCCCAGCGCCCGACTCCAAGCGCCGAGTAAGAAAAACACTTACACCACGTATGCTGTTGCAGCACGTAGCAGCGATAAATAGCGAAACACTACAGGGTCTTTATTTAGCTGGGTGCCGGGCGCTTGATGCTCGGCACTGCACTGCACTAGAGAACATAAGTTAACTGCGTCATGATGCGTCCGCATAAATTGAGGGCCTGTATAAAACGGCCACTTTTTAGCTTATGCTGAACTGATGCTGCTGGACTAATGCTGCTGGACTAATGCGTTAGCAATTATTTGTCACTTATATTGAGGTTTGCCATGACACCCATCTGGATTAAAAAAACGCCGCTGTGTTTAGCTCTAGCACTGTTCGCGTTACCGGCCATGGCCGACAATATTTTTAGCGGTGTGGTTAATTTCGGACGTGAAATATTGGATGAAACACGAAAGCTGGCCCCTGGCATTCAAAATGATCGCCGCACCGAATCGCCTGCCGACGTGCGCTCTGCGCTTAATGATGGCCGTGATCGCCCCGCCATCGAAATGCCGAGCAGTAATCAAGCTAGCAACAACCAATCTGGCAACCATCAGCCGACTAATAATCTGCCTAGCGTTAATCAGGCTGGTAATACTCAGCAGAGCTATAACCAAAACGGCAGCCGTCAGTCCAATATCGAAGTGGCGCCGCCGGTCAATGGTCAGCCCACCGGCTCTAACCTAAATTACACCTATGGCGAGAGCCAGCGTTCCAAGACGTCACGGGCAGCCAACGCTGGGGCTAATGCAAACAACAATGCTGTTAGCAACCATAGCGTCAGTAACAGTGCATCCAGCAATAATGGTTACAACGATAATCGTCATTCCGACGGTAACTCGGGTGCAAACGACAATTATGGTTCGAGCGACAGCTATAATTCTAATCAGGGCAATAACCAAGGCCAACAGCAGCAAGCTCCACCATCTAACTTTGGTTGGCAAGAAGAAAGTAATTTATAACCCCTAGCTTTACGCTGTAGGCCGTACGCTATACGCAAAGAGCAAAACAGGGCCTCTGAACAATATAGAGAGTACATAGCGTAAGCTGCTGTTCTGCCCTGAATTTAAAAGCCCCGAACTGCATACAGTTCGGGGCTTTTTTATGCGCTACCCACGCGGGAAGGGTCAACGCTCTGCGACTAGTCGCAGTTGTAATACCAATCTGTAAAACTAACTGATCAAAACCTTTTTGCCACACTTCTTTGTAACGAGAGGCACGGAAGAACAGGTCAAAATAGTGATCAGATCTGAAAAGACCACGGTATGGGTAAGAGCGAAACATCACAACCTGAACGAGAGGAGCTCTTACCATATACAGTATTGATCACTTGTCGCACGTGAACTTCGTCCGTGCCTTCTGTGTTCTTCCGTGGCAAAAATAGTCTTTGATCTTTAGTTTTTGCCTTAATGTAAATCGATCAAATACTTACTTTGGTACGGCGCAAAACGTAAGGCGTAAGGCTTTGTTAATTAGCATAAACCAGCGCCAACATTTGACTCGTCAAGATTAAGGACTAGTAATTAACGGTTTTTCATCCATTAATAAAATGTTATGGTAAAAGCTCATGCATTTAAAGAACGATATAAAAAGGAGCGCACATGAAAACCACTTCAGTAGCCCTATTTCTTGCACTGAGCGCCGGTTATTTAGGCGTAGCCAATGCCGCATCACTCACCAATAATATGCCGCGTGCCGTCGATACCCCCCTCGCCTGTGAGCACGATACTGAGTCCCAAAAAAACAGCGTGGCAGCGGTAAATAAAAAGCAGCGGTAAATAAAAAATAACACCCGCGCTAAACGATAACACTCGCCCCTATGTTCAGCTTGCTCACTATTCTTCTGTGGGAGAGGTTGTTTTTTCTCTATTCCTTAGCTGATAGCTTACGGCTTAACGCTTCTAGCCATGTATTAACTTACCAATCAAAGCTTAACTGTTGACGTTCGGCGTCGGTATTGTCTTCTGTGTCATGATCCAGCTCTACACTCACCCCCACTAGACGCACGCTTCGCCCCTGCGCCCGTTGCCACACTTCAACACACAATTGCTCTGCTAATAACACATCCAACACGCTGGTACGCCGCGACAAGGTAGTCTGGGTAAAATCACTAAATTTAAGCTTCAGGCATAAGCCTTTAATAGTCCGCTCGTTTAGCCGTTTCACTAATTCCGGCCATAACTCCGCCAGCACAATTACCCCTTGCTCTGGCTGCTGAATATCTTCCAGCAGCGTGGTTTCTACGCCCACCGACTTTCGAATGCGGTGCGGTTGTACCTCCCGCTCATCAATACCCTGGGCACGTTGCCATAGCAGAGCGCCAAATTTACCAAAGCGAGCCACCAGCTCGGCTTCACCAAAAGCCAACAGTTGATGGCAATGGGTTAAGCCAAGGGCATTTAGCTTTTCGGCAGTTTTAGCCCCCACGCCGGGTATCTTTGTCAGCGGCAGCTGATACACAAAATCTGCCACCGCTTCTGGCGGTAACACAAATAAGCCATCAGGTTTATTTTCATCGGAGGCGATTTTGGCTAAGAACTTATTGGGCGCCACGCCGGCGGAGGCGGTGAGATCTAATTCTTGCTCAATAGTATGACGAATGTGTTCGGCGATGCGGGTGGCACTGCCGGCAAACCAAGGGCTGTCGGTGACATCCAGATAGGCTTCGTCTAAAGACAAGGGTTCGACTAAGTCGGTGTAACGATGAAAGATTTCACGAATTTGCAGCGACACGGCTTTGTAGCTGGCCATGTTGCCGGGCACTAATAATAAATGCGGGCAGCGTTGCAGCGCTTGATGGCTAGACATAGCCGAGTGAATACCAAACTTACGGGCAGGATAATTACAGGTGGTGATCACACCACGTCGCTCACGCAGACCGCCCACCGCCATGGGAATATCGCGCCACTCAGGATGAGCGCGCATTTCCACTGCCGCATAGAAGCAGTCCATATCCACATGAATGATTTTACGCATGGCTAACAGACGGTGAGGAGTGAGGTGTAAAGGGTGAAGAGTAAAACACCACCTCGATTAGCCGGCGGCGTTTTTTGTAGGCGTTTATTTATTGAAAACAAGTCATTGAATCAACTCATTAAACAGCAAGCGGTCGAATAAATTCGACCATACATACAGCGACATTTATGTTCAGCGCCTGGCGCCGTATGTTTACGCCTCTCGCCTCACCCTTCACGCCTCACAGACCTTAAATAATTCGGTTTTCTTCGAGCATCTGGCGTTTGGCTTCTGCTTTGGCGATTTTCTTCTTGCGATTCTCACAAGGGTCATCGCAATCACAGGCTTTTTCAATACCGACGCTACCTAAGCCACCGCAAGAACCGGCTATGGTCTTGCGCTGTAAAATATAACCTATGGCCATGGCAAAAAAGACCAGACCAAATGCGGCAAAGGTTATCAGAAAGTACATCATATCAACCTCTTAAATACTTTTTAAAGGCAGGGGTCATATCTACTTTAAAGCCATCATCCGTTTTGGTCAGCAGATACACAGCCAGCTCATGCTGCTCGGCAAAGGCCAGAGCACGCTCGGTGCCCATTACCGTCAATGCCGTAGCAAGTCCGTCTGCAATCATACAGGACGGGTGAATTACTGTCACGGACGCCAAGTTATGAGTAATAGGATGGCCGGTTTTGGGGTCTATGGTGTGCGATAAACGCTGCCCGTCCAGCTCATAATAGTTACGATAATCGCCCGAGGTGGCCACGCTATTATTGCCCGGCAGCACCACTTGCTGCACTAACCCCTCGCCGGCCCCTGGTTTTTCAACCGCTATGGACCACGGCTGGTGGTGGCCATTAAGGCCGCTTAGGCGCACTTCACCGCCAATTTCGACTAGGTGATTACTGATGCCCTGCTCGCTTAAATACTCAGACACGGCATCCACGCCAAAACCTTTGGCAATCGAGGATAAGTCGACATACAGCTCAGGAATGGCCTTGTATAAATACTGGCCCTGAACGTCATAGGCCACACGCAAGTGTTGCAGCCCAGTGTGCGCGCGAGTGTCGTCTAGCTGTTGTGGTGTTGGCACCTGTTGTGGCCGTGCATCTGGACCAAAGCCCCAGAGATTAACCAGCGGTCCCACAGTCACATCTAAGGCGTGGTCGGTTTGATGGCCCAGCTGCAGCGCCGCCGTCACTACCTTGGCGGTATCCGCTGATACGGCAAAGGGACCGGGATCACCAGACTGATTAAAGCGGCTCAGCTCAGAGTCCGTCAAATAGGTCGACATCTGTTGATTAACCGTGTCTAGCCGCTTATCAATCTGGACTTGTAAAGCCTCGGCTTGAGCGGCGTCCACACCCACAATTTTAATCGAATAATAGGTGCCCATGGTGTTGCCGGTGAGGTGTTGCTGGGCATTGGCCATGGGTATTGCAGTATCGGCCGGCTTACAGGCGACCAATAAAAAGGCCAGCCCCATTGGGGCCAGCCATTTAGTTACATAAGAGCTCATTTAGATCTCATCATCTGGTTTGAACAAAGGATGTAAGCGGCTGTGCTATACAGCCGCTTACTCGCCTCTTTAACCGCCAAAGTCATCCAACATAATGTTGTCTTCTTCTACGCCCAAGTCTTTGAGCATATTAATGACGGCAGCGTTCATTATTGGTGGTCCACACATGTAGAACTCACAATCTTCCGGCGCTTCGTGATCCTTCAGATAGTTTTCATATAACACGTTGTGGATAAAGCCTGTGTAACCGGTCCACTCATCTTCAGGCGTGGAGTCACTTAAGGCCACATGCCATTGGAAGTTATCGTGATCCGCGGCCAAGCCGTCGAAATCTTCCACATAGAACATTTCGCGACGTGAACGGGCACCGTACCAGAAGCTGATCTTACGCTTAGAGTCTAAGCGCTTGAGCTGGTCGAAAATATGCGAACGCATCGGCGCCATACCGGCACCACCGCCCACAAACACCATTTCTGCATTGGTATCTTTGGCAAAAAACTCACCAAATGGACCCGAGATAGTGGCTTTATCACCCGGCTTCAAGGACCAGATGTAAGAAGACATCTTGCCTGGAGGCGCATCCCAGTTACGCGGTGGCGGCGTGGCGATACGCACATTAAGCAAGATCAAGCCTGCTTCTTCCGGATAGTTGGCCATGGAGTAAGCGCGGATGGTTTCCTCGTCTACTTTTGACTCAAGTTCGAAGATCTTAAACTTGTCCCAGTCTTCACGGTACTTTTCGGGTACATCAAAATCTTTGTACTTAACGTGATGCGGCGGCGCTTCAATTTGAATATAACCACCCGCACGGAAAGGTACGCTTTCACCGTTCGGAATTTGTAGCTTCAATTCTTTAATGAAGGTCGCTTTGCTGTCATTCGACAACACTTCGCAATCCCACTTCTTGATGCCGAATACTTCTTCTGGCAGCTCAATTTTCATATCTTGCTTGACGTTTACCTGACAAGACAAACGCTCGCCATGGCGTGCTTCGCCTTTAGAGATATGATCAAGCTCGGTCGGCAGAATTTCACCACCGCCGTCCAAGATGCGCACTCGACACTGACCACAAGTACCGCCGCCGCCACAGGCAGACGAAACGAAGATGCCGTTATTGGCCAAGGCGCCCAGCAATTTACCGCCAGCACCCGTGGTAATAGTCTTGTCGGGATCATCGTTGATGCTGATGACCACATCCCCTTCCGCGACCAGCTTGGACTTAGCAAACAGGATAATGCTTACTAGGACCAGCACGATCACGGTGAACATGACCACGCCTAGAATGATTTCCATCGTTTATTCCTTTTCTATCACCGGATTACAGGGATATGCCAGAGAAAGACATGAAGCCAATTGCCATCAGGCCGGCTGAGATAAAGGTAATCCCCAAGCCACGCAGCCCTTCAGGCACATCTGAATACTTCATCTTCTCGCGTATACCGGCTAACAATACAATTGCCAGCATCCAGCCTACACCTGAGCCAAAGCCGTAAACGATGGACTCGGCAAAGTTATAATCGCGCTGCACCATGAAGGACACACCACCGAAGATGGCGCAGTTTACGGCGATCAAGGGTAAGAAGATGCCCAAGGCGTTATAGAGAGCCGGGAAGAACTTATCTAACAACATTTCCAGTATTTGAACCAGTGCTGCAATAACACCGATAAAGGTAATGAAGTTCAAAAAGCTCAAATCAATGCCTTCAACCAAGGCGCCGTCTTTCAACACATAGTTGTAAACCAAGTTATTGACCGGTACTGCCAAGGTCAACACCACGACCACAGCTACGCCCAAACCAAAAGAGGTTTTTACCTTTTTCGATACGGCCAAAAAGGTACACATGCCGAGGAAGAAAGCCAATGCCATGTTTTCGATGAAAATGGCACGAACAAACAAACTAATAAAATGTTCCATGCTTACTCCTTCGCCTCAACCTGTTCGGGACGCATGGTACGCAGTACCCAGATAATGCCGCCGATAATAAAGAAAGCACTTGGGGGTAACAGCAGTAAACCGTTCGCCTGGTACCAACCACCGTTCTTAATCAACGGCAGGATTTCGATGCCAAACCAAGTACCAGAGCCAAACAACTCACGGATGGTCGCAACGATCAGTAAGATCAGACCATACCCCATGCCGTTACCGATACCGTCATAAAACGACATCAAAGGTGGGCTCTTCATGGCATACGCTTCGGCACGACCCATAACGATACAGTTGGTAATAATCAAACCGACGAATACCGACAACTGCTTAGAGATGTCATAGGCGTACGCTTTAAGGATCTGATCCACCACTATTACCAAAGAGGCAATGATCGCCATCTGCGCGATAATTCGCACCGAGTTTGGGATCTGATTACGCACTAATGAGATAAACAGGTTTGAAAACGCCGTTACCGAAATTACCGCCAACGACATCACGAATGCAGTTTGCATCTGTGACGTCACCGCCAAGGCCGAGCAAATGCCCAGCACCTGCAGCGTAATGGGGTTATTGCCGATAATAGGTCCAAAAAGAACCTTTTTAACTTCTGCTTTATCAGCCATTGTTGAGCTCTCCTTTCCGTACCTTAGTCAGGAAAGGACCAAAGCCCTTGTCGCCTAACCAGAAATCAAAGGTATGCTGCACACCGTTAGAGGTTAAGGTAGCGCCAGATAAACCATCGACACTTGAAGGCGCATCGGCAGGTGCACCGCCTTTCACGATTTTAATCGCGGGCGTACCATTTTCGTCATACAGCTTCTTACCCACAAACTGAGCGCGCCAGTTAGGGTTTTCCACTTCACCACCCAAACCAGGTGTTTCGCCCTGTTCGTAGTAAGTGATGCCTTTAACGGTGTTGCCATCGGGTGCGATTGCAACGAAGGCGTACATGGTAGACCACAGACCCTGACCGTGAATGGGCAGAATAATACTGTCCAAGTTACCGTCTTCGTCTTTGGCCATATACACAGGCACCAAGTTCGCACGACGACGAATACTACCTGGATCTTCGCTGGCGTTTAACTTAATGCTGGTGTCGTTTTCTTTGGCAGCGGCGCGTTGGTCGTAACCTTCAGCCGACTTATCAGAAAACTCGCCTTTTTCGATGTCCCACAAGCGAGCATCTATGTATTTACCATAGTTTTCTGCCACGTTTGCACGGCCAAGGCCGGCGACGTCTACTATGTTGGTTTGCACGTCCAGCGCTTTGTTAAGTTCTTGAGTCGGCTTGAGCAATACAGCTGCCCCAGATACCACCACAGAACACACTAAGCACAAGACGATAATGACAGTAAAGGTTCTGCCAACAGATTCTTTCTTAGCCACGAGCCAGTCTCCGTTTGATATTCGCTTGCACCACCAAGTGGTCAAACAAGGGAGCGAACAGGTTGGCGAACAAAATAGCCAGCATCATACCTTCAGGGAAGGCGGGGTTAACCACGCGGATCAGCACAACCATCACGCCGATCAATGCGCCGTACCACCATTTACCTTTATTGGTAAAAGAAGCCGATACCGGATCTGTCGCCATAAACATCATACCGAACGCGAAGCCGCCCACCACCAGATGCCAATACCAAGGCATGCTGAACATGGCGTTGGTGTCGGAGCCGATGAAGTTAAACAGCGCAGACATGGCAACCATGCCCAGCATAACGCCGGCCACTATCCGCCAAGATGCGATGCCCATGTAGACGATAAAGCCGCCGCCCAGCAAAATAGCTAAGGTAGACACTTCACCAATCGAGCCTTGCATATGACCAATAAAGGCCTGCGTCCAGCTGATTGCGGTATCTGTGTTCACGTCCATCAAGGCCGAAACACCACCTGCAGACCACTGGCCAAGTGCAGTTGCCCCCGAGAAGCCATCTACGGCAGTCCAGACGGTGTCACCTGAGATTTCCGCCGGATAGGCGAAAAACAGGAAAGCACGGCCAGCCAACGCTGGGTTCAAGAAGTTCTTACCGGTGCCGCCAAAGATTTCTTTGGCCATCACCACACCAAAGGTGATACCTAAGGCTGCTTGCCACAAAGGCAAAGTGGCAGGAACAATCAAGGCGAACAGCACAGAGGTCACGAAGAAACCTTCATTCACTTCATGCTTGCGCACTGTGGCAAAAATGACTTCCCAGAAACCACCAACAATAAATACAGTGGCATAGATAGGCAGGAAGTAAGTGGCACCCAATAGCAACTTACTGCCCCAGCCTGCGCCTTCACCTAAGGTTGCCCCTAAGGTTTGCGCAAGGCTGTAACGCCAGTTGCCATCAATAATGCCGGCCAGATCCGCTGGGCTATACATGTTCATTAGGGCAGCAATAGTTTGCCCACCTGAGTTGTACATACCAAAGAACATGGCAGGGAACGTTGCCAACCAGACCATGATCATGATGCGCTTCAAGTCGATACTGTCGCGCACATGAGAGGCATTACGCGTGACCATACCTGGGGTATAGAGCACGGTAGCGACCGCTTCATACAGGGCGTAAAACTTTTCGTATTTGCCACCCGGCTCGAAATGGTGTTCAACCTTTTCCAGAGTGTGTTTTAAGCTCATTACTTAACCCTCTAGCTCAATTGTGGTCAGACACTTGCGCAGCGCTTGGCCATAATCGTATTTGCCTGGACACACATAGGTACAGAGCGCCAGATCTTCTTCATCCAACTCTAAGCAACCTAAGGTGACGGCACTGTCGGTGTCGTTAGACAATAAATCACGCAGCAACAGGGTCGGTAAGATATCCAGCGGCATAATGCGCTCGTAGTTACCGATTGGCACCATGGCTCGTGAAGAACCATTGGTGGTGCTGGTCATGTCAAACAACTTGCCCTTAGTTAGATGGCTCAGGTAGGCACGGGTGACCGAGAACTTATTGCTGCCTGGTACTAACCAGCCAAACAATTCTTTCTCACGGCCTTCAGCAATGACAGATACCTGCAGGTGGTAGCGACCTAAATAAGCATGAGGACCATTTGCGGCTGTGCCGTACAGCACAGAGCCGGAAATAACGCGGTTCTCACCTTCTTGTAGCTCACCACTGGTCAGTGTTTCTAATGAAGCACCGATGCGGGTACGCAATAAGCGCGGCTTTTGCACCACGGGACCTGCCAAGGCAATCACGCGATCGGTAAACAACTCACCACTAGTGAACAATTTACCCACTGCAATCACATCTTGGTAATTAATAGACCACACCACTTTGCCCGGTACTATAGGGTCAATAAAGTGGATATGCGTGCCCGGCAAACCGGCAGGGTGCAGGCCCTTGAACACGTGATCTTGGATGTTAGCGGCTTGTGCTTGCGGCAGGTTGCCCTCGCCCTTACAGACGTTAACCTTGCCATCGGTTAAGCGGCTTAACACTAACAGACCATCGGTAAAGGCTTGCGCGTTTTCCTTGATGATCAGCTCAGCGTTAGCGCTCAACGGATTGGTATCCATGGCGGTCACGAAAATAGAGCTAGGGGTCGAGCCTACAGCAGGAACTTTGCTGAACGGACGCGTACGCAGTGCCGTCCACATGCCAGATTCAACCAGCTGCTCACGCACGGTATCGCGCTCTAGTGTAGAAAGCTCTGCAGAAGCGTATTTTGAAAAAGTAATCTGCTCTTCACTGTCATCAACGGCAATCACTACCGATTGCAGTACTCGCTTGGCGCCACGGTTGATTTCAACCACGGTACCGGCGGCGGGAGCTGTGAATTTAACGCCAGGATTCTTCTTATCTTCGAAGATAACCTGACCCTTTTTAACATGATCCGCTACCTTGACATACATGGTAGGGCGCATGCCCACAAATTCTTCACCGAGCGTAGCAACGCGCTTGATGGCAGGGCCATCGTAGATTACTTGCTCTGGTGCCCCGGTAATCGGGAGGTCCAGTCCTTTTTTTATTGTAATCATACTCACTTGCACTACTTGTTAGAGGAAGACAGGTACTTGCCATGTCAGACATGACAACATGCTGATGAGTCGCTACCGGTCTGTCCACTATCATGTCATCAACAGCCTGACCACAGTCCGGTAACATCCAGCCCGAAATTAAGGGCGCGTAATGTTACCACTTTTCACACACTGGCTGCCATGGCAAATCCCAACATTTAATGCCTGTTTACATAAACCAATAGCCGTTATGTAAAACTGACACAAAAATCAGGTAATCACTGGCGGTGCGTTAGTAGACAGTTGGCTTTTTACATGATGAGTGGACATTCACTAATGGTAGTGCTCGTCAATAAAGGGCCAGTGAAGTTAGGTCGATACGCCTCCTTGACCGCGACACGGCGGGCTCTCGGGTACTGTCTCTCGGGCTTGCCATTCACTCGGCGTAAGCGTGTGTAGCGCCAAGGCATGCACACCTTGATTAAGTTCATCGGCCAGCAATTGATTTAACATTCGATGGCGCGCCAGTAAGCGCTTACCCTCGAATTGTTCACTCACCAGCACAACTTTAAAGTGCGTTTCTGAGCCAGGTAGCACCCGGTGCATGTAACTTTCATTAATCACTTCCACGTGCTGGGGCATAAATGCCGCCTGCACTTTCTGCTCAATTTGAGCTTGTATCGACATGATTAACTCCCAGATAAGGGCAATGAATTAAAGACCGTGCGCGGCAAAATTCGCTTTCAGGCGTACGGATTATTTGCTCAGCCAGCGAAATGTTAAATTGATACGCGGTTCTCGGCAGGCGGCCATTTTCGGTAAGGCGTGCTGCCAATGATGCTGCATTTCGCCGGCCATCACCAGCAAACTGCCGTGACTTAATGGTAACTCTGTGAGCTCGCCTATGTGATGACCTAACTTATGCCTAAGTTTAAAACGCCGCGTGGCACCAAGACTGACCGAGGCAATGGTGGGATTTAGGCCCAGCTCGGCTTCATCGTCCGCATGCCAACCCATGCTGTCTTGACCATAGCGGTATAAATTAAGCAAGACGCCATTAAACGGCTGGCCGCAGATCTGACTCACCCGCCGCCCAATATCTTGCACCAGTGGCTGCCACGGCACGGCTAACCGTGTTTTGCCCGAATAGCGATAAGGCTGCTCGCCCATCCAGCACGACAAACGGGGCTCATTGAGTTCACGGCCAAACATGCGCAAACTATGTTGCTGCCAAGGAATATCATTTTCTAACTGTGCTAGCCACTGGTCGGCCTGATCCACGAATGCGCTGGGCCACCATAATAGCTTCCCTTGAGGTAATAACAACCAAGGCGGTGGGCTAAGATCTGGTGGCGTTTGGGGCTCAGTGAAGAGTGGCATGCTGCTTTTCCTCTAGTAACTGTTAAAATGGCTTTTTTCCTATGGGCCTAACTTGTATGAATCACCATTTTCCCCTGCCTGCGGGTGGCGAGCTGTCGTTACTCCGTTACCCTCGTAAAGCTCAAGACAAGCTGCAAGCCTGGGAAGCCGCCGATGAATATCTGATAAACCAGCTGGCCACCTTGGAGTTAGACACCAGTGCTCAGGTGTTGATTTTAAATGACGGCTTTGGTGCCCTTACCTTGGCACTGCATCAATATCGGCCTTATAGCCTGAGTGACTCACGCATTAGCGAGCTGGCTTGCGCCGCCAACGCCCATGACAATCAACTTTCTGAAAGCTGGCAAAATCTGTCGAGCCTAGCAACTTGGCCTGCGGGCGATGAGGCACCGGATGTGGTGCTAATCAAGCTACCCAAAAATAATGCCATGCTCGAATATCAATTGGCGCAATTAAGCCAGATAGTGACGCCCACTACCCGAGTGATAGCGGCCGGCAAAGCCAAAGATATTCATAGCTCTACGCTAGCCTTATTTGAGCGCCACCTTGGCCCCACTAAGACCAGTTTGGCGTGGAAGAAAGCGCGTCTGATCTTCTGCACCCCAGATCCTAAACTTAAAGCGGCCACTTTGCCCGAACCAGTAGCCTGGCCCTTAGATGGCACAGATTTTACTCTTTATAACCATGCCAACGTATTCGCGCGCGCCAGCTTAGATATTGCTGCCCGCTTGTTTTTAGAACATCTACCCAAAGAGCAAAGCGGTCACATTATCGACCTAGGTTGCGGTAATGGTGTGCTCGGCTTAATGGCCTTGGTGCATAACCCACAAGCCGAGGTGACCTTTACCGATGAGTCGTATATGGCCATCGCGAGTGCACGGCACAACGTGCGCCATAATTTACCGAAAGCCGAGGCTCGCGCACATTTTTCCGTCAATAATTGTCTCGATGGTGTGGCCTCGGACAGCATAGATCTTATCTTGTGCAACCCGCCGTTTCACCAGCAACAGGCCATTACCGACCATATTGCGTGGGAAATGTTTGTGGATGCCAAGCGAGTGCTGCGCTCTGGCGGTGAGCTATGGGTGGTAGGTAACCGCCATCTTGATTATCATCACAAATTAATCCGTTTATTTGGCAACCAAACGGTCGTGGCCTCTAATCCTAAATTCGTTATTCTTAAAGCCATTCAACCTCGTTAAGGACGCATTATGAAAGTAATTAAGTGGTTAATAACAGCGGCTGTTGCGCTAAGCCTCACGGCTTGCGCCAGCTACTACCCCGTAGGCGTGAATGTACAGCCTAGCGTCAGTGAGCAAGGCGGTGTCTATCGAGGCCAAGCCGTCAGTGTCAGCAGCCAAGATAAACGCAGTAACGACTACATAATACAGATTGAGCAAAACAATAAAGCGCCGGTCGTGGTAGTTGCCAGTAATAATCTCAAGGTGCAACTGGAGCAAGCATTAGCCCAAGGGTTAAGCCAACAAGGCGCCTTTATTGAGCAAGGCTCAAATAGCCAGATACAGCTGGAAATAGATGAAGTGTTGGCGCGGGTGATCCGTGGTCACATTAGTTATGACGTAGTACAACAAATGCGCATAAGACTGGTATTAACTCGCGATGGTCGCAACTTAAGCAAAATATTTAGCCGTAAAGCCCAGGCTGAGTTTCCGGGTCGCCTGCACCCTGAGCTAGATAAAGTAACAGCCGCCATCGACGAGCAATTATCCTTGATCTTGAAAGAGATGCTGTCTGATCGTGACGTACAGCAATTTATTGGAGCTCAATAATGAAATCGGTACTCATATTTGCTGCCAGCCTGCTGGCAGCCACAGCTGCGTGGGCCGGTCCTAAAGTCGAATTAGTGACCAACTTGGGCACCCTGCAAGTAGAGCTGAATGAAGCAGCAGCGCCGGCGACAGTCGCTAACTTTTTACGCTATGTAGACGACGGCAGTTACGATGGCAGTATTTTTCATCGTCTCATTCCCGGCTTTATGGTGCAAGGCGGCGGCTATGATAGCGAGTATCAGACGCTCCCTACTTATAGCCCTGTGGTTAACGAGTCCAACAATGGCTTAGCCAACGTCGTCGGCAGCATTGCCATGGCGCGCACTCAAGATCCTAACAGTGCCACCCGTCAATTTTATATCAACTTTAGCAATAACAAATCCCTCAATGGTGGCCGTGCCGCCGGTTATACGGTATTTGGTCAAGTCACGGCAGGCAAAGAAGTGTTAGAGCAAATGGCGCTTGTGCCCACCGGCATGAATTTAACGCTGCGCGCCCGCGACGTGCCCAAGCAAGCCATAGTATTGCAAAGTGTGCGCCGTTTAGACGTAAAGAGTGAAATAAAGAGTGAAGCACAGAGCATGGCGACTAAGGCAAATGCAAACGCAGCTCCAGCCGTAAAACCTTAAGTCGATGATGCCTATTAGCGATACCAAACCCAGCTGGACGCAACAACTGGCGCTCTATACCGAGCGCCGTGTGCTCACCTTATTGGCGCTCGGCTTCTCCGCAGGGCTGCCGTATTTATTGGTATTTGGCACCTTGTCGTTTTGGCTGCGCGAAGCCGATGTTAGCCGCACTAGCATTGGCTTTTTTAGTTGGGTAGCCTTGGCTTATGGGGTAAAAGTGTTGTGGGCGCCTTTGGTCGACCGACTGCGCTTGCCGATTTTGGCCAGGCTTATGGGTCGGCGGCGCAGTTGGATGCTACTCTCGCAGCTGATTATTATGGCGGCGCTGGTTGGCATGGCTTATACAGATCCCAAGACACAACTGGTGTATTTGGCGGTATTTGCCTTAAGCGTGGCCTTGGCCTCGGCCACCCAAGACATAGTAATCGATGCCTATCGCATAGAAGCGGCACCCGTGCATTTGCAAGGCGCACTGGCCGCCGCCTATATGATGGGCTATCGGTTAGGCATGATTTTGGCGGGTGCTGGCGCGCTCGCCATCGCCGCGTGGATGGGCTCTGATCTGGGCTATAGCCTGATGGGTTGGCAAACCGCCTATCTGTGCATGGCGGGTTTTATGTTAGTGGGCGTGTTCACTTGCCTGATACTGCACGAGCCAGACGTCGACTTACAAACCCAAGCCGCCAGCCAAGCGCAACACTGTGCGCGGTTAATTGCGGCAGGCCGCTCAGTCAAGACGGCCAAGGCACTGTCGTTTCTGTACAGCGCCTTAGTGGCACCCTTTCTCGACTTCTTTACGCGTTTTGGCAAACAAGCGCTGCTTATTTTGGCGCTGATCGCCTGTTATCGGGTGTCAGATGTGGTGATGGGGGTGATGGCCAATCCGTTTTACGTGGACATGGGCTTTAGCAAGTCACAAATTGCCACAGTGACCAAGGTATATGGCGTCATTATGACCTTAGTCGGCGCGGCGTTAGGCGGCGTGCTAGTGAGCCGTTTTGGCACGCTGCGTATCTTAATGTTGGGTGCTGTATTAGCCGCCGCCACTAATTTAATGTTTGCGCTAATGAGCCAGTTTGGCCCGAATGTGCAGCTGTTAACTGCGATTATCTCACTGGATAATCTCAGCGCAGGTATTGCGACAGCGGCCTTTATTGCCTATTTATCTAGCCTGACAAATGTGGCATTTTCCGCCACTCAATATGCCTTGTTCAGCTCCATTATGATGTTGTTCCCTAAATTTTTGGCGGGCTTCTCCGGCGTGGCGGTGGATGCCTTTGGTTATGCTCCCTTCTTTATCGCCACCGCCGTGATTGGCCTGCCAGTATTATGGTTGATCTGGCAAGTGCATAACCGAGTGCCCAGCGCTGAGCGCAAAGCTAGAGACAGTGTTGAATTGTAAATATTGAATGTTGAATGAAAAAAAACACCAGCCCAAATTGAGCTGGTGTTTTTTTTGAGATCGAGTTTATTTGACCACTTTGAGTTTTGCTACGCAAAAACGGCCGGCTCACAAGCGGCCTCTACCCGAACCTCATGCCTCACGAATAAAAGATTAATCGCGAAAGTTATTAAACTGCAGCGGTTGCTCTTGCTCAGAGCCGCGCAGTAACGCCATGACTTGCTGTAGATCATCGCGCTTTTTGCCAGTGATACGTAGCTGCTCACCCTGAATAGACGCCTGCACCTTAATTTTACTGTCCTTGATTTGCTTGACCAGCGTCTTAGCAAGCGCCGTCTCGATACCTTGTTTGAACCCCATTTCCTGAATATGACGTTTACCTGAGCGCACTATGCTTCCCGGATCCAATACCTTGGTATCTATGCCTCGCTTAATCAAGGCTCCCCGCAGTATGTCTCGCATCTGTTGTAACTGAAACTCAGCGTCAGCACTCAGCTTTACCTTCTCATCTTTCAGCTCAAAGCTGGCTTCAACACCACGAAAGTCAAAACGGGTTTCCAATTCGCGGTTGGCATTCTCCACCGCATTACGTACTTCATTCATCTCAACTTCAGACACAATATCAAAAGACGGCATGCTGGCTCCTTTAAATGGTTTTATTAACCGACAGCGATAAAAAAATACACTGGCAACAATGAAAATTCACAGCTAACGTATATGCTTAACTACACATGCATAATAACAAAATTTAGGGAATAGAGTGATGACGGAATGGACCATTCTTGGAGCTGGAGCTCTGGGTTGTGTTATCGCAGGTCAACTCCACCAAAAAGGTGAACGAGTTGGTTTTATGCTTTCTGAGCGTCATCGTGGTCATTTCCATCCTAATCTGGATTTGATTACGCTCAGTGGCCGCCACCAGTTAATTCAAAGTCAGCCTAGATTCCCTGAACATGCGCGCAAAGTAGAATGTTTAATGGTGTTTACTAAGGCTTATCACGTGCTCGGCGCCCTTAAAGAGCTGCAGCATTTACCTAAAAGCACACCCATTATTTTATTTAACAATGGCATGGGTTTAACCGAGCAAGTTAAAGAGTTAATGCCCGACAATCCCTTACTGGTTGGCGTGTGTAGCCACGGCGCCATGAAAGAACAAGACTGGCTGGTGCGCCATACGGGCAAGGGTGAAACCTGGTTAGGTGCCTTAAATGAAGCCGGTAAAGAATGGGCTCATTTACTTAAGCCGTTAGCGGCCGCCTTAGGTCATTGTGAATGGAGTGACGATATTGCATTACACCAACGCCGTAAGCTGGCCGTGAATGCTATTATAAATCCCCTCACCGCTTATAACAATATCAGCAATGGCCAACTCATTGAGCCCAGATTTAATGATGTACTAGAGCAACTCACAGACGAAGTTTATCAAGTGATAGCCCGTATAGATGGCAGTGACGCCGAACCTAAAGATGCGCTACGCCGTCGCTTGCATCAGGTGATAGAGGAAACGTCTATTAACCATTCTTCAATGCAGCAAGACTTGGCTAATAGTCGTAAAACCGAGATTGATTACATCACTGGGTTTATTCTCAAGCACGCAGACGGTATTCCTGTGCCAGTGAGCCAGCAATTGTATGATGAAATTAAGCGCTGCGAAGCGTAAGGTCGTCAACGGCAGTGTTGAATGTTGAATGTTGAATGTTGAATGCTTAACTTAATGCTTAACTAACCGTTTAACACTACTCCACTGACCATAAAAAACGCCATCCGATTAAGGATGGCGTTTTTGTTTGTGGAACTTTAGCTCAGTGCTCAGCGCTTCTTTTAACGCCTCACGCCTCACGCTTCACACCTTACTCTTCACCCGTAGGTTAAGGCTTATACACCTTAACATTATCAAAGCCTTGCTCTTTTAAATGAATGGCCTGCAAACGGCTCATCACGCCGCGGTCACAATATAAAAGATAGGTTTTGCTGGCGTCTAACTCAGCAAACTGGCTCGACAGCTTAAAGAAAGGGATCACCTTAATTTCACGGCCAGCAACGCTTAAGGGCGATGCTTCTTCTTCTTCGGGAGGCCTAATATCTAAGATAATCTCATTAGGCTCGCCATCGCCCTCGCTGGCAGTAAACTCCACCTCAGCCAAGACTCGCTTATGCTCAAGGGCACGGATATCTTCCACAAAGGCGGAGTCAATGGCATTTTCTAGCACACTGAAATCGAAGTGACCCTCTGCTTCCGTCACTCGTCCCATCTTGGCTTTAATGGTGGGGCTGCTGGAAATGACGCCACAATACTCAGGCATTTTTTCTGCATAAGCGGCACTACCAATGTGACGAGCTATGTCTATGATGTCTTGCTTATCGGTTGCCACTAACGGGCGCATGATCAACATGTCGGTCACCCGGTCGATCACATTTAAGTTGGTCACGGTTTGACTAGACACCTGCCCCATGGCCTCTCCTGTCACTAGGCCATTAATATCCAGCCTTTGTGCCACTACGGCTGCGGCGCGCATCATCATGCGCTTGAGGATCACCCCCATATAGCCGTTTTCAACTTTCTCTAGGATCTCACCTACTACGCCCTCAAAAGGCACAGAGATAAACTTAACGCGGTGCGAGGCACCGTACTTTTTCCACAAATAGTAAGTGACTTCACGCACGCCCGCTTCGTGCTCAGGGCCACCAAGATTGAAGAAGCAGTAATGCACCCGGCTACCGCGCTTAATAAACTGATATGAAGACACACCCGAATCATAGCCACCCGATATGAGGCTAAGCACGCTTTCTTGACTGGCAATCGGATAGCCGCCTAAGCCTGCATACTGTTGATTAACCAAGTACAGGCGCTCACCGTCCAGCTCAAGATTTACCTGTATATCAGGATTTTTTAACTTAACACCCGCGGTATTACAACGCTGGTTTAAGCCGCCACCCACGTAGCGCTCCACATCCAGTGAACTAAATATTTGCTGCCCTCGACGCTTAGCGCGCACACAAAAGGTCTTGCCTGCCAATTGCGGCCCAAATACCTGCTCGGTGTGGGTTAAAATTTCATCTAGGGTGCTAGCTTTATGTTCTTGTACTTCTAAGAAAGATTGTATGCCAGGCACGCAGGCCAAGACATCGATCATGGCTTGGCGATGTTCATCTTGCTGACTGCGAACGATCAGCTTGTCCCATTCGGAGCGGATCTTGACGTCTTCATCCAGATGTTTAACGACATTGCGAATGTTGCCCTGCAGCAGTTTGCACATGCGCTGGCGCACCGAGCGACTCTTAATGGTGATTTCTGGATGAAGCTTGATAATAAATTTCATAAATTCGACGCGCCTAGCACTGGGTAAAAAGACAGATCAAAACAACTAAAAGAGAGATCTGCATAAAACTAAAGCCGAATATGATACACCCTTTCGCCGAGATTTTGTGCAAAAAAAGTACATGAGGGTGAGGCAAAACTCTCTGTTTGGTAGTGTGCCAATTGATTCGGCACTGTGTATTCAGCACTGTCTTGTATTGAGCTGGCACTATTGTTACTGCGCCTCACTCTTTACTCTTTACCCCTCACGCCTGACCGTTTTCTTAGCGCGGTGCAGTTACATCCAATGGCGGCGTAAATTTAGGTTTGCCTTGGGAGATAGTGATCTCGACGCGACGGTTACGACGACGATTATCGCTGGTGTCGTTCGTGGCCAAGGGGCGCGTACCCGCCATGCCCATCACCACCATGCGATCTTCGTTAAAGCCGTCCACTTTAAGCAGCTGCTCAGCCACCGCCAAGGCGCGCTGGGAGGATAGATCCCAGTTAGAACGAAATAACTCGTTGTGGCTACGGATATCATCGGTGTGACCCGACACTAAGATTTCACCGGGAATATCTTTGATTAACGCACCAATCTTACGGACCACAGGCCAAAACTGCGGCTGCAAAAACGCTGAGCCTGAAGAAAAAGACGCATTTTCTTTAATGCGGATCACCACCTGTTGGCCGAGTGCTTCGATCTCGATGGCATCTTGTTCAATGGACTCGCTAAGCTCTGCTGCCAACTCTTGGGCGACGACCATAGTTTCTTGATCTACAGGCGGCGACTCTTGATCCTCGGCACCATCTTGATTACCGGTTTCTCGACTTTGACCCGCAGCGCGGTCCGACTCACCGGGCTGGAAGTCCAACTCCGCTTGCGTGGAGTCTGTGGTGTGTTGCATGATCACGTCAATCGGTGTGGGCTGGGGTTGGCCGGGACGAAATTCCAGCGCTATCACAGAGGTCCCCTTAGGGATCTCCGATACCTCTAATTGGTTTTGCACACCAAAGGCGTATTTCATGCTACCTGCCACTTGCTTAAACTTCACCACGTCCATTTCGGCAAAGGCGAGCAAGAGCACGAAAAAGCTCATCAATATGGTAGCCAAGTCCGCAAAGGTGGCCATCCAAGCCGGCGCACCTGCCGCTGCTTGTTTACACTTCTTGGCCACTACTCCTCCTTCGACCGCTTGTTATCGGCCAAATAGTTTTCTAGCAAGCCTTGTAACACCCGCGGGTTTTGGCCGTCTTGGATGCCTAATACCGCATCTAAGATTAAGGTACGATTCAGTCGTTCTTCTTCTGAGCGCAGCTCTAATTTATCGGCAATCGGCAGCGCTATCATATTAGCCAGCATGGCGCCATATAAGGTGGTCAGCAAGGCAATAGCCATGGCCGGCCCTATGGCTTTAGGGTCATCCATGTTGGCTAACATGGCCACCAGCCCAATCAGCGTACCTATCATGCCCATGGCCGGTGCTACATCGCCTAACGCGCGGAATATTTTGGCACCTTGTTCTTGGCGTTCGGCGTTGAGGTCGATGTCTTTTTCTAAGGCTTGTTTCACCACGTTTTGTTCGTGGCCATCCACTAGCATGTCCACGGCTTTTTGTAAGAAGGGATTGGTAATTTCCGCTTCTTCTAGCGCCAAAAACCCACCTTTACGGGCCGAATCGGCCAGTACTACGACGCGCTCAATCAAGTCTTCGGGTTTTTCTAGCTTAAATAGAAAGGCTTTAGCCGCTATTTTAGCCGCTCCCAAAAACTGACCAAAGTTAAACTTCATCATCACCACGAACAGGGAGCCGACGAACACAATAAAAAACGACGGCACATCAGCATACATGCCTAGGCTGCCTCCTAGGATCATGGCCATGCCCACAAAGGCTAATCCACCGATTAATCCGATTATTGTTGCTAAATCCAAAGCAATGCCCCCGTGGCTGATTTGATAACACTAAAATAAGGTCATAATGTTGACTGAAAAAATAGGTGTCAATCTTACCTTGTTATGCACCGTTTTGTCGCTACCGGTATTATCTGCATGCAGCGCCCATTTTAAAGGCTCGAATAACCATTGTGCGCTGCCCAGCCATAATTTTCGCCAAAAGCCGAACGGCAATGGTACTATTAGCCCTTATTTTGCCGTTTAATCACAGAGGATGCCCGTGGCTACTAAAAAACCTGAAAACATGGATTTTGAAAGCGCCCTCGCAGAACTGGAAAACTTGGTCAATCAGCTTGAAGAAGGTGACCTGAGCTTAGAGCTATCGCTTAAGTCCTTTGAACGCGGCGTACAGCTAGTGCGTGCGGGTCAACAGCGTTTGAGCCAAGCCGAACAGCAAGTACAGATTCTATTGCACCAAAATGATGAGCTGGCGCCCTTTGCCCTCCCCGAGGAGCAATAACGTGAGTAAGCAAAGCTGTCACCAAGTTGCGGTGAGCCAATTACAAGCACAGTATCAAGCGCGCATTGCCGCTGTATTGAGTCAGGCCATAGCGCGGCTCAGCCCCTTGGCACCACAGCTCAAAGCGGCCATGGAATACGGTCTGCTGCAAGGCGGCAAACGAGTGCGTCCCTTGTTGGTGTATGCCACAGGAGATCTCTTAGGTCAGGGCGATTTATTCGCTCAGGCCAACGCCGCATCCGTCAATAACACAGCCTTAGATGCCGCCGCCGCCGCCGTAGAGTGTATTCATGCTTATTCTTTAATTCATGACGATTTACCGGCCATGGATGACGACGACCTGCGCCGTGGCAAGCCCACAGTGCATAAAGCTTTTGATGAAGCCACCGCCATCTTAGCCGGTGATGCCTTGCAAGCCTTAGCCTTTGAACTGCTTAGCCAAACAAATTTAGGCTTAAGCGCCGAACGCCAACTGCGCATGGTGCAAGAACTGGCGGTAGCGGCGGGCTACCATGGCATGTGTGGCGGCCAAGCCTTAGATATTCAATATGAAGGCCAAGCCATTGATAGCGCCGCACTCGAGCAATTGCATTGCCACAAGACCGGCGCCTTGATCTTGGCGGCGGTGCGTTTAGGCGCGCTCTGTACTCCTGACCTGCAAGAGCCACATTTACAGGCACTCAGCCAGTATGCACAGGCCATAGGACTGGCGTTTCAAGTACAAGACGATATTTTAGATATTACCGCCGACACCCAAACGCTAGGGAAAACGCAAGGCAAAGATATCATGCAGCAAAAAAGTACCTATCCGGCTTTATTGGGGCTAGAAGGTGCGCGCCAGCTTGCGGATCAGTTGTTAGACCAAGCCTTATCTGCGTTAGCTGATATTCCCTACCCTACTCAAACACTGGAAGCATTCGCTCACTATATCGTGAAACGCGATTTTTAGGGCGAGGATAACAATACGCTTATGAGTCTGAATATTGCCGATTACCCGACCTTAGCCTTGGCAAACTTGCCCGATGAGCTACGCAGTCTGCCCCAAGACCGCCTACCCGCGCTATGTGCTGAGCTACGATCTTACTTATTACATTCAGTAAGCAGCAGCAGCGGACATCTCGCCTCAGGCCTAGGTGTGGTGGAGCTTACCGTTGCCCTGCACTATGTCTATAACACACCCTTCGATCGTTTGGTGTGGGATGTGGGCCATCAAGCTTATCCCCATAAAATTCTTACCGGTCGGCGGGATCGATTGCCAAGCATTCGCCAATTTCAAGGCTTGCACCCATTTCCGTGGCGCGATGAAAGTGAATACGACACCTTAAGTGTGGGGCACTCCAGTACCAGTATCAGTGCCGCGCTCGGCATGGCTATTGCCGCCGACCAGGAACAAAAAGGGCGCAAGGTGGCCGCCATTATTGGTGATGGCGCCATTACCGCAGGCATGGCTTTTGAGGCGCTTAATCACGCCGGTGATATTCATAAAGACATGCTGGTGATTTTGAATGATAACGAGATGTCGATCTCCGAAAACGTCGGCGCCCTCAATAATCATTTAGCACGCATCATGTCTGGCTCCTTGTACAGCACGCTACGAGAAGGCAGTAAGAAGGCATTAGAGATATTGCCGCCGCTCAAGGCGCTGGCCAAACGCACAGAAGAACACCTCAAAGGCATGGTGATACCTGGCACCTTGTTTGAAGAGTTTGGTTTTAACTACGTAGGCCCCATAGATGGCCACGACATTAATACCCTAGTTGAAACGCTGCGTAATATGCGCAAGCTCAAAGGTCCGCAGTTTTTACATATCATGACGCGCAAGGGCAAAGGCTACTTACCTGCCGAGCAAGACCCTATTGGTTATCATGGCGTGCCCAAGTTTGATCCCGCCCAAGACTTCTTACCTAAAGCCACCACCACCAGCCCCAGCTATTCCAAAGTATTTGGTGACTGGCTGTGCGACATGGCAAGCACCTGCCCTGAGCTGATGGCCATTACTCCTGCCATGCGCGAAGGTTCAGGCTTGGTACGCTTCTCAAAAGAGTTTCCTAACCGTTACTTCGATGTGGCGATTGCCGAGCAGCATGCCATCACCTTGGCGGCTGGCATGGCCATAGAAGGCAAGAAGCCGGTGGTCGCTATTTACTCCACCTTCTTACAGCGTGGCTACGACCAACTTATTCATGATGTGGCGCTACAAAACTTAGATGTGCTATTTGCCATCGACCGCGCCGGCATAGTGGGCGCCGACGGCCCCACCCATCAGGGCGCTTACGACTTAAGCTTTATGCGTACCATTCCTAATATGGTGATCATGACGCCGGCGGATGAAAATGAGTGTCGCCAAATGCTCTACTCCGGTTATCAACATTCAGGCCCGGCTGCGGTGCGCTATCCGCGTGGCACAGGCCCCGGTGTTGAAATTCAACAGCAAATGACAGCCCTTGAAATAGGTAAAGGGCGCATTGTTCGCCAAGGTAGCAAGCTGGCGTTACTTAACTTCGGCACCCTGCTCGCCGAGGCCGAAATTGCCGCCGAGCAGTTAGGCGCCACCTTAGTCGATATGCGCTTCGTGAAGCCGCTCGACGAAGCCTTACTGTTATCGCTATTGGATGAACATGAGTTGCTGGTAACGATAGAAGAAAACGCCATCATGGGTGGCGCCGGCTCGGCGGTAAATGAATGCCTGATGCGCAATAAAAAACTGGTGGCGGTATTAAATCTTGGCTTACCTGACATCTTTATTGAGCAAGGCAGTCAGGCACAGATTTTGGCTAAGCTAGGCTTAAATGCCGATGGCATAGTGCTGTCCATCAAAGAATATCAAGCACCTTAAGTAACCAGCATATAACCATAAAAAAGGCGCCGTGATTAACTCACGGCGCCTTTTTCTTATGCCCACCAATCCTATTCAGGCATAAAAAAACCGCAGCCTTGGCTGCGGTTTTATATAGAGCTTAAAGATTAAGCGCTATTACTTCTTGGCTTCAGCCGCTTTACGCTCTGCAACCTGAGCAACAACCTTTTCAGAGATGTTGTTCGGGCAAGCTGCATAATGTGAGAACTCCATGGAGAACTGGCCACGACCTGAAGTCATAGTACGCAGTGAACCAATGTAGCCAAACATTTCTGACAGAGGTACGTCTGCCTTAATGCGCACACCCGTCACGCCGGCCATTTGATCTTTGATCATGCCACGACGACGGTTCAAGTCACCAATAACGTCACCCACGTGATCTTCAGGAGTGAACACATCAACCTTCATGATAGGCTCAAGCAGTTGTGGCTTGGCTTTAGCGATAGACTGACGGAATGCGCCTTTAGCAGCGATTTCAAACGCAATGGCTGAGGAGTCAACCGCGTGGAAAGCACCGTCTAACAGGTCGAATTCAACGTCCAACACAGGGAAACCAGCAATGGTACCTGTGTTCATCATGCTGCCGAAACCTTTCTCGATTGCAGGCCAGAATTCTTTAGGAACGTTACCGCCCACTACAGAAGACTTGAACACGAAGCCAGTGTTTTGCTCACCAGGACGGATCTTATAGTCAATCTTACCGTATTGACCTGAACCACCAGACTGCTTCTTGTGGGTGTAGCTGTCTTCAACTTCGGCAGTAATAGTTTCGCGGTAGGCAACCTGTGGCTCACCTACAATCAGCTCAACGCCGTAGGTACGCTTCAAGATGTCAACTTTGATGTCCAGGTGCAATTCGCCCATGCCTTTCAGAATGGTTTCGCCTGAATCAATGTCAGTTTCTACGCGGAAGGTAGGATCTTCGGCAATCATCTTACCGATAGCCGTACCCATTTTCTCAGAACCGTTCTTATCTTTAGGCGCTACTGCGATAGAGATAACTGGCTCTGGGAACACCATGGCTTCCAGTGTACAAGGGTGCTTCACATCACACAGAGTGTGACCAGTTTGCACGTTCTTCATGCCCACGATAGCGATGATGTCACCGGCTTGCGCGGAGTCTAATTCATTACGCTCATCGGCGTGCATTTCAACCATGCGGCCAACGCGCTCGGTTTTGCCGGTGAAGCTGTTCAGGATGGTGTCACCCTTCTTAATACGACCGGTGTAGATACGTACGAACGTCAGGGCACCGAAACGGTCATCCATCACTTTAAAAGCCAAGGCTTTGAAAGGCAGGTTTGCATCAACGATAGCGAATTCGCCAGTTTCTGCGCCTTCTTCGTCGGTCAACGGCTGTGGATCAACTTCCATTGGGTTAGGCAGGTAGTCAACTACTGCGTCCAAGATCAGCTGCATACCTTTGTTCTTAAAGGCAGAACCACAGTAAGTTGGGAACAAGGCCATGGTACGAGTACCCTTACGGATACAACGCTTCAGCTCGTCGATAGAAGGCTCGTTACCTTCCATGTAGGCTTCCAGCAAGTCGTCATCTTGTTCAACGGCGCTTTCTACCAGCATTTCGCGGTATTCTTCAACCTGGTCAACCATGTCGGCTGGCACGTCTTCGATAGTGTAGTTCTCTGGGTCACCAGAGTTGTCCCACACGTAAGCTTTACGGGTCAGCAGGTCAACAACACCCTTGAACTCGTCTTCACGGCCAATTGGCAGCACCATTATGATGGGGTTAGCGGCCAGCACGTCGCGAGTCTGTTGTACTACGCGCAAGAAGTCAGCACCGATACGGTCTAACTTGTTTACGAAGATAATACGGGCAACTTCTGAGTCGTTCGCATAGCGCCAGTTAGTTTCAGACTGAGGCTCAACGCCGCCTGAACCACAGAATACACCGATACCGCCGTCCAGTACTTTCAGTGAACGGTAAACTTCAACGGTGAAGTCAACGTGTCCTGGAGTATCGATAACGTTAAAGCGGTGATCTTTCCAGAAGCAACTAACAGCTGCAGACTGGATAGTAATTCCGCGCTCAGCTTCCTGTTCCATGAAGTCAGTGGTGGATTCACCATCGTGGGTTTCACCCGCTTTGTGAATACGGCCGGTAAGTTTAAGGATACGCTCGGTTGTGGTGGTTTTACCCGCATCAACGTGAGCGAAGATACCAATGTTTCTGTATTTGGATAATTCGGTCATGATTCAACTTTAAATGATGAGTTTAAGAAGTAGACGGAGCATCCAAAATTCACTGACACACCGACACAGTTTTAGGTCGCATATTATGAATGAAAAGCTAGGGCTGCGCAAATGAGAAGACGAGGTGAAGCACACTTTTTAAGCAATTAAGTCATAAGTATAGAAAAATCAAAAGGCTACACACTTTCCTTGGTATGCTATTTGGCAAATTTTGTGCCTAATAGGCCGCAGATTTCCTCTACATGCGCCCACTGGCGACTTTGTAGTAAACCCAGACAAATAAACCAGCAAAGAGAACCACCGTCAGCGCTATCTTTAACAACATAAATTTCATCTTCATCTCCTTATCAGTGAGTGTTAACGCTTACCTTTTCATCGCATACGTTATAGGCCTAACAGTGCCGCCAAGAGATAAATACCGGCGATCACGCACACAGACATCAGCCCTAAGTAGCTCAAGTTCCAGCGCATTAAAGCAAACGAGTCCACCCCATAACGCCCCTGAAATGCCAAATTGATGCCCGATAAAGGTCCGGTCGCCGTGCCTAACGCCCAAGCGCTTAAAAATACTAAGGCCAGCAAGCTATGATCGGGATTTAATGGCGACCATAGGCTGGCCGCCAAGGTAATGCACACTATGGGATGAATACCCAGCAAGGCCAACAGCACAATACCCAGATAGGTGACGCTGGCCGCCAAAGCTCCGAAGTGACTAACGGGAAGCTGCCAATGGGCACTTAACAACAAGCTTTCTAGCCCATAAGCCAAGATACCCGCCGCTAAAAACAGCACTAACTCATTGCCCATTTGCGGTAAGCGGCCATTCACTAACTGCTTAATGCCCGTGAGCGGCGAACGCGCGGTCAGCGCCAACACACTTAAGCTAAACAGCGGGGCCAGCAAGGTGATCACCGCCAAAATAGATAAACTGGGCTGTAACTGATGCAGTAATAACACAGCCCCCGCCAGCAGCAAGGGCAGCCAAAGCGCACTTAAATGTAACGGATAGCCCACGAAGTTGCCTACTGTATCCTTAGCATATGGCACAGCAAGGACGGCATGGGAGTTTGGCTGTTGACGGGCGAGTTGCCAGTAGGTTAAGCCAAGAGAGAGTCCGGCCAATGGCATGCTCACCAACCACAACTGCCCCAATTGAGCCTTTGGCGCCACACTTAAGGCCACCCCCATGGCGGCAAAAAAAGGCGACCAAAACGCGGCGGCGCTAAAGCCCCGCACCAAGACAATAGACTGCTCACGACTGAGTTTGGTCACTTGCGCCAAACGGTCGCCAATAATAAACACCGAGGAGATATTAATCACAGCACCAAAGGCGTGAATGGCCGCCAGCGTAGAGGCCAAGGCACCCCGCCCCCGCGGCAACGGCTTGTCTTGCTCATTAGCCGGCCGACTCACCAAACTTAAGAAGCTGACCGCAACCAGCATCGACAAGATGCTAACGTTACTACTAAAGAAACGCGACCACGCCAGCTCACCGCCCAGCCATGCACTCAGACCCAAGCAGATCACGCCCACAGCCAACAACAAACTAGCTTGGCGGCGATTACGTGCCGATAAGCTCGGCCACAACAAGGCTGCCGCTAACCAATACGCCACACCGGCCTCACTCACCACCACCGGCAAGCCGAGCAGGCTAGCACTTACTAGTAGCATGCCAACTAAGATCAAAAGCCCAGCTAAAAATGACCGAGCAGTAATTAAACGAGCCAACAAGGGAGAGTCCTTTATGTCGGTGATGCGTAAAATAGTGAGGTGTGAGGAGTAAATATCGAGCTGTTAGGGAACTAGGTTTCAAGGAAGTTACACCTCACTCCTCACGCTTCCCTCCTCACTAGCTCAACCCTTATAAAACTTCGGATTAAACACATCCCGCAGCCAGTCGCCGAGCAGATTGATCACTAACACCAACACCACCAAATACATACCGGGAAAGGCGGTGATCCACCAAGAGCCGGAGAAAATATAGCTAAATCCCATGCTGATCAAAGAACCCAACGAGGGTTGATCAACCGGCATGCCTAAGCCTAAAAACGACAGCGCCGCCTCGCTCATAATGGCGTTGGCTACCTGTACCGTGGAGATCACCAAGATAGGCGATAAGCAGTTGGGCAGAATATGACGAAACATAATACGCCCCGATTTAAAGCCCATCACCTGTGCGGCTTCTACGTATTCTTTTTTCTTTTCCGCCAGCACTGTGGCTCTAATGGTGCGCGCGTATTGCGGCCACTCGGCAAGCCCAATAATGATCACCAGCATCAGTACCGCATATTGGCCGTAAAACTCTGCCCCTAAGGTGGCTTTGAAGACCGCCGAGACGATAATGGCCACCATCATGGTGGAAAACGATAACTGCACATCGGCCACGCGCATCAATAAATTATCGAGGCGACCACCAAAGTAACCTGCGGACAAGCCAACGATAATGCCAATCAGCAACTGCAATGCCACAGCACCTAGGCCTATCATCAAGGACACCCGAGAGCCGTAAAGAATGGTGCTAAAAATGTCGCGACCTTGCACATCCGTGCCCAGCCAAAAGCGCCCATCTCCCATTTCTAACCAAGATGGCGGCAGCTCTGAGTCTAAAATATCTATGGTCGCCAAGTCGTAAGGATTATGGGGGGCGATCAGCGGCGATAAGAAGGCGGCGATCAAAAAAGCCACAAACAGCGCAAAGCTAATCATGGCTACCTTGTCACGGCGAAAGTGATAGATAAAATCCGACTGCGTAAAGCGTGCCCATGAGCTTGCGGTAACGGGTGAATTCATCTTGCGCTCATTCATTTTATTAAGCCTTAGCCGCGAGATTAACCGTGGGATTAATCAGGCCGTAAATTAAATCCACTAGGGTATTGGTCAGCACAAACACGAAGCCGACAAAAATAACATAGGTGGTGATCAAAGGCGTATCTACCCGGTTAATGGCATCTAAAAACAACAAACCTATGCCCGGCCACTGAAACACGGTTTCGGTTAAAATGGTGTAGGCCACCATGGTGCCGATTTGCACCCCGCCCACGGTAATCAGTGGTAACAAGGTGTTCTTCAAGGCATGCACAAACCAGATCCGGTATTTATTTAGCCCTTTAGCCCAGGCAAACTTCGCGTATTCGGCGCTAAGCTGCTCGAGCATTTCCGAGCGTACCAAGCGAATAAACAGCGGTAGCATAATAGACGACAGCGCTATGCTTGGCAGAATCAGATTGCGAAAGCCTTGCCAGTTAAATAATCCCGACTGCCAACCCAAAGGACTGGTGAGCTCGCCACGGCCATACGCAGGCAACCAACCTAACTCGATGGAAAATACATACATCAACAGAATGGCGGTTAAAAATACCGGCACCGAAATGCCCACTATGCTCACGCCCATCACGAGCCGCGAAAAAAAAGCGCGCGGCTTAATGGCACAATACACCCCCAGCGGAATGCTCAAACCAATAATCAGCACGCTAGCGCAGAGCACCAGCTCCAAGGTGGCCGGCAACTTGTCGAAGATCACCTCTAAAGTGGGCTGCTTATACACATAGGAGGTGCCAAAATCTCCTTGCAGCGCATTGCCCACGAAGCGACCATATTTTATTAAAAATGGATCGTTTAGCCCTAAGTCGGTGCGCATTTGCTCACGCACTTGCTCAGACACCGACTGCCCCACCAACTCACGCAGCGGATCGCCTAAATTATCCTGAATCGAAAACGCCACCAAGCTGATGACAAACATCACAGCTATCACTTGGAACAGTCGTTTCAATAAGAAAGTTAACATTATTTATTCCAATAAAAAAAGCGCCCGGCGCCCAGAGCCCAGCACCAAGAAACACAAAGAGCGCTGTCTTCTTTTAGCTGGGCGCTTGGTGCTGGGCGCTAGATTATTATTTCCGTGGCGAGAAAGTCGTTAATCTTTCACCACTAAATCACCCAAATACGGGAAGTCCATGGCGTTGACGATGGGCTCGGCCAGCACATTATCACGGGCACCCCAAGCTAGGTCTTGCCAATGTAAAGGCACGAAGGCTGCATCGTCATAGAGGATTTGCTCGGCTTGTTGCAACATAACGCCGCGTCTTTCTTCATTGGTTTCCAGATTTGCCGATTCAATCAGCTCGTCTAATTCAGGGTTAGCATAATGACCGCAGTTATATTGGCCACGGCCGGTTTCTTCGTTGCGGCTCATGGTTAAAAACTCTGAGAAGTTAGCCGCATCTTCGGTGTCGGACTGCCAGCCAATCATCAGCATGTCCGCATTACACTTATCAAATTCCGGCCAATATTGGGCGATAGGCATGGTTTTTAAGTCCACATCGATATTAATGCGCGCCAGCATCGCTTTTACCGCTTCGGCAATTCTAAAGTCATTCACGTAACGGTTATTGGGCGCGATCATGGTGATTTTAAAGCCGTCTTTATAGCCGGCATCCGCCATAAGTTGCTTGGCTTTTTCCACATCGTAACGGGGTTTTAAATCCGGATTGTGGCCCACATACGCAGGCGGTGTTTGTTGTGATGCCGTAGTGCCAAAGCCGCGCATGATGCGCTCTACTATGCCGTCTTGATTAATGGCGTAGTTCACCGCTTGACGCACCCGCAGATCTTTAAAAGGCGCAAAGCGTGCTTGGTTCATCTGAAAGCTGATAATTCGCGTACCCGATTGGGTAATTAATTTTACCCCTGAGGCAGACTGCACGCGCTTGTGGTCGTTGGGCGACACCGGCTTAATGAAATCCACATCACCGGCTAACAAGGCGGCGACGCGGGTCGCGTCTTCTTTAATGGGCACTAGCGTTAATTTTTGCACATTGCCGGGCGATTTTTTATCCCAATAATTGGCGTTGCGCTCATATTCCACTTTCACGCCTTGTTGGCGAGAAACCAACTTAAACGGCCCCGTGCCTGAGGTATGAGTCGAAGCAAAAGAGCTACCGTGCTTAACGATGACGCCCTTGTCTTTACCGCCTTCTTGGCCACTGTAAAATTTGGAGTCCATTGGAAACAAGAAGGTCATGGTATTGAGCACTAATGGATAAGGTCCCTTAGTGACTATGTCGACTGTATGTTCATCCACTTTGCTGACGGCACTAAAGGAGTCGAAGATGGCTTTAAAATCAGGGGAGGCTTTTAAGCGATTAAAGGTCCAAACCACATCGTCGGCGCCAAATTTATTGCCGCTGTGAAACTTCACGCCCTTGCGCAGATAAAAACGCACGGTATTTTCATCACGGCGCTCCCATTTTTTCGCCAAGCGCGGCTCGCTTTGAAAGTCTTTGGTCCAGCGTACTAAGGGATCAAACAACAAGTGCGACATTTCCATGGTCGCGCCAGAGAGTTGCTCGTGCGGATCCATAGAGATAGGGTCCGCATCATAGGCGATGGTGATATCTGCCGCTTGTACACTGAATGCCAGCCCTGCGACTAGCAAGATCAGACTTACCTTATTGAGTCCATTTTTCATGAAGCACTCCATTCAAATTTAAAATCATTGAAATCTAAGGCCATTTAAACTTAGGGTTGACCAGAGCTAATGGCAGAAATATCTAAGCCTGCTTGTGACATGCCTTTAAATTCTGGCATTAAGCCGATTAAAGCACGGCTGTACGGATGGCTGGCATGAGTAAAGAGTTGTTCGGTGTCGGCCACTTCTAACAAGTGCCCCTGCTGCATCACCCCAATACGGTCACACATTTGGCGGATCACCGGTAAGTCATGGCTAATAAATAATAAGGTCAGCTTAAGCTCATCTTGTAAGTCTTTCAAAAGATTTAAAATTTGCGCCTGTACCGATACATCCAGCGCCGAGGTCGGTTCATCACAAATCAGCAAGCGAGGTCGCGTAGCCAAGGCGCGAGCAATGGAAATTCGTTGGCGTTGACCACCGGAGAATTCATGGGGAAATTTAAGACCAGCCCCCTGCCCTAAGCCCACATAATCGAGCAAATCGCGCACAATGCCACGCACTTGGGCTTGATTCTCGGCCAATTTATGAAAGCGGATCGGCTCGCCAATTATGTCTGCCACCCGCATCCGCGGATTAAGTGATGAATAAGGATTTTGAAACACCATCTGCATTTGCCGACGCAAAGGCCGCCGCGCTTTTTCGCTGTTAATGGCGGTGAGATCTATGCCTTCAAAGCAAATTTTTCCGCTATCTGGCGGATACAAGCCGGTAATGGCGCGCGCTATGGTCGACTTACCTGAGCCTGACTCGCCCACCAAACCAAAGGTTTCGCCCTCATGGATCTCAAAGCTGACATTGTTCACCGCCTGCACATATTGCCGACCAGACGCAAACAAGGCGTCTTTGGTGACAAAGCGCAGGTTACACTGCTCAACTCGTAATAATGGGCCCGAGTAGGCGCGTTGGTCTTGGCTTTGGCCCAGCCAGTGAGTTTTAAGATCGAGACGCTTATGCTCTCCAGCTTCTTCTATATAAGACACCAGCGGAAAACGACGCAACTTAATATCTGAACGCGGCACGGCCGAGATCAAACTCTTGGTGTAAGCATCAGCCGGGGTCTGCAGCACTTTTTCCGTGGGGCCAATTTCCATTAGCCGCCCTTGGTACATCACCGCCACTCGATCGGTCACGTTAGACACTACACCCATATCATGGGTGACCAGCATGCACCCCACATTGCGCTCTTTGCATAGGGTGCGGATCAGCGTCAAAATTTGGTCTTGAATCGACACATCCAGCGCCGTGGTGGGTTCATCGGCAATGATCAATTCGGGGTCGCAAGACAGGGCGATGGCAATCACCACCCGTTGGCGCATGCCACCGGAAAACTGATGGGGATACTGCTTAATACGCAGCTCAGGTTGCGGTATGCCTACCGCATCTAATAGAGAAATTGACTTAAGCCGAGCGCGAGCACGTGTGGTCTTGGTATTGACGAGCAGGGTTTCGACCATTTGCGTTTCAATCGTTAATAACGGATTGAGTGAGGTCATGGGGTCTTGAAAGATAAAACCGATGCGCCGACCGCGAATACCGCGCATCTGGCCGGACGTCAGCCCAGAGATGCGCTCTTTATCGAGATAGACTTCACCACTGGCGATGCGCCCCGGCGGGCTTAACAGATCGATAATAGCATTGCCAATGGTGGACTTTCCGGCACCAGACTCGCCTACTATGCCGAGAATTTCCCCACGCTCGAGATGAAAAGATAAATCTTCTATGGCGGCCATGATGCCTTGGCGAGACGGATACTCAATTCTTAGGTGTTTCACTTCTAATAAAGACATCTTGTTCCTTAAGCCGCCCAGCCCTTGATCCGCACTCTTGTATAGAGCAATTGCTCACATCTTGTTACTTCACTTAAAAATATTCAACTTTAAAAATGAGAGAGTGTGAGGCGGGAGGGGAGAAGTGAACGAGAAAGACGCGATGCGCCATACGTAAGAAAAACGCCGTAGCGTTAAGCTGAACGCTGTAAATCAAAAAAAGACTGCCGTCGTCTTTGACCTAGGGCGTACGGCTTGAGACAGAAAGCGTAAAAGACGCGAGGGTTTACCCCTCACGTCTTACTCCTCACTTTCGTTTAAAAATACTTGGCCAGCAGCTGCAAACAACCGAGCGCAAATAAACCGGCAATCACATCATCCAGCATAATGCCAAAGCCGCCATGCACGCGCCGGTCAAACCAACTGATCGGCCAAGGTTTTAAAATATCGAAAAACCGAAACAGCACGAAACCAACCAGTATCCAAGCCCAACCGGCAGGCGCCATAAACATGGTAATGCCAAAACCAATGATTTCGTCCCAGACGATGGCGCCGTGATCCGGCTGACCAATGGCTTTGGTAGCGGCATTGCAAAACCAAATACCGACAATAAAGCCCAGCACTAAGATGGCGATATACCAAGGTGCCGCCAAGCCCTGTATCAACAGATACAAGGGAATGGCGGCTATGGTGCCCATGGTGCCGGGCATAATCGGGCTTAAGCCACTACCAAACCCCAAGGCCAGCAAGTGCAGCGGGTTAGACAGCTTTAACTTAGCGAGCTCTGGTTTTCTCATTGAAGTATTCCTTACATGAATGTGAAGGGTGAAGAGTAAGGGGAAAAACCAGCGCCGAGCGCCCTGCGCCAAGCACCCAGCTTAACAAAGAGCTAAAGATTAAAGAATTTCTTGCAACGAAAGAACACGAAATCCACAGAAAAATTAAGCTGAGATGGGCTCGAAAAAGACAATAATAATCATTAGTAATAGCTAATATAAAAACCCATTTCAGCCTTGTGTTATTAGCCGTAATTTTAATCTTTACCTATTAAATATCTTTTCAGATTTGATCTCTATTTTTTCGTGGATTTCGTGCTTCTCGTAAACAAAGAGGCGTTGCAAAAATAGCTTTAGCTCTTAGATTTGGCTCTTAGGATTAGCTGGGCGCCGGGCGCTTGGGGCTCGGCGCTATCCCTCCTTCACGCCTTACTATTTTCGACTTATGCCTTCCGAAAATGATCCCAGCTTTGGCTGACGATTTGGTAAGGCTGGCCATCATGTACCAAGTCGACACTGGGCTCACCGGAAAGCATGCGACCTACGCGGCTAAATTTCACGCCGCAATGAGCCAAGGCCGTTTCTAACTGGCCGCGATAAAGCTCAGGTACGGTAAAGCATAACTCGTAATCATCACCACCGGTCAACGCCAGCTCCCAAGCTCGCTCTTGGCTAACCGAGGCTTGCATGGCCTCGCTAAGCGGCAATTGCTTCACTTCTATCTGCGCTCGCAGGTTTGATGCCCGACAAATATGCGCCAAGTCGCCGGCCAAACCATCGGATAAGTCCAAGGCACTGGTGGCCATATCACGCAACGCCTGCCCCACCAAAATACGCGGATGCGGATGCTCGAATTTATTGCGCACAAATTCTTGATGCTCAGCAGACACCGCAATGTTGCCCAGCACTTGCTGCAAACCTAAAGCCGCATCACCTAGGGTGCCAGTCACATAAATACCATCACCAACACCGGCGCCTGAGCGCATTAGGCCTTTGCCTTCGGGCAGCGTACCTTGCACCGTCACAGTAATCGACAGCGGGCCCTTGGTCATGTCGCCGCCGATCAGCGCCACGTTGTAATATTCGGCTAGCTCAAAAAAGCCGGCACAAAACTGCTTGATCCAGGCTTGATCCACTTCAGGTAAGGTCAGCGCCAGCGACACCCAACAAGGATCGGCCCCCATGGCGGCCAAGTCTGACAGGTTGACTGCCAAGGCCTTGTGACCGAGGGCTGCGGGATCCATATCGGCAAAGAAATGCACGCCGCTGACTAGCGTATCAGTGCTCACCGCCAATAAGGTATTGGCCGGCACTTGTAAGATGGCGCAATCGTCACCTGGGCCCATAAGCACATCTTTACGATGGCTGGCTTTGGTGAAATAGTGCTTAATAATATCGAATTCATTCATAGAAAATGAAAAGCCAGCGAGTGGCTGGCTTTTTTCCCGTGCTTATTGTTATTTTTTCAACTGCTTGATGACTTTATCAAGCACGCCGTTTACGAAACGATGGCTTTCTTCGGCGGCAAACGCCTTGGCCAGCTCAATGGCTTCGTTGATGACTACGCGATAAGGCACATCTTCACGTCGTGTTAGCTCGTAAGTGGCTAAGCGCAACACCGCTTTATCAACCATGTCCAAGTCGTCTAACGGGCGCGACAGGAAAGGCGAATAAATGCCATCCAGCTCTTTGGTGTGTACAGAAACACCGTACAGCAGGTCACGGAAATAATCCATGTCGACGCCTTTGGTGTCCTGTTCCAGCGCAAATTGCTGGGCAATATCGGCCACGTTATCCTTGGTGATCTGCCATTGGTAAATGGCTTGGGTAGCGAGACGGCGGGCCTTGCGGCGTTCAGACGGTTTCAATGCAGTACTCCAGTATTAGTCCAGCTGCTGCAGGACATTAATCATTTCAAGTGCGCTGAGGGCAGCCTCTGCGCCCTTGTTGCCCGCCTTGGTGCCAGCGCGCTCTATGGCTTGTTCAATATTTTCGGTAGTTAGCACGCCAAAGGCGATGGGCACTTCAAAGTCCATCATCACATTGGCCATGCTACTGCTGTTTTGATTGGCGACCAAGTCGAAGTGGTAAGTGCCACCGCGGATCACACAACCCAGCGCCACTATGGCGTCATAGTCGCCGGTTTTGGCCAACTTTTTACACACCAAGGGCATTTCAATGGCACCCGGTACTTTTACCAGGGTGATATTGTCATCTTTTACTTGGCCTTGACGTATTAATACGTCCAGCGCGCCATTCACTAAGCTGTCGTTAATAAAGTTATTAAAGCGTGCGACAACGATCGCCACACGGGCGTTAGGAGTGGCCATAAGCCCTTCGATTACCTTCATGGAAACCTCTGCTCTGACAAAAGTGCGCACATTCTATCACAACCTGAGGGTGACAAAAGTCATTAGATGTCGCCAAGTTAACATCCTTGATCGCCAAGACGGCGCCATAGGCACACTAATGGCGCGATTTGGGCTCTTCCTCGGTAAATTCCTCTTCATCAAAGCTGTCTTGCAACTGGAACAGCACAGCCTCTCCGGGCATGCTGATGTCGGCTTCTTCGAGCGTATGCTTAATGGTTCTGATCACCTGCGCATGCACTTGCGTCACGTCCGCCTTATGGCTGCGTGTCCACCAGCGTACTTTTATGGTCACCCAGCTGGGGGCTAAATCCCAAGGCAAAGCTTCTACCATGGGCGCTTGCTCTACTTCGGCCACTTTAGACACGGCAGCCACGAGCAAGGCGCAGGCGGTATCTAAGTCATCGTCGTAGCCAATACCGACTTGGTATTCGCTGCGCCTAAATTCATGGGCGGTGAGCACCCGTACCGCTTGCGTATAAATATCACTGTTGGGTACCACTATCCGCTGACCATCGTAGGTTTTAATGATGGTGGCGCGGGTTTCAATACGCTCTACCGTGCCCTCGTGGCTGTTAATGGAAATTTGGTCATTAATATCAAAGGGCTGGCGCAATAAGATCAACAAACCCGCCAGCCAGTTTTGTAAAATGTCTTTAAAGGCAAAACCAATGGCTACCGAGCTCACCCCAAGACCGGCAATCAAATCACTGGGCTTAAGGCTGGGTAAGACGATGGTGGCAGCCAATAAAAAACCCAGTAAAAAAATTAGCCATTTAACGAAGCCGCCCAGCACCTCGCCTAGGTTATCCCGCTCGCGTCTGTGCATCTGGCGCACAATGAGCCGGCGCACCAGCAAACCCACCCCGTAAAAAATCAGCAGCAACACGGCGGCCACCACCAGATTAGGCAGCAAGCGAATGGCACCATCCACCCAAGCATCAATGCGCTCCAGTGCCACGCCAAAGTCTAAGTTTATTGCTTGGGGCACATCTTGTACCACACTGTTTGCGGCGCTTGTTTCTGCCATATTTGACTCCTAGGTATTTTTCTACATCTAGTGACGGCCAAGGTAAAGCTAGCAGGCTAGATCACGCCCTGTAAGCTTGTGATAGTTAAAATAACAGCGGAATACAGCAGCCATGAAGACCAACGGCAGAAAATAACGCTTAACGCCATCACATCCTTGGTTTCTGCTATAGAATAGCCAGTAGTGAGCGCGCTATTAATTTTTTAGCGCAACTTATAGCAGAAGCGTTTACTCGTCATAATCTAAAAAATAAGCGCTAACACCAGCAGGAGTCAATATGCAGCCAGAACGGCGTGGCGATTTATTAATTTTAGCGGCGACTCTACTGGCTTCCATCGGTTGGTTGTTTTCAAAAGAAGCCATCTTAGGGCTGCCACCCGCCGGTTTTGTGGGGTGGCGCTTCTTATTGGCCGCCCTCTTGCTGCTGCCGTTTTGCTATCGTGCACTGATGCGTACCTCGCCTGAATTGCTGTTCAAGGCCGCCGCCATTGGCTTGGTAATGACCCTAAATCTTATCTTCTGGATACAAGCCATAGCGCACAGCTCAGGCATAGGCGAAGGCGCTTTTATCATGAGCTTGGCCATGCTGATGGTGCCGCCGTTGGCGTGGGTTTTGTTTAAAGAACGCCCCTTGCGCCAATTTTGGATAGCCTTGCCTATCGCCTTGGTAGGCTTATTTTTATTGACCATGGGCAATGGCCTTAGCTTATCGCTCAGTCAGCTGTTGTTCTTGCTCGCCTCGCTATCGTTGGCTTTGTATTTTAATTTAAACAGCCGCTTTGCGCGGCGCATCGATCCCATGGCGCTGACCTGTATTCAGCTGGCCGTGACCGGTGTGATGCACTTATTGTATTCCGCAAGCTTTGAGCAATGGCCCGCCAGCATAGCGCCTATCACTTGGGCTTGGTTTGCGGCCAGCGTCTTGTTGGCCACTTCGTTGCGCTTTGTGCTGCAGAGCATGGGACAAAAATACAGCCCAGTGGCCAATGCCGCGCTGATCATGATGTTGGAGCCGGTATGGACGGTATTGATCAGCGTGTTTTGGTATCACGAGCCGATGCCGCTACCGAAAATGTTAGGCTGTACGCTGATTTTAGTGGCACTGCTCAGCTATCGCAGTCGTAATATTCTCGAATGGTACCGTAGCCGTAAAGCACTTGAGCTTTGAGCTTGTTTTTTATTGCGTACTTGGCATAAACAATTCTTTCGCTTTAAACAACAATACCACCAGCAAACCCACAGCTAGGCCTACCACCATATGCAGTAATAGCGGGGTTAACCAAGCTAACACGCTCCCTATGGCCGGCAGCCCCAGAGTAAGTTTGGCGACGGCTTCTACCCCATGCTCCAACCAAAAAAGGCCGTGTACTAAAATACCGCCCCCCACCAAAAACATGGCAATGGTGCCGACTATCGATAAAGCGCGCATTAAATAAGGGCAAGCGGCCAATATGGCGAGCCCTAACTTTTTCAATGCCCCGGCTTTTTGGGTGAGATACAAGCCTAAATCGTCCAGTTTAACAATACCGGCCACCAAGCCATACACGCCTATGGTCATAGCTACCGCTATACCGGCCAACACCATCACCTGCTGCATAAAAGGCGCATCCGCCACTATGCCTAAGGTGATCACGATAATTTCTGCTGACAACACAAAGTCGGTGCGAATCGCACCTTTTATCTTATCGCGCTCATAGGTCAGCACATCCGCATTAGGATCCAGCTTGGCGTCTGGGTGTATTATTTTTGGAGAAGGGGGGACTGCTAACGGGGGGAATTCAGCTAAAAGCTCAGCGTTTGATGGAGGCTCACTTTGCACAGCCGTGGTGGCAGACGTGGATTGTGTTTTTTTATGAAGAAAAGAATGCACCAATTTCTCGGCGCCTTCATAGCATAAATAAGTACCGCCCAACATTAACAGCGGCACTATGATCCAAGGAATAACGGCGCTAATGGCTAAGGCAGAAGGCACTAAAATCAATTTATTACGCATGGAGCCTTTAGCTACCGCCCACACCACGGGCAGCTCTCGATCGGCTTTCACCCCGGAAACTTGCTCGGCATTCAGCGCTAAATCATCGCCCAGTACACCGGCGGCTTTTCTGGCCGCTACCTTGGTCATGAGTGAAACGTCATCCAGTAAACTGGCAATATCATCAAGCAACGTCAATAAGCTAGCGCCGGCCATAGGTGAGTTCCTTACGAGAGTTTTAGACTTAAGTTTTAACTTTTGGCTTGGGCTTTAACTGCTAATGGCGACCCTTGATAGTGAATCCCAGCCCAGCCGTGTTTAATGAAGTTACGGATATTTTGGTGCCCCTGTCCAGTCGGGTCTGCTAATACACCACGATAATGCTCCCCAAAACCGGCTACAGCTTGTTCGACACTTAGCTGATGTAATTGGCCAAAGGCAAAAATCTTGCAAGAGCCATTATTTTCTCCGGCCGCATTGTCTAACTCGCCATTGGTAAAGGCGGTAGGCGTAAAGTGATACGCGCTATCAATCACCGCCAGCGTTTCGGCAAAGCTCAGTTGCTCCGGACTATGTTGCAGCGCGTGGAGCAAGTCTTGTTCAGTCATTAAGAATCCTTGGTTTAATGTGAGGGGAAAACAGCGCCAAGCGCCCAGCATAAACAAAGAGCGATAAAGATTATCTCGCCACGGAATCCACGGAACCCACAGAAAAATAAAGCTGATATAAGATCGAAAAAGACAGAGATCTTACTTGGTAAGTACAAGTCCTTCAGTCACGGTTTTGTAGGGACTCCTATGTACGAGAAAAGTATTCAACCAAGCTTTCGCCCTTAAGGTTTTACAAATTAAATATCTTTTTAGATCTGATCTCTATTGTTCCGTGCTTCTCATAAATAAAGAGCTGTGGATTCCGTGGCAGATATACCTTTAGGTTCGGTGTTTGGGTTTAAATCGTTCCGCCTACGGCGAAATGCGAGAGCAAGCGTTCGCCTACAAAAGACCAAAGCGAGATCATGACATGCGTCAGGATGACGGCTTAAAAATTAACACCGCCCTTGGGTTGGCTTGGTACTGTTTTAGCCCGTTCGCCTCACGCCTCACCCTTTACGCTTCGCGGCTTTCAAGCCCTAAACACTCGCTGAAGAAACGGCTGATGTCGGCCACTTCGGCACCGCACACGCTGTGCTCCATATTGTAACTGTGAAACTCAGGCGCATAGCCCCAACTTTTGAGCTGCTGACACGCACGGGTGCCCAACGACTCGGGCACGACTGTATCGCGGCTGCCGTGTAATACCTGAATAGGTAAAGCCGCATTAGCCGCGTTGCGTTCTAGGCTGTTGGCAGTGGCTAGATAAGTCGACATGGCCACCAAACCACCGAGCGGTTTATCAAAGCTTAATGCCGCCTCATAGGCCACGGCTCCCCCTTGAGAGAAGCCCGCTAAAATGATGCGGCGGCTGTCGATGCCCTGCTCAATTTGCTGCTCAATTAAAGCCTGTATGGCACGGGCAGACACTCGCAACTGCCGCTCATCCACTTCGCGGTCTATGTTCATGGCAATAATGTCATACCAAGCGGGCATGCGATGACCGCCGTTAACGGTCACCGCTATTTGCGGCGCATGAGGGAAGATAAAACGAATCGCACTGCCCGTAGGCAAACCTAGCTCAGGCACTATGGGCTCAAAATCATGGCCGTTGGCACCCAAGCCATGCAGCCAAATAATGCAAGCATCGGGATCGACTGCGGTGTTTTTGATAATGGCATTCAGTGTCATTTAGCGTGTCCTTATCTGATAATTTTTAGCTTATCTTGCCCATTGCCATTGATCTCGACCATTCTGCTTCGCTGAAATTAAAGCGCCGTCGGCACGATTAATAGTAACGTCCATGGCTTCATTGGCATGATATTGCGTGATACCTGCACTAATGCTTAACGAGACCGTTTGATCATCGCGCAACTGCAATAAACGTATGGCCTGCATCACTCTTTCTACCATATGAATGGCTTGTTCTGAGCGTGTATCAGGCAACAGCAACATAAACTCTTCTCCGCCCCAGCGTGCACAAAGATCTGTCTCTCGTAGCTGCTGCACTATGGCCTTGGACATCATGCATAAGGCTTTATCACCCATATCATGACCAAACACATCGTTAATACGCTTGAAATGATCCACATCTAGCATCACCACACTCAAAGGTTGCTGATGTCGCCGACTGCGCTCTATTTCTTCATTTAATCGCGACATTAATAAACGACGATTGGCTAATCCCGTTAACGGGTCACGCAAGGCCACTTCTTTGAGCTCTTCATTCAGCTCCAGTAGATTTTGCTGATAACGATCAGAGATGCGGGTGATCTTTTCTAAACGACGTAGCTGTTTATCATATTGGTGAAGTAAGTCATGACTCTGCGTTCGCGCTAAATCATCACTGCAGTCGGCAATGCGCAGCAAACGATCTAAGCGTTGCTGGTGCATTTGCTCTCGCTTTCGCAATAGCTTGAGCGCCGGCAGTAAGGGATTATCTTGATGTTCTGGCGCCAGCAGTAAGCGCTCCAGTTCAGCATCCGTTAATGGGTTAGTCATGGGGCTTAATATCAAAAGGGAAGGTACAGTCTTCTTTAAACTCTTCGGCCAGTTCGACTACACGTTCGTTTTCCGGATCGTAGTACCAGCACACACTGACGGCGCGAGCTTGCTCATGGGCGGCTTCCAGCAAGTCGAAAATATCCATCATGGCTTTCACACTGCTGGTATTCATGTAGATAAGGCGTAACTCTAGGTGCAAGGGCAAACTGGACTGTTGTAAAAACTGCTCCACCCAACTGATGATCTCACTAAAAAACTCAAATGAGTTTTCTGGGTAAGAGTCGCCCTGCATGGTCATCAGCCCCAAGGCTGGATCACAGTGAATGGTCGGGGTCGACTGTCCGCCCGCAATCGTTAATATTTTCAGGTCTATATCTGTTTTCAGATCCATATCTGGTTGAATATTCATATCACCGCCAACAAGCTTAAAAAACCACGATTCGAGCCGGTATCCACTAACTTAGCCACCATGGGCTGAGTGGATTTTCTGGCTACATCCAGCAGCCCAAGACCGGCGCCGCTGAGCGCATCCTCTTCGCGAGGTTGGCGTAACTGTGTTTTATAGGCCTTTTTCAATTCCGCTTTATCTAACTCAGCCAACTCACTGATACGCTCACACAATGACTGACCATCAGCCAACTCCACCTGATTACCCGCCAACACTAAGTAGTTACCCTCAGCATTGCGTGCCACCACCACGGTCGCCGAGCCTTCTGCTTCGCTGTAATTCAAGCGGTTAGCGTAATGACGAATATTCTGGGTCAGCTCAATATATACGCCAAATACATCTTGTGCCGCATGGGGCAAGGCGTTGTCTGCATGCAGATAATTTTTTAATGCGTTTCCTATTTCTTCGATCAAACTGCGAGAAATAGGGCCATTGAAACACAAGAGAATATGATTCTTATTGAACTGTTCTCTTATCGATAATAAATCTATGGATAACATAGCAATGTCCTTATTTTAACGAATCCACTTTAAAGGCCAACAAGGTAATGTCGTCACGCTGAGGAAAATCCCCTTTATATTCCTCCAACGCCAACTTAAGAGACTGCGCCTGTTCAGCTAAAGGCAAAGTGGCATGATTTTTTAATAACTCACAAAACCGGCTGTTCCCCAAGCCAAATCCTTTGTCACCACCCGCCTGATCCAAATAGCCATCGGTGGCTAAATAATAAATATGTTCTGGCTGCAAGGGGATCTGGGTATCGCTAAATTCTACTAAACGTCGATCAAGCAGCGGGCGACGATGGCCCTTCACTTCAATTACCTGCTCACCATCGCTGTGATAGAGCGACATCTTAGCACCGGCAAACACCAGTTGTTGTTGATCGGGCATCACACAAGCCAGACCCACATCCATATTGGTAGCCAGCCCACGTGGTAGCTCACAATCTTGCATCATACCGCGCAAGATAAGGTCGGTCTGCTGCAAAATGGTGGCCGGCGAAGCAATACCACTATCATGAATGGCATGATCCAGCGCCGCCCGCGCCAGCATGGTCATTAATGCTCCTGCCACGCCGTGCCCCGCACAATCGACGACCCCAACTAAATAGCGGCCATGCTCTGCGGGGTGAAAAACATAAAAATCCCCCCCCACCACATCGCGGGGGTGCCACAATACAAAGTGCTGTTCGCCCAAAGTTTGTTTTAGCTGCTGATCGGGCAAAATCGCTTTTTGTATTAAACTGGCGTAATCAATGGAGTCATTAATCTGTTGATGCGCTTGGCGCATCTGCTGATTGGCGGCTTCCAGCTCACACGTACGACTGCGCACCTTGTTTTCCAGCTCTTGGGTGTGCGTCTGCACCTTGTTGGCCATCACCCCAAACGCCGTGCTCAAGTCGCCTATTTCATCACCTGTTGAGGGCGGTAACGACACCTGATAATTGCCATTAGCGATGGCACTGGCCGAGCTTTGTAAGCGACGCAAGGGCAATAACATCAGTCGCTCTACCGCGTAAGCCAAGGCCAACAGCAACAACACCAAGATCAGAATAAAGGCCAACAGAGAGAGGGTTAACCAACCCGGCTCCAGTATCTGCGCCGCATCCAGATCAATGGCGGTCACCACATACCAGCTCAATTCGGGTATAAAACTGAGCGCCACTAATTGGCGCTTATCGGCCAAGGTAAAGTGGTCAAGACTCACTTGCTGGGGATTTTTTTTAGCCTCAGCCATCAAGGTGCGAAGCCGCGCCTGCTGGGCCTCGGGCAATTGCGCCAATAAGGTTCTTTGTTGCACCTCGGCTCCTGCGGCCGAGCCAATGGCGATAGTGTCTTTGTCGGGATGCGCCTGAAAGGCACCTTGCTCATCGATAATCATAGGTGTGACGCCCACTTCATCGGTCGCAATAAACTGCTCGATAAACTGGGTCAGATCGATGCCGGTGCCCGCCATGCCCAACACCTTGCCTTGGGCTTCAATCAGAATATTTAACCAAACACGCGTCGTTTGCAGCCGCGCATCTCGGTTAACGTTAATATTCACCTGTTGGCCATTAGCCAGCACATTGTAAAACCAGCTGTCATCGGGGTTGTTGGCTTTAAGGGTATACTCGGGTTGGCCATCGAACGCTTTATTGGCTTCTCGATAGTAATAAGCCCCAGATTGCGTACTGATAATAAAAAAGGAATGGCTACTGAAATCCTTGAGATAGCCTTCGCTCTCACGAAATAACAGCGCTTTGTCTTGTGGATTATCTTCTTGGCTCAACCACTGCTGCATCAGGATAGAATCAGCAAAGCGTTGCGCCAGAGCTAAATCTCGAGACAGAGGCACTAAAATATTTTGTCGGTTTAGTTGCGTGAAATTAAGGGCAAAAGCACGGCCAAAGTGCTCTTGCACCCCTGACACTAATTGCCAGCCCATGGCTGCTGCTGGAATAAATATCAGTAGACAGGCACCAATCACAGCCCACACCGCCTTAGCTCGTAGTCCTTTTCCCCAAGTGGCCATTAGCTTCCTTGCCTGCTAGTAATGTAATTCAGTTGAGGCCGCCATTGTTGACGTTTGTGCATCAAAACTCAACCAACAGCTCAAAAAAAAGCCCACTTAACGTGGGCTTTTTTAAAACAAACAGCTATTGATCATCAGTCGGTAACGTATTCCACTACCTCAAGGCCAAAGCCCGACAGTGCGTGATAACGCTTCGGCGAGCTAAGCAACTTCATCTTGCCCACACCCAATGCCTGCAAGATTTGCGAGCCCACACCCACGCGGCGTGAAGTACCGCGCCACTTGGGCGCTTCTGCCTGCTCGCCCTTATCGACCGCTTCAAATTGGCGTACCAAAGACAACAGCTGATCGGTTACCTGATCTTGGCCTAATACCACCAACACGCCGCCCTCATCGGCAATGCGCTGCATGGATTTGGCCAACGGCCAAGTGCGCGCAGAATGACGGTCGGTCATCAGAATATCGGTAAACACGTCGTGAATGTGCACCCGTACTAAGGTCGGCTGGTCCGCCTTAATGTCGCCTTTTTTCAGCGCAAAGTGCACTTGGTTATCGATGGTGTCTCTAAAGGTCAGCAGTTCAAACTCGCCAAATTCGGTGGGCAGTTTACAGCGCGCGACTTGCTCGATAGTGGTTTCGTTTTGATTACGGTATTCGATTAAATCGGCAATGGTGCCCAATTTAATACCGTGTTGTTCGGCAAACACTTCTAAGTCGGCGCGCCGCGCCATGGTGCCGTCTTCATTTAAGATTTCCACTATTACGGCTGAGGGCTCTAAGCCCGCCAAACGCGCTAAATCACAGCCAGCTTCCGTATGGCCGGCGCGGGTCAGCACACCGCCGTTTTGTGCTTTGAGCGGGAAAATATGTCCAGGCTGCACTAAATCAGCGGGTTTAGCATCCGGGGCCACCGCCGCTTGCACGGTGCGGGCGCGGTCGGCGGCAGAAATGCCGGTAGTAACGCCAACGGCCGCCTCAATGGATACCGTAAAAGCGGTAGAAAACTGCTCGGTATTGCGGCTCACCATTTGCGGAATATTCAACTGACGACAACGAGCTTCGGTTAGGGTCAGGCAAATTAACCCGCGGCCATATTTGGCCATAAAATTAATGTCGTCGGGGCGTACATGGTGCGAGGCCATGATCAAGTCGCCTTCGTTTTCGCGGCCTTCGTCATCCATTAAGATGACCATTTTGCCCTGTCGAATATCGTCGATAATGTCTTGGGTATTGCTTAAGGCCATGGGAGGCTCCCTTAATATTTAACTTAAATTGACTGACAGTTCGCTCGCCGCGCCTCAAGGCTATCGGCAAACGACTGATACATGCCGTGAATAATAGTCACAAGCCAATGCGGTTACTGTTAAGCAGACCTCATTCGAGAGCAAGCCGCTTGCTAATGCGTGCGGTGAGCTTAAGATCTGCACCTATTTGGCGCACGTCTTGCCATTGCAAGTTAATCACCTGCTGCATGTCGGTAACATTAGGTAAGTCGAACAAGCCACGCGCACTGCTGCCCATCAGCTTAGGTGCTTGATACAACACCAGCTCGTCTACCAGTTGTTCGTTAAATAAGGCACCACACAATTGCGCGCCCGCCTCGATCCACAACCGATTAATCTGGCGCTTACCCAGCTCTATCATTAAGGCGTGCAAGTCTAGTTTACCCTGAGCTGTAAGCGGCAAGATGCACTCTTCGACTTGTTCGTTAAAGCATCCACTCACTTGACCTCGCAATAATAAAATCGGGCCAGGTAAACTGAATAGCTTGAGATCAGGCGTCAGCCGATTGCGGGTATCGATAATCACCCGCAGCGGTTGGCGTAACTGTGGCTCATTTGATGGCGGCTCGATTGTTGATTCACTTGATAGAGAATCAGACAAAGAGCTAGGCAACACATACTGGCCGTACTGTTTCTGCACGGACTCTGGCAGCTCAGACCAGCGCACATTGAGGCTAGCATTATCCATTAATACCGTATCGGCACCGGATAAAATGGCGCAACTCAAGGCTCTATGGCGCTGCACATCGCGGCGCGCCGCCGCCCCCGTAATCCACTTACTTTCGCCATTTGCTAAGGCCGTACGACCATCCAAGCTGGCGGCCAGTTTCACCGTCACATAGGGTAAACCGCTGCGCATACGCTGCATAAACCCGGCATTAATGGCCTCGGCCTCCGCCGCCATTAAGCCTGCTTCTGCGGCAATGCCGGCGGCCTGCAACATGGCAATGCCTCTGCCCGACACTTGCGGATTCGCATCCAAACAGGCCACCACCACCCGTGCCACGCCTGCATCAATTAGCGCTTGGGCGCACGGTGGCGTGCGGCCCGTATGTGCACAAGGCTCCAGCGTCACATAGGCAGTGGCACCTTTTGCCAAGCTACCTGCTTGTCGCAGCGCAAACACTTCGGCATGAGGGCCGCCCGCTTGGCGATGAAAACCTTCACCTACCAAGTGCTGTTCACCTGTCAGCTGATCTTTTTTAATCAGCACACAGCCCACGGCAGGATTAGGACTGGCAGTAAAACGGCCACGGCGCGCCAATTCTAAGGCGCGAGCCATCCACTGCGCATCTTGCACATCAAACAGAGAGTCGAACTGAGAGCCGGACTGAGAATTAGATCGAGAGTTAAACACTTATTGCTCCAAGCGGGCGATTTCTTCACCAAATTCGCGTAAGTCTTCAAAGCAGCGATACACAGAGGCAAAGCGAATGTAAGCCACCTTATCCAGCAGCTTCAGCTCTTCCATCACCAAATTACCGATCAGCTCGGACTTTACTTCGCGCTCACCCGTGGCCCGCAGTTGCGACATAATGCGCAGCACCGACTGCTCTATGGCTTCTATGCTTACCGGACGTTTTTCTAACGCCCGCTGCATGCCGGCTTCTAATTTAGCTTCATTAAAAGGCTCGCGAATACCGTTACTTTTAATAATGCGCGGCATGACCAATTCGGCGGTTTCAAAGGTAGTAAAACGCTCTTTACAGGCGAGGCACTCGCGGCGACGGCGCACCTGTAAACCTTCACCCACTAAGCGTGAGTCAATCACCTTAGTGTCGGTGGCTTGACAAAAGGGACAATGCATAGCGACTCCCTAAGCTAAATTCGGTCTTCAGTGTAAATAAGCGGACTTAAGATTGCCAGTGGCTTAGGGCGCGTGAGGGGTGAAGCGTAAAGTGTGAGGAGCAAACACCTAATACCTAGAGCCTTAAGACTATTTGCCACTGAATACACGGAAAAATAGTGATCAGATCTAAAAAGGTCAAAGCTGAGATAAAACGATTAATAGTAAGAGCCAAACGCCTCATCATCAGAGAGCAAGCTCTTACCATAAAATATCTTTGGCTCTTGTCGCTTGTGAACTACGTCCGTGGTTTCCGTGGATTCCGTGGCAAAAATGGTTCTAGGTTTAGTTTTTGGGTGTGTGTCGTCCTCTTTGCCCTTAACCCTTTACACTTAACCAAACAAAAACGGGACCCTAGGGTCCCGTTTGCTGTCAGCATCTAGCTAATCTATCGAGCTTAGGCAATTAAGCGTAAACAGGATGACGACGGCAGATGTCTTGCACTTGCTCTTTAACAGAAGCAATGACGGCATCGTCGTTGATGTTATCTAACACATCACAAATCCAACCGGCTAACTGGCGCACGTCGGCTTCGTTAAAACCACGACGAGTGACCGCAGGTGTACCGATACGAATACCTGAAGTCACAAAAGGTGAGCGAGGATCGTTAGGTACTGAGTTTTTGTTTACCGTGATGAAGGCTTTGCCCAAAGCGGCGTCTGCATCTTTACCAGTAATGTCTTTGTCGATTAAATCGAGCAAGAACAAATGGTTGTAAGTGCCACCTGAAACCACTTTATAACCGCGCTTGATGAATTCATCGGCCATGGCTTGGGCATTTTTCAATACTTGGCCTTGGTAAACTTTGAATTCAGGCTCCATGGCTTCTTTAAAGGCCACGGCTTTGCCGGCGATCACGTGCATCAGGGGGCCGCCTTGGCCACCAGGGAAGACAGCTGAATTCAGCTTCTTCTCCAGATCTTCGTCGTTTTCGGCCGATAAAATCAAACCGCCGCGTGGGCCTGCCAGCGTTTTATGGGTGGTAGTGGTAACGACGTGGGCATGCTTAATCGGGCTTGGGTAGTGACCGGTGGCAATCAAGCCGGCAACGTGGGCCATATCAACCATAAACCAAGCGCCAATTTTATCGGCGATCTCACGCATGCGCGCCCAATCAACGATACCAGAAAACGCAGAGAAACCACCGATGATCATCTTCGGCTTGTGCTCAATGGCTAAGCGTTCCATTTCTTCGTAGTCGATAACGCCGGCTTCGTTGATGCCGTAAGGAATGATGTTGTACATTTTGCCAGAGAAGTTGGCAGGAGAGCCGTGGGTCAAGTGGCCGCCGTGAGCCAAGTTCATGCCCATTACGGTGTCACCTGGCTTTACCAGCGCCATAAATACCGCAGAGTTAGCTTGTGAGCCAGAATGTGGTTGCACGTTGGCATAGGTAGCACCAAACAATTCTTTAGCACGATCAATCGCCAACTGCTCGGCGATATCTACGTATTCACAGCCGCCGTAGAAGCGCTTACCAGGGTAGCCTTCGGCATATTTATTGGTGAGCTGTGAGCCTTGTGCTTCCATTACGCGCGGGCTGGTGTAGTTTTCTGAAGCGATTAACTCAATATGCTCTTCTTGACGCTGAGTTTCATCACACATGGCTTGCCACAACTGGGGATCGTAATCGGCGATATTCATGTCACGCTTTAACATTGTCTCTCCTGACGCATGGGGGGATATAAAAGGTTCTGTTAAATTTTCCCATCAGTTTACCCTGTAGGGGCTGTGTGGCCTAGCCCTACGCGCGGGGTTAGCCAGACTTATTTATCTTTACCTTAAATAATTATTAACGCTGACCGGCGAATTTTTATTTATCTTTTTGTTTATGTTTTTGTTTATCTACAAGTTATTACTGTGTTTCAGGGTAGATCTGCGCGTTAAAGCCGATAGAATAGAGGCTTTTTAGCCGAGCTAACGGCATTGAGCGGCTACTGGCCGCCACTTGGGAGGAATATGCAAGACTTCATCGTGACGTCACAACGCCGCGCCGAGCTTTATCATTGGTTTACCGCATTATTGTCGGCGCCCTTAACCAGCGAAGAGCTGCAGGAATTTAGCGGCTACGACATGCACGCCTTCTTAACTAGCCTGGCCACACTCGACCCTTTGCATGACGCCGCCGAAGCTTTTCGCCAGCAAGCCGGCTTGGTGTTAGCGCTGAATGAGCCAGAAAAGCAACTTAACGGCCATTATCAACGCTTGTTTGTTGAACAAGGTTTGCTCGACACCTCCTCTTTTACTCAGCCTTCTCAAGAGTCATTGTTTTTAATGAGTATTTTGTTGCATCAACACGGCACGCAACTCAAGGATGATGACCCGCTCAATGTCTGTAATCAGCTAGAAATGATGGCAAGCCTAGCGCTAGCTGCTACACAAGCGCAAACCGATGAACAGCGTATTGGCTTGCTCGACCAGCAAAGAGAGTTAGCCAATGAGCTGATGCTGACTTGGTTGCCAGAATTAGTCGAGGCCTGCGCTAAAAACGATCCTTTTGGTTTTTATCAAAGCGCCACCCAATTGCTATTAGCCGTGTTTAGCATGGATATTCATTATTTAAATAATGTGGCGCCTTAATGAATCAGCCGAAACACACTAAAAACCGTCCATCGCCCGAAACTGCGGCCGAAGCCGAGCGCGTGGCCAAGGCCACACAAAAGCCCGGCCAAACCAAAGAGCAAACCCGCTTAATTGCCCAAGGCGTGCAAAAAGGCATAGACGAATATAAGAAGCAGCAAAAAGCTAAAGCGCGCGCCGCCGACAAGGCAAAAAAACAGCGCAGCCGCGAACAGCTCCAGCCCCAGGCTGACGAGCAGAACACTCAGGCACAGCCCCCAGCGGCGGGCAAGTCTTGGCTGCCCTGGGCGCTATTGGCATTAAGCTGGATTGGCTTTATGGTTTACTGGTGGCAACAACCCAGATAATCAACAGGAGTGTGCATGGCCCTTAGCTTACCCGAACACTGTCTTACTGCCGCGGGCGTTGAGCGACGTCTTGGCGTTGAACTTGAGCTAAACGGCCTGCCTCTGCCCTACTTGGCCGAGCTGGTAGCCGATCAACTTGACGGTACCTTGCACCGACGGTCTGAATACGAAATAGATATAAATACGTCACTGGGCACCTTTCGCGCCGAGCTGGACTTCGATTATCTGAAGCGACTGGCGCGAGAACAACTCAAGCAACCGCCCGGCGAGCTTGAGCAGGCAGCCACCGAACTGTTGGGCACTCTGGCCTTTCAGCTGGTGCCACTCGAATTGGTCACCCCTCCCTTGCCGCTGTCGCAACTGGTTTCTTTAATGCCCTTGTTTGAACGCCTGAGGCTGGCCGGCGCCAAAGGTACCCGCCATGCCCTGCACTATGCCTTTGGTCTGCACCTGAACCCCGAGCTGCCCAACACCGACAGCCATACTCTGTTGCGCTATTTCAAGGCCTATTTATGCCTACACGACTGGCTGGAAGAGCACGAAGACATAGTGGCAGCCCGTAAGATCTCTCCCTATATTCGCGCCTTTAGCAAAGAGTACAGCCGCCGAGTGATCGACGCTCATTACTGGCCCTCATTGCCCGCTTTTAGTGCCGACTATCTATTAGCCAACCCCAGCCGTAATCGCTCGCTCGACTTATTACCCATGCTGGCCTGGCATGACGAAGCTCTGGTACAAAAAGCCGTGCAGGACGACAAGGTCAACAAGCGGCCCACGCTGCACTATCGGCTGCCCAATTCGGATATCGATAACCCCCACTGGTCACTCGATCATGCCTGGCGTGGTTGGCTGCAGGTTGAAGCCCTGGCCAATGATGAACACCTACTGGCCCAAGTATGCCAACACTATGCCGAGCATCTCGACAATATCACGCCAGACTTTTTAAACCCCTGGAAGCATAAGGTCACGCAATGGCTCCGCTAATTGGCGTAACCGGCCCCGACAGCAAACTCCCCTGGGCTTGGTGGGCCACTCGACTGGCCATTCATCTGGCCGGTGGCCGCGCCTTGCACCTCACACCCAACACCTTTCGGCCTCATAAAAGAGACAAGCTGCAGGGGCTGATTATTGGTGGCGGAGACGACATAGATGCGGCTTTATATGGCGAAGACACCGGCCGCGCGCCTGCCGACCCCAAGCGAGATGCATTTGAAATAGAGCTTATTGAGCATGCTCTGCAAACACAGCTGCCGCTGTTGGGTATTTGCCGCGGCGCCCAGCTTATTAATGTAGTGCTGGGGGGCTCTTTGCATGCCGATATTCGCCCTCAGCGGCAACATACCTCCAATCGCCGCACCCTATTGCCCCGCAAAACCGCGGTGGGCACAGGCGCAGGCCGACTGCATCACATTATGGATAAGAAGAACTGGCGCATTAACAGCCTGCATCATCAGGCAGTTAAGCGACTGGGTGCTGGGCTTGACGTGACAGCACGAGATTTAGACGGTTTCGTGCAAGCCATAGAATATCAGGGTGATCACGCCATTCTGGGCGTGCAATGGCACCCAGAATACCTGCCCTACCTGTCGCACCAACGGGCTATTTTTCGTCATTTAATTGAGTTGGCCAAAACCACGCCTCCCGAGCGACTGTATCCGTGATGCTGGATTTCTTCATTGTGTTTGCCAGCAGCGTGCTGGCGGCCACCATAGCGCCTTTTTATTCGGAATTAGTGCTGGCCGCCGTGCTTACCCGCCAGCCAGACGCCGCCTTGTGGCTGTGGGCGCTGGCGAGCGTCGGCAACACTCTGGGCTCCATCGTCAACTGGTGGTTGGGTAAATACCTGCTGCATTATCGTCATAAGCGCTGGTTTCCCATCAAGGATAAACAGCTTGCCCGCGCGCAGGCCGGCTTTCAGCGCTTTGGCGTCTGGTCTTTATTATTGGCCTGGGCACCCGTGGGCGGCGATGCGCTGACCTTTATTGCCGGCATGATGAAGGTGCGCTTGTTGCCGTTTACGCTGTTGGTGTTTATCGGTAAGGCAACTCGCTACGCCGTCGTCATCTGGTTTACGGATGCATTGTTGCTGTAGCAGCATCAGCCGACAGAGTGAGCGATAACTGGACAGAGCAATAGACAAAACGATAAACAGAGCAATAAAAAACGGCGTCGGTGCCCACTTCCCCACCCTAACTGAATAAAAGCCAGACCAAAGCAGTCGAATATGCTAAAAATAAGCCACGCTTAGTCATTATCTCAGCACTGGCTAGCCAAAAGTCTAATTGAGTGATGCGCCAATCTGCGTCACCTTGTTCATATTGGTTACAAATAGGCTACATAATAGTTAATAGCGCCTATTAACCCAAATTTACTGTCCCGTGCTTTGCCCCCTATTTATTGAGCCGTGTTGATGAATTGGTATTGTTCAATTTAAGTCTTACCTTAGGGGTTACGGGTTTTACACCAAGGAGCGGAATAATGAGTGAAGTTAAGGTTCATCCGATTAAGGCAGACATTGCCGAGCACGCCCACATAGACAATGCGGGTTACCTGCGCATGTATAAAGAGTCTATTGAAAATCCTGATAAATTTTGGGGCGAGCAAGGTAAAAACCTCGATTGGATCAAGCCCTACACCAAGGTGAAACATACCTCCTATGATCCCGGCCACGTCAGCATTAAGTGGTTTGAAGACGGCACTCTTAACTTATCCGCCAACTGTATTGACCGCCATCTTGCCACCAAGGCCGATCAAGTGGCCATTATCTGGGAAGGCGACAGCCCTGATGACGATAAAAAAGTCACTTATCGTGAACTGCACGAGCAAGTGTGTCGTTTTGCCAACGTCTTAAAAGCCCAAGGTGTGAAAAAAGGCGACGTAGTCAGCTTATATATGCCGATGGTGGTCGAAGCCGCCGTGGCCATGCTGGCCTGTGCCCGCATTGGTGCCGTGCACTCTGTGGTATTTGGTGGTTTCTCACCGGATGCGGTGGCGAGCCGCATTATCGACTCCAACGCAAAATTGGTGATCACCGCCGATGAAGGACTGCGCGGCGGTCGTACCGTGCCATTAAAAGCTAACGTAGATGCGGCACTCACTAAACCCGGCGTCAGTAAAGACTGCAAGGTGATCGTCTATCAGCGCACCGGCGGCAATGTTGCCTGGGATAGCGATCGCAATATCTGGTGGCATGAAGCCGCAGCTCAAGTGGATGCAGTATGCGAGCCAGAAGAAATGAGCGCCGAAGACCCGCTGTTTATTCTCTATACCTCGGGCTCCACTGGCACGCCAAAAGGCGTATTGCACACCACAGGCGGCTACTTGGTGTATGCGGCCATGACCTTTAAGTACATCTTCGATTATCACGACGGCGATGTGCACTGGTGCACCGCAGACGTAGGCTGGGTCACCGGTCACTCTTATATTCTGTATGGCCCGCTGGCTAATGGTGCGACTACCTTAATGTTTGAAGGTATTCCTAACTACCCGAAAACCAGCCGCATGAGCGAAATTGTTGATAAGCATCAAGTCAATATTCTGTATACGGCACCCACCGCCATTCGCGCTTTTATGGCCAAAGGCAATGAAGCAGTAGAAGGCACTAGCCGTAAGAGCTTGCGCATTTTAGGCTCGGTCGGTGAGCCCATTAACCCAGAAGCCTGGGAATGGTATTACCGCGTGATTGGCGATAATCGCTGCCCGATTGTCGATACTTGGTGGCAAACCGAAACCGGCGGCATCTTAATTGCGCCGCTACCCGGTGCCACGGCATTAAAAGCCGGCTCCGCCACCCGTCCCTTCTTTGGTGTGCAGCCCGCCATAGTAGATGGCGAAGGTAATATTCTAGACGGCGCGGTAGAAGGAAACTTAGTTATTCTCGATTCTTGGCCCGGCCAAATGCGCACCATTTATGGGGATCACGACCGCTTCGAGCAAACCTACTTCTCTACTTTCCCCGGCACTTACTTTTGTGGTGACGGCGCTAAGCGTGACGAAGACGGTTACTACTGGATCACCGGTCGCGTAGACGATGTACTCAACGTATCAGGGCATCGCATGGGTACCGCCGAGATAGAATCCGCATTAGTGGCGCACCCTAAGATTGCCGAAGCGGCGATTGTGGGTGTGCCGCACGAGATCAAAGGTCAAGGCATTTATGCCTATATCACCTTGAACGAGGGTGAAGTGCCGAGCGCTGAGCTGCATAAAGAAGTGAAGGACTGGGTGCGCAAAGAAATTGGCCCCATCGCCACACCGGATATTATTCACTGGGCAGAAGGCTTACCGAAAACCCGCTCCGGTAAAATCATGCGTCGAATCTTGCGTAAAATTGCCACCGGCGAAACGGATACCTTGGGCGATACCTCGACACTTGCGGATCCGTCCGTAGTAGATCGTCTGATTGCCGAGCGTGGTCAAGTTTCTTAAAAGCTTGGGCTTAAATGAGTTAGCAAGCGCCAGAATTTGACTAAGCGTTCTGACCACGTGTTCTGATTAAAGAGTTCTGATTAAAGAGTTCTGATTAAAGAGTTCTGAGCCAACGCCGCCCTAGTCTAGGGTGGCGTTTTTTTATGGCTAACATTGCAATGAGCTATGCAGCGCGCTTTGTTGTTTAAAATCCAAAGCTCAGCGTGACCGCCTACGCCCTCTTTACCAAAGACGACCGGCTACAAGAGAAACATACTTGTTTAGCTCGGCGTCGCATGTGCCGTAAATCCCCTAAAATATCGACTAGATCACGGAATTTTCGCCGATATGAGGTTTACTGTCCGGCACACATTAGACAAACATGGGGTTAATACCGAACAAGCAGCCATCAGGTGCACTAAAAAACCAGCTAAGCTGGTGAAATTTGAGTTTATTTAGTGATTAGACCAGTAATTTGCTGCCAATTTCCACGAAATCACTATAATTGGCCGGTCTGAGCCAAACCGAACGATTTTATTTGCCAGCAATAGGCAAAAACGGATAGGCTCCTTACTTAACGCTGTGAACACCGCAAGATTGCCGAGGATTGCTACACGATGGCCGAACATTTCCGAATTCTGTTGCTTAACGGACCTAACCTCAATTTGTTAGGTCAGCGCGAACCCGGTATTTACGGTCAAAATAGCTTAACCGACATAGTGGCCGGCTTAACGCAGCAAGCCGCAGCGCAGAATATCGCGCTCAGTCATCTGCAATCCAATGCGGAACATCAACTGATTGATGCCATCCACCAAGCTTACGGCCAGCAGGATTTTATTATTATTAATCCTGCTGCTTTTACGCACACCAGTGTGGCCATTCGTGATGCCTTGTTAGGGGTGAATATCCCTTTCATTGAAGTGCATTTATCGAATGTGCATGCGCGTGAGCCGTTTCGCCACCACTCCTATTTGGCCGATAAGGCAGTAGGCGTGATTTGCGGCTTGGGCAGTGATGGCTACGAATTTGCCCTGGAAGCGGCGACCCGCTTTTTACGTCGCCGTTAATTTCCAACTCAGTAATAACATAACAAGAGAATGCTCATGGATATTCGTAAAATTAAAAAACTGATCGAACTGGTTGAAGAGTCTGGCATTGCCGAATTGGAAATCTCCGAAGGTGAAGAATCTGTTCGTATCAGCCGTTACGGTAATCCCGGCCAGAACGTGCAGCCACAATATCAGCAATACCAAGCGGCTCCAGCTCCAGCAGCCCCTATTGCAGCGGCCTTGTCTGCTGTTGCTGACGAGCCTGCAGCGCCTGTAGTAAGCGGCCATGTGATGCGCTCGCCAATGGTAGGCACCTTCTACCGCGCGTCTAGCCCAGGTGCAAAAAACTTCTCCGAAGTGGGCCAAACCGTGAACGTGGGCGACACCTTGTGTATCGTTGAAGCCATGAAGATGATGAACCAAATCGAAGCTGACAAAGCCGGTGTCATTAAAGCCATCTTAATTGACAATGGCGAGCCGGTTGAATTTGACGAGCCGCTGTTCATTATCGAATAAAGGAAGTCTCATGCTGGATAAAGTAGTCATCGCCAACCGCGGTGAAATTGCCTTACGGATCCTGCGCGCTTGTAAAGAGCTGGGGATCAAAACGGTTGCCGTGCATTCCACCGCCGACCGTGAACTTAAGCACGTACTGTTAGCAGACGAGTCCATCTGTATTGGTGGCAATCAGTCTAGCCAGTCGTATTTGAACATTCCGTCTATTATTGCCGCCGCCGAAGTCACTGATGCGGTCGCAATTCACCCCGGTTACGGCTTCTTGGCAGAAAACGCCGACTTTGCCGACCAGGTTGAAAAGTCAGGCTTCGTATTCATCGGCCCTAAAGGCGACACCATTCGCTTAATGGGCGATAAAGTGTCGGCCATTGCCGCCATGAAGAAAACCGGCGTACCTTGTGTACCCGGTTCAGACGGCCCGATCAGCGACGACGCTAAAAAGAACGCCGCCATTGCCAAGCGCATTGGTTATCCGGTGATCATCAAAGCCGCAGCTGGCGGTGGTGGTCGCGGCATGCGCGTAGTGCGCAATGAAGCCGAACTGGAAAGAGCCATTGCCATGACCAAAGCCGAAGCGGGCGCGGCCTTTGGTAGTGACGTGGTTTACATGGAGAAATACCTAGAAAACCCACGCCACATCGAAATCCAGATCTTGGCCGACGGTCAAGGCAAAGCCATCCACTTAGGTGAGCGCGATTGCTCTATGCAACGTCGCCATCAAAAAGTAGTGGAAGAAGCGCCAGCACCGGGCATTACCGAAGAAATGCGTAAGTTCATCGGTGAGCGTTGCTGCCGTGCTTGTGTCGACATCGGCTATCGCGGTGCCGGTACTTTCGAGTTCTTGTATGAAAACGGCGAGTTCTATTTCATTGAAATGAACACCCGTATTCAGGTTGAGCACCCCATCACCGAAATGATCACAGGTGTGGACTTAATCAAAGAACAGCTGCGCATCGCGGCCGGCATGCCATTGTCGATTACTCAAGAGCAAGTGACCATTCGTGGGCATGCGATTGAGTGTCGTATTAACGCCGAAGATCCGAAGAGCTTTATTCCAAGCCCGGGTGAAATCAAGTTGTTCCACTCTCCAGGTGGCTTAGGCGTACGTTGGGATTCGCATATTTATGCGGGCTACAAAGTACCTCCGTATTACGACTCCATGATCGGTAAGCTGATCTGCTACGGCGAAAACCGCGATATCGCGATCGCCCGCATGACGCACGCCCTGAACGAGCTGGTAATTGAAGGTATTAAAACCAACATTCCGCTGCATCAAGAAATCATGCGTGATGAAAACTTCCGCAACGGCGGCACCAACATTCACTACCTAGAGAAAAAACTGGGTCTGTAATATTGGTTGCTCGCCTTGTTTGTAGGCGAAAGTGCGAAAGCTAAACGGCGCCTCAGGGCGCCGTTTTTTTATGAGCGCATGACAGCTAACAGCGCAAAACCTAACAAAAGACACTGACCAAACCGTGGCGAATAAATTGCCACACTACAGAAGAACGGTTTTTGTAGCCGCCAACTTGTTCGGCGGGCCAGCGTAGCTGGATGATGTTAAATTAACGACGAACCGTGGCGAAGTCCTCTTCGTCGAAGATACGGCCACCTAAAAAAACGGCCCAATTTTTATCGCTTGCTGCTGGGTGCCCTGCACCCTGCACTCTCTTTTACTGCGAGTTTCAGCTCACATTTCTCCGCTACCTCACTCCTCACCGACAGTGTAAATATGTTATGGTGCGGATCTGCGATTTTTTAATGCGCCATCAAACACATGAACAAAATAGTGACTATTGCGCACCGTGAAGCGGCACTCAGTGTATCGCTAGCTTTGCTGTATATGCTCGGCTGGTGGCTGAGTGCCTACGCCGTACCGGCCACAACCATGTGGCACGGTTGGCCCTTGTGGTTTTTGTTGAGCTGCGTATTTAATCCGCTGCTGTTTATTGGCTTATGCGCGATTATGATAAAACGCTATTTTAAAAACCTGCCGCTCGACGCTGCGCTAACGGGTGCCGGCACTGATGAGGCTAACGTCACTGATGCCGGATTAACGACCAAAGCCACAGCACCTATCATTGAGGCCGCCTCCATGACTCAAGCTGATGCCACACACGCCGCTGTCGCGTTACGCACCCACTTACGCCCTCATTAAAGACTAAACATGAACCTTGCACTAATAGTTCCGTTAATCTGCTATTTACTGGCCATGTTGGGCTTGGGCTTTTACTTAAGCCGTCGTCCCACTGAGGGCAACTTTGTCGAAGATTACTTCTTAGGCAACCGTTCCATGGGCGGCTTTGTGTTGGCCATGACCATGGTGGCTACTTATGCCTCGGCCTCGTCTTTTATTGGCGGGCCGGGGGCGGCTTACAGCTTAGGGCTAGGCTGGGTGTTGCTGGCCATGATCCAAGTGCCTACCGTGTGGTTGACGCTCGGCGTCTTGGGCAAGCAGTTCGCGGTAATCGCGCGGCGCGTCAATGCGCTCACCATCAACGACATGCTCTATGCCCGTTATCAAAGCCCGTTAGTAGTGGTTTTGGCGGCACTGGGGTTATTAGCGGCTTTTATTGCCACTATGGTGGTGCAGTTTATCGGTGGCGCGCGCCTGCTAGAAACCGTGACCGGCCTGCCCTATCAAGGCGGCCTGATTATTTTTGCCACTACCGTGATGCTCTATACGCTAATTGGCGGCTTTAGGGCGGTCGTGGTCACGGATGCGGTGCAAGGCATCTTAATGCTGATTGGCACAGTCGTGCTGTTGGTGGGCGTGCTTTATGCGGGCGGTGGTGCCAGTGCCATGTTTAGTGCCTTGGCCGATATAGACTCAGGTTTAGTGTCGCCGCGCGGCCCCGATGACTTTTTAAGTAGCAGCTTTATGCTGTCGTTTTGGGTACTGGTCTGTTTTGGCGTGATTGGCCTGCCGCATTCGGCGGTGCGCTGCTTGGCGTATAAAGACAGCAAAGCCATGCACAAAGGCATTATTATTGGCACCCTAGTGGGCGCGCTCTTGATGTTTGGTATGCACTTTGCCGGCGCCTTGGGCCGAGTATTAATACCCGAGCTCACCGTGCCCGATAAAGTCATGCCCACTTTAATACTCACCGTATTGCCGCCGATAGTGGCAGGCTTATTTTTAGCCGGCCCCATGGCGGCCATTATGTCGACTATCGACTCCCAGTTGATCCAAGCCTCGGCCACCATAGTGAAAGACTTATATTTGAATTATGTCAGCCGCAAGTCTGGCCATACCCCGCCCTCACCGACCTTTATTAAGCGCGCCAGCCGTTTGGTAACGCTGGCCGTGGGCGTAATCGTCTTGTTCGCCGCCCTTAGCCCGCCGGACATGATCATCTGGCTAAACTTGTTAGCCTTTGGCGCCCTGCAAGCCATCTTCTTTTGGCCCTTAGTGTTGGGCTTATATTGGTGGCGCGGCACCGCCACAGGTGCGCTGGCCTCCATGCTAGTGGGCGCGCTCAGCTACGGCCTGCTCGCTACATTCGATATTAAATTGTTTGGCCTGCACGCCATAGTGCCCAGCCTAGCGCTGTCTGGCCTCGCCTACGTTATCGGTTCATTGCTCAGCCCAGCACCTTGTGCCAAAGTGAGGGCCTTGTTTGGGAAAAGCGGCGCCGAGCACCCAGAGCCCAGAGCCCAGCACGAGACCAATACTTAACAGCCCACCGCATAGCAATGGTTTTGTAGGGTCGAATTCATTCGACCGTTTTAGATTGCGCCACCCTTATTGGTCGAATGAATTCGACCCTACAAGTTCTGGCGCTATGTTTTTATGCTAGAATCGGCCTTTACCGTTTGATGAAGCCACGCCATGCCTTGGATACAAATTCGCATTAATGCCACCGAAAAAACCGCCGACAAGGTCAGTAATATGCTGCTCGGGCGCGGTGCTCAGGCGGTGACCTATATGGACGCCGAAGACAAGCCCGTGTATGAACCCCTGCCTGGCGAAACCCTATTGTGGGACGACACCATAGTAGTGGGTATGTTTGATGCCGCCACGGATCCAGATCCTATCATTACCTTCTTAAAGAAATTCTATCGCAAAGATCTCACCTATAAGGTGGAGCAACTAGAAGATAAAGACTGGGTACGCGAGTGGATGGACAGCTTTCATCCGATGCGCTTTGGCGATCGCTTGTGGATCTGCCCAAGCTGGCGCGATGTACCAGACCCTACGGCGGTGAATGTGATGCTGGATCCGGGTCTCGCCTTTGGTACCGGCACCCACCCGACAACTGCTTTGTGTTTAGAGTGGTTAGACGGCCAAGATCTCACCGATAAAACCGTGATCGATTTCGGTTGTGGCTCGGGCATTTTGGCATTGGCCGCTTTAAAGCTGGGTGCCAAACAAGTAATCGGCATCGATATCGACCCCCAAGCCCTGCAAGCAAGCCATGATAATGCCGAGCGCAATGGCGTGGCAGACCGCTTAAAAGTGTATCTGCCCAAAGATCAGCCCGATAATATGAAAGCCGATATAGTCGTGGCCAATATTCTAGCCGGCCCGCTGAAAGAGCTGTCGCCGCTTATTAGCAGTCTGGTTAAGCCCGGCGGTAAGCTCGCGCTGTCTGGTATTCTCGACCTGCAAGCCGAGGGTTTAAACGAGCTCTATGAGCAGTGGTTTACCATGGATGCACCTGAGCTGCGCGAAGAATGGGCTCGCCTCAGCGGACAAAAGCGCTAGGTGCTATGTCTAGGCACTGAACCTAAGGGGCAGCAGTAAGCCTTACGCTGTCAGCGATCAGTTAAAAAGCAAACACCAAATACCGGGCTAGCTCGGTATTTTTATTAGTCCTACTAAAACAAGATTTACAACAAAAACAACTCAAATGACTCTAAAAATAGCTAAATTAGCGACCGATGAAATAGCATAAAAAACACACCAGTCATCTTGACTTATTAAAATTTATCAATCGTTCAATTAATGACCTTTTCAGACTCATTAAAAATGCGTAAGATACGCGACCCTGAGCAAAGATAGCTGTTATCTCATGCAGATTGGTCCTTACAAACTGTCTAGCCCCATTTTGGTGGCTCCTATGGCTGGCGTAACCGACAGACCATTTCGTACTCTATGCTTGCGCATGGGTGCGGGTATGGCGGTGTCAGAAATGATGTCGTCCAACCCTAAGGTATGGCAGACCGAGAAGTCTTTACGGCGTATGGACCATGCAGGAGAAACCGGTATTCGTTCCGTCCAGATTGCCGGGGCCGATCCTGAGTTGATGGCTGAGGCCGCCCAGTTCAATGTGGACCAAGGCGCTCAAATCATCGACATCAACATGGGTTGCCCAGCAAAGAAAGTGAATAAAAAAATGGCAGGGTCCGCCCTGTTGCAATACCCGCAGCTGGTGCAAGAAATTGTCACCGCTGTGGTTAAGGCAGTTTCAGTGCCCGTTACCCTGAAAATTCGTACAGGTTGGGAGCCTGAACACCGTAATGGCGTGGACATTGCTCGTATCGCCGAAGATTGCGGTATTCAGGCCCTAGCCGTGCATGGCCGCACTCGTGCCTGCATGTACAAGGGTGACGCGGAATACGATACCATTAGAGCAATAAAACAAGCCGTCTCTATTCCCATTATTGCTAACGGGGACATCGACAGCCCAGAAAAGGCGCGTTTTGTCTTGGAAGACACAGGCGCCGACGCCATCATGATTGGCCGGGCTGCACAGGGACGGCCTTGGATTTTTAGAGAAATCCGCCACTATCTGGAACAAGGTACTCTACCCGAGCCGCTGCATAAGGACCTGGAGCGTGCCATGATACGGGAGCACGTTGAAGCACTGCACGCGTTTTACGGTGAAGTGTTAGGGGTGCGTATTGCCCGTAAGCATGTGGGTTGGTACCTGAAAGATAGTGATGCGGGCCGTGACTTTCGCAGTGATTTTAATGCCTTTGATGAGGCCGAGCAGCAGCTCGACTCCCTGGCGCATTATTTCGCGAATATAGCTTAACGAACAAAAGAAGAGCCGACTAAATATGTTCGAACAAACTACGACTTCTGATGCACTGGTTACTACCATTAAATCTGCCACCTCTGAGCAGCCTACTCAGCGCCCGTTGCGCAACTCGGTAGACCAAGCGCTGCGTAATTATCTGTCCCAGTTGAATGGTCAGGAAGTAACTGAGTTGTATGAGTTGGTCCTCGCCGAAGTCGAAGCCCCCATGCTGGACGTGATCATGCAATACACTCGCGGTAACCAAACCCGCGCTGCCAACATGATGGGCATCAACCGCGGTACACTGCGCAAGAAGCTCAAAAAGTACGGCATGAACTAAGAACATTTAGTTAACGTATTGAATACAAAAGCGTTATCTCGCAAGAGATAGCGCTTTTTTTGCTTTTGAACCCACAGTTGAACCCACACTTGGCAAAGCACTCAGCTGCAAATATATAACGATGATTAAGACTAAATTTTTCATTGCCCGCCCCTCTTCCCCCCTATTTTTTTAGTACTTTCACGAGTTAACGCAGTAAATCGTCGTTTACAGGAAACACTATCGAGCCTGGTCTCGTTAACCTTGAGCTTCCTTAAAATGAATGAGGTTCAATAGATGAAATACAATCATGACGGTTTAATTTCCATCGCACAGATGTGCAAACTGTTAAATCGCGACCGGCGCACCCTGTGGACCTGGGTTAAGAACGGTGACTTCCCTCAACCTGTACGCCACCAAGGCCGTACGCTCGGCTGGTTAGTCGAGTCATACCGCACGTGGCTAGCTGGGTTGTTAGGCTAGGTTATACAGACTTACACTAGTGTCGAAGACGGACACTGTAATACTAGATATCGGTGTTTGCTCTCGACGGTACTAACTCAGAGGCTGAAGGCTGCTAGATAACATCTACCCGCCCTTTTTTTGGTTGGGAATATCTAGGGTTCGTTCTCATTTGAAATATTTTGCCTCATTAGTCACCTTAGTGCATTTGAGGTATCTGCATGATGAGGTATTACTCGCTACGAGATGACTAATAGGAGCATATCAAAGGTTTTCTACCCAGCAAGAGGAGTAACGGCACGTGATAATCGGCTGTTTGTCGAGGCTGTGCTCTGGATTGAACGTACCGATTCACTTTAGCGGGATTTACCCGATTTCAATGGCCATTAAACATGAAGTTTGTAATTTCTCTGAGCACCGAGGGAAACATTTTGGGGCTATGTTCAGTCTGTTGGCTCTCAAATCAAAATCGAGCGTCTCGGCGTAACTGATGATAGTGAATCAATATCCGATATAACAGTGTATGGATCGCACGCCCCCTAACGGAGGAACTGTTATGGTTGGCCGGTATACAGAAGCTGAAGTCTATCGGTACTAGCAAGAATTTGATCACGCACCAAAAATTCACAAAAAAACGAAATTGGGCGCAGTTCTAGATTCAAGTCAGCTCGCCACTATAATCATTGTGGCCGATATTTTATTGGACGACCAAGTCCACGCGCCCCGAACAGGGATGAGCAACCTCAAAGAGCTTTTAAAAAGAGCAAACTGGTAATGATGCTTAAGATCCACCATTCAAAGAGTGTCTGTTAGCGATGACTCACATACGGTGCAGTTTCGGCCATTTTCCTTAGCCATATATAAGAGTTTGTCTACAATACGCAGACTCTCGTGTGACTCACGGTCTGGCGTTAGGCTACAGATGCCGACGCTAATAGTAATAAATACCGGCTGCTGGTCGACATAGACAATGGGAGCATTCTTTAGCGATTGATGTAATCGTTCCACAGTTTGTAAGGCGTCAGCTTTTGAGGTCATAGGCATCAGTACCATAAACTCTTCTCCTCCCCAGCGGCTGATGACATCAGATTGGCGAAAAATACGGCGGAAAAGCTGCGCAAAGCGCTGGATCACTTCGTCACCGATATCATGGCCAAAATCGTCATTGATGCGTTTAAAATGGTCAAAGTCTATCATCACTAAGGTGGCCTGAGCCTCGCTGCGCTTTATAAGTGCTAGCTCGCGGTCCAGATAGGGTTCGAACGCCCGACGATTAAGCAGCCCAGAGAGCGGATCGGTAGAGGCGAGTTGCAGTAATTCTGCGTGAGCAGTTTTTAACTCTGCGTGCGCCGTTTGTAAATCTTGGATCAGTACCACTTGTTTTTTGTGATGACGTAGCAATTCCAACTGTGTCATCACCTGATTAGCTAATGTACTTAAAGCAAAGCGCTGTTTTTCGCTAATATCTCTGGGATGGTCATCAAGTACACATAGCGTACCCAGTGGATAACCGTCATCATTTTTTAATACGGCGCCAGCATAAAACCGTACATTAGGCTCTCCGGTTACCAGCGGATTATTAACAAAGCGGGGGTCTAGCTTAGTATCCGGCACCACAAATAAACCTTGCTGCAGGATCACATGCTTACAAATAGAGATATCCAGCGGCGTTTCACGCACGTTAAGCCCCAACACTGACTTAAACCATTGCCTGTCTCGGTCAATAAAGTTGATCACCACACTCGGTACATCACAGATGAAAGCGGCAATTTTTGCAATGTCATCAAAAGCGACGTCTGGAGGAGTATCAAGAATATCGTAGTCTGCCAGTGCAGCCAGACGCAGCTCTTCATACTGGGCTGAATGTGTATTGAGTGCTGAATGCGTCATGGGTTGGTTCCAATATAATGATGAAAGCTAGCCAGCTGGCACTATGGTGGCAATGCCATAACGCTGCCAACGATACAGGCTTAGATAAATGAAAGCCTTGTAGCAGATCACAATCGCGCCCTATCAGTAAGAGCCTGCCATGCATAGTCACTCGTCATTTTTGAATTCGTCCTTGTCAGTGTTTTTCCGTGGATTCCGTGGCGAAGAAATCTTATATCGTTAAGAGCATACTACGGCAAATTAGTCGCGCTGAGCCGTAATCACATCTAATTCTGCGACCTCAGTAATAATGACAAATAAAATTATCTGAGAATTCATATGATCAGTGCAACACTCATGGTTTGAGATGAAGCTCTCACTTAATACGGTAAACAATACATAGATACTTAGGGTCTGTTGACCTTTCGCGGTTAAATTTTGTTCGAGTTAAACGCGTTTTTATCGCGGCGAGTGGGGTGTAGCCTAGTCGTTCTAAGCAAACTCCCACTCAACAAAGAGAAAAACGCGTTTAGCCGAACCCGAAGGGCAGCATTTGTGGCGCCTTTCTACGGCGTTATCGCTTATTGATGGAGAATGACTCCATGGCACAAGCGATGCCTTGTATAAAGACTCCACAAACTGCTGCAAAAATCATCTCGAAAGGTCAACAGACCCTAGCCAATACCAACAATTTCATCGGTACGCATGCCAGTAAAAAGCGTACCGTGTAATAATGCCTAAAATCTAGCCGCACTTTGCGAGCAAAAAAACTGTGCTGGGAACTTTTTAAATTGTGAACGCTGATGCATCACCCTGATCCTAGGTAATCAGACCTAACCAAATACGACAGACAATTTTTGAGTTAGCAATTGCAGCCCTTTGCCTTTGTGACTAATTTTCCAAGCCAGATAATGTTCGAAAATAGGGCACTCATTTAACGCCAGCTCGACAAGCTCGCCATTATTGAGTTGATTTTGAATACGCTGTCGCGGTAGGTGGCCTACGCCTATGCCTGCCATTATCGCCTCCACTTTCTGATCGATGTTTTGCACGTAGAAATGTTTACCGTCACTGCTTAAACCCGCGTTTCGGGTAATATCAACGATGGAGGTATCGTGTGTAATAACCCTCCGAACTTCAGGCAGGGAATCTTGTAACGCATCGGGGTTAGTCGCTATGCTTGCCAGTTCATGACCAGACGCAACAACCGGCACCAGATCGGGACGCGCCAATAGCAGTGCCCGGTAACCTTTTTGCAGTGGCACGGGTCCGGGTGAGCCGACGATCAAATCTACCCGGTCTAGCTCAAGCGCCTCCCACCCGCCGTTCAGCACGGCTTCACACACATCGATTTCAACCGTGGGATGTGCCTTGAGAAATTCACCAAGCACGCCAAAAAAATCAGGGTAAGACTGCATTGACTCTACGGCGATGCGAATACGAGGCTCCCACCCCGTGGCCACTTCCTTTGCCTTATTCGCCAGTCGCGCTGTGGTGTGAAGTATGTCTCTCCCTTCAACCAATATCAGTCGCCCGGCTGACGTTAACACCGAACGGCGCCCCTGCCGCTGAAACAGAGTAATATCAAGCTGCTCTTCCAGTTTTTGCACCGCATAGGACACGGCCGAGGTGGCTTTGTTCAGCTCTTCAGCCGCTTTCGCGAAACTTCCCCGTCGCTCGATGGCATCCAGTGTTTCCAGCACCTCTATTGTTATTGGGTTCTTTGCCATTCTGCCTCCAAAAACATTGTTCTAATATTTAGAACATTCTGAACAGATATTAACGCTTATTGCGCTTTCCTCAATCCTTATAATGGTTCCATCATTTAAACAAACCGACAGCTTCCGTTTTGGAGAAATACAATGAAAGCATTCATTAATGCGTTAACCGCTAGCGCTGCGGGTGTGGATACCCTCCCCCTTCGCCTCGGAGCCGGCGTAATATTTGCCGCCCACGGAGGTCAAAAATTATTTGGCTGGTTTGGTGGCTATGGCTTGGAAGGCACAGCAGGTTGGATGACGTCTATTGGCCTCGAGCCTGGGATGCTGATGGCAGCCATGGCCGGTGGTGCCGAATTTTTTGGTGGCTTGTTGCTGATCGCGGGCTTAATGACTCGCCCGGCAGCGTTAATGCTGGCCATCACTATGCTCGTCGCCATCGCCACGGTTCATCTGTCAAATGGGCTGTTTATGTCAAATAACGGTTACGAATTCGGCCTCGCCTTGCTAGTGATCAGTATTGCTCTGGTATTCAGGGGTGCTGGCAGCCTCAGTGTGGATCGTTTACTGCACACGCGACTGGATCAGTAAATAGACCTTTATCAATCAGCATGACGGGAGTCATCATATGACGGTTTTACATATCAATAGCAGTGCACGATTAAGCAACTCCAATACTCGTATCATCGGGCAATATCTGGTGGACGCGTTAGCGGAGCCGACTATTAGCCGGGACTTGGCACAACAGCCCTTGCCGACCATTAATGCCGAGGATCTCATGGCGGTTCACAGTTCATCCGCGAGTGATAGCGCCAGCTTAAAAGCTCAATTAAGCTTGTCGGAGCAATTGATTGATGAGTTGAGAAACGCCGACACCCTGATACTGGCAGCACCTATGTACAACTTTGGGATCCCGGCCACATTAAAACAATGGATCGATAGCATCTGTCGTGCAGGTGTCAGTTTTAAATACACAGAGCAGGGACCGGTGGGTTTACTGGGTATAAAACGGGCTTTCATTATCACCGCCTCCGGTGGCACCCCTGTCGGTAGTGAAATGGACTTTGCCAGTCGCTACCTGGAGCATATTTGCAAATTTATTGGTATCGGCGAGGTGTTCCATATCGATGCCAGCGGATCTAAAGGCACGCCAGAGCAAGTCATTGCACAAGGTAAACGCCAAGTGGATGTTCTGGTGTCTACACTCTTGACCAATGCGTTTACAGGAGAGGCATAATGGGCTTATTACAACAAGGGAAATGGGTTGATCAGTGGTACGACACCGGCAATAGCGGTGGTGAGTTTCGCCGTCAGGAGAGTCGCTTCAGACATTGGCTGACACCCGATGGCAAAGCAGGGCCAAACGGGGAGCCCGGCTTTAAAGCTGAGAAAGGCCGCTACCATTTGTATGTGTCTCTGGCCTGCCCATGGGCACACCGCACGCTGATTTTTCGTGAAATAAAGCAGCTGCAAGCGTATATCGATGTCACCGTGGTCGAGCCGGTGATGCTGAAAAATGGCTGGGAGATGAATGACCCACTTTATGGTTTTGACTTTCTTTATCAACTGTACTTAAAAGCGGATGCCAGCTACGAAGGCCGCGTTACGGTGCCGGTGTTGTGGGACACGCAAACTCAGACCATTGTCAGCAATGAATCATCAGAGATTATCCGTATGTTTAATACTGCGTTTAATCATCTAACAGGCAACATGACAGACTACTACCCAGAGACGTTACACAAGCAGATTAACGCTCTGAATGATCGTATCTACGACACCATCAATAACGGGGTCTATCGCGCCGGCTTTGCCACCACCCAAGAGTCCTATGAAAAGGCTTACCATAGCTTGTTCGATTCGCTGGATTGGATCGAAGGTTTGCTCGCGCAGCAGCGCTACCTAACGGGAGATCAGCTGACGGAAGCCGATTGGCGCTTGTTTACCACCTTGATCCGTTTCGATGCCGTGTATTTTGGTCACTTTAAAACCAATCGCCAGTTGCTGGCAGATTATCCGGCGATGAGTGGTTATGTACGCGAGTTGTACCAAATATCTGGTGTGGCTGACACCGTCAGCTTTGAGCATATCAAGACCCACTATTATGCGAGCCACTTGATGATCAATCCCACCGGCATCATTCCCGTAGGACCAGTTCAGGATTTTACCGCCGCCCATGGTCGAGAACAGCAGGGAGAAAATCGATGAGAGAGTTAATTCAAGTGATACCTGCTCGCCCTACTCAGGATGGTGACGGCGTCAAGATCCATCGCCTAGCAGGACAGCGTCTGCATCCGGTACTCAATCCTTTTTTGATGATTGATGAAATCAACTCCGACGATGCGGCCGATTATATTGGCGGCTTTCCCGAACATCCTCATCGAGGCTTTGAAACCATTACCTATATGAAGGCTGGGCGTATGCGCCACCGCGACCACATGGGTAATGAAGGCGTTATCAGCGCCGGTGATGTGCAATGGATGACCGCGGGCGCAGGCGTGCTGCACTCGGAAATGCCCGAGCAGGAGCACGGCCTGCTGCACGGCTTTCAAATCTGGCTGAATTTGCCTGCCGCTGAAAAAATGAAGCCTGCAGCCTATCAGGAGATGGTGAGTGCTGATATATCCGAGCAGCGGCTATCAAGCGGTGGCATGGTTCGCGTTATCGCCGGTAACGTGACCATCAATCAGCATACACTACAAGGTCCGTTACCTGAGATTTCGACGCAACCTGTTTTTATCGATGTGCAATTGACGGGTAATGAAACCGTTGAGCTGTCTTTCAATGCCGATAACGCTGTACTGGTGTATGTCTATAAAGGTGCAACAGATTTGATCGGGTCGCGGCAGCTGGGCATTTACGCTAAAGGCAACACATTACAACTGCAAGCTAGCCCCTCAGGTGCGGAGATATTAGTGCTTAGCGGCCGCGCGATTGAAGAGCCTGTGGTGCAATACGGCCCTTTTGTGATGAATACACCCGATGAAATTGAACAGGCAATACATGACTTTAGCAATCCGCAGTTTCTAAACCAGTTAACGTCCGGTAGAAAAACAGGGCCTTAACAAGACTTAGTGGGAAACCCTGTCTTTTTGGCATAATGCCGTACTTTGTGGGTTTAGGAGTTTATGCTAATCTGAACGCTCTTTGGGGAGTAGCCTGCTTTCGTTCTGCGAAAGAGTTCGTGTCAACATACTTGGCCATATGCCATGGTGCGAACACCTCTCGGTTGGCGAGACCATCGATATATCTATACTGCACGTCGGGGGTATGGGTATGTCGTGGACTCGATACCCGACCTGAGAAAATAAAAAGTGAACCCTATCGCCCTGCTGTTACTTGCTCTTTCTATGTCTACTGATGCCTTCTCTGTGGCTATTAGTAAAGGAGCAAGCCTTAAAAATCCCCGTTTTACCGAAGCGTTAAGAATGGGCCTCATTTTTGGCACCATTGAGGCGATCACCCCCGTAATAGGTTGGTTTATTGGTCAATCCGCTGCACCTTATGTAGAAGCATGGGATCATTGGATAGCGTTTACCATACTTGTCGCTCTCGGCGTACATATGCTGTATGAAGGCCTGAAACCTGAGAGTCAAAAGAAAGAAACCCCATCGAGACATTCTTTTTCCAGACTCGCTTTAACCGCATTCGGCACCAGTATAGATGCGATGGCCATAGGCATTAGCTTAGCGTTTGTGGACGTTAACATTCTCCTAGCAGCAAGCCTCATTGGTCTGGCGACAACAATCATGGTCACGTTAGGCGTTATGCTGGGGAAAGTATTGGGTTCGTTATTTGGCCATCGAATTGAAATCTTTGGTGGCCTAATGCTGATTGCTATCGGCGCGTGGATTCTGGTAAGTCATCTTTAGTTACGAGCAGGTTCAATATACTGTCTGTTACCGCCCGCATTTTCCGGCCGGAAAATGGCAGCCTTTGACGATGAGAGCAACAGCGCACACTGCATTGCACCACAAACTGCCACTAAGCCCTACTTTGTCACGTCAAAGATACTAGGGCCTGTTGACCTTTCGCGGTTAAATTTTGTTCGAGTTAAACGCGCTTTTATCATAGTGTTGATAAGCAAAACTAGGTAAAAATGCAGCGTACGCTAAGGCATGAACCGCTATAAGATCGCAGGCTGTCACTTAGTCACAAGTTTCTGTCGATTTTAATAATGTACCCTGAACAGTCGGGTTGTACGTTTCACACGCTGTTGGGTGTGTAGAAGCAGAGCTTGTAGCCGCCCGTCTCTTTGGTAAAGAGGACTTCGGCGGTCCGCGTCAGCGGATGGTTTAAACAACACCCAAAACCGTGGCGAAGTCCTCTTCACCGAAGAGACGGCCACCTACAAGGGAGATATACCTATTTACAGTAGAAAGTCTGTCCACTTCACGCTTGCTTATAAGGCAAGAAAAAGATGTGACTAAGTGACAGGATCGCAGGCTCAAGCTTACCGAGTAATATCTATGGTGTAGCCCATGCCTCTGATGGTTTGGATGAGTTTAAGACTGAAGCCATCATCTATTTTGACGCGCAAGCGGCGAATAGCCACGTCGATAACATTAGTATCGCTGTCGAAATTCATGTCCCATACCAGAGAGGCGATCAGCGAGCGCGGTAGCACCTCACCTTGGCGGCGCACCAGCAACTCCAGCAGCGCAAACTCTTTATTGGTTAAGTGGATGTGCTCTCCGGCACGCATCGCATGGCGACGAGGTAGATTGAGCGTGAGATCGGCCACTTCCAGTTGATTGCTAAGTCCTTGGGGGCTACCTCGGCGCAGTAAGGTTCGTACTCTGGCCAGCAATTCAGCAAAAGCAAAGGGCTTGACGAGGTAATCGTCGGCCCCTAATTCCAATCCCCGTACCTTATCCTCTACGCTATCTTTGGCAGTTAAAAATAACAGCGGCATCTGTCGCCCTTGATCGCGCAGCGCTTCAACAATCCGCCAGCCATTCAGATCTGGCAGCATGACATCGAGAATGATCAAATCATAAGGCTCAGTAACCGCCAGATGCAGGCCATCTAAACCGTTGCGGGCAAGATCCACCACAAACCCTGCCTCATTGAGTCCTTTTTGCAGATAATCCCCGGTTTTTTGTTCATCTTCGATGATCAAAATTTTCATGTTAGTCCTTTATACCGTCATTGATGCCCCATGATGGCGGCCATGCTCGGCTGCTGCCAGCGTTATGTTTATAGCATGAAGCTTACTTGCTGCCAGTCACATGACCGCAACATGACAATTTTGTAATCTGGCGGTCATGTTGACGACAGGCTGACCTTCTATTCTTTCCTTATATAAATATTCCTAATGAGCAAAATGCCAACAAGGAGAGGAGTTGCGATGAAAGTAATCGAGAACAGTCCCAATCTACCCCGACGTAGATTTGTACAAGGACTCGCTGCAGGTGGCGTGGTGTTAGGCATGGCGCCCATGTTGAGACCCGCGCAGGCTGCAAGTGTGGGCACAGTCACCGGCGATGTACCTGTGCTGACCGGCAACGAGTTCGACCTTATTATCGATGAAACGCCCGTTAACTTTACGGGCAAAATGCGCATGGCCACCACCATTAACGGCTCCATTCCTGGCCCAACACTGCGCATGCGTGAAGGAGATGAGGTAACGATTCGGGTGACCAATCGGCTGAAGGAACCAACCTCCATTCACTGGCACGGTATTATTTTGCCTTATCAGATGGACGGCGTGCCGGGCATTAGTTTTGCGGGTATCGCCCCCGGCGAAACCTTTACTTATCAGTACAAGTTGGAGCAAAGCGGCACCTATTGGTATCACTCTCATTCGGGCATGCAGGAACTTACCGGTATGTACGGGGGATTAATCATCGACCCCGCCGAAGGCGATAGCATTAACGCCGACCGTGAACATCTGGTGTTGCTCTCAGACTGGACCGATGAAAATCCAATGCGAGTATTAGGTAAGCTCAAGAATCAGGGCGATCTCTATAATTTCAATCAACCTACGGTATTCGACTTCTTTCGTGATGTGTCCAGTGATGGCTTAACGTCAGCACTAAACAAACGGCAAATGTGGAACGAAATGCGCATGAGCCCCACCGACTTGGCAGATCTGTCCTCGGAGACGCTGACCTATCTCATGAACGGCACCGCTCCTGCGGGCAACTGGACTGCCCTGTTCAAACAAGGTGAACGAGTGCGGTTGCGCTTTATTAATGGCGCCGGCAATACCTTTTATGATGTTCGTATCCCTGGGCTAAAAATGACGGTGGTTCAAGCCGACGGTCTAAATGTAGAGCCAGTGACAGTGGATGAATTCCGGTTCGGCCCTGGCGAAACTTATGATGTGCTGGTGGAGCCCCAAGCCGAGGCTTATACCCTGTTTGCCCAAGCGATGGACAGAACCGGTTATGCCCGCGGCACCTTAGGTACGCGAGCAGGACTGAGTGCTGCCGTGCCCGAGTTAGACCCCGCTGAATGGCTAACCATGGCCGATATGATGGGCGATATGGGCGGCATGGATCACGGCAGCATGGATATGAGTGGTATGAACATGAATGCCATGAGCAGCATGAACCACAGCGCCATGAATATGAACGCCATGGCAGACATGGACCATAGCAGCATGAATATGGCTGGCATGAACGGTATGGATCACAGCACCATGAACATGGCTGGCATGAGTGGTATGGATCACAGCAATATGAATATGGGCGCTATGGCTGGAGGATTAACTAAGGCGAGCAGCGAGGTGAATCATGCCCGTAGTGAGTATGGCCCTAGCGTGGATATGCGAGTAGATACGCCGCGCACCAACTTGGACGATCCCGGCATTGGCTTACGCAATAACGGCCGTCGAGTACTGACCTTGGCCGATTTGCGTACCCCAGGCGGCCCTATGGATCCAAGACCGGCGGAGCGGGAAATAGAACTACACCTGACCGGCAATATGGAACGCTATACCTGGTCGTTCGATGGCGTTGAATTTGGTAGCTCCACCCCAGTGCACTTTAACTATGGCGAGCGAGTACGGATCATTCTGCACAACGACACCATGATGACTCACCCCATGCATCTACACGGCATGTGGAGCGAACTGGAAAATCCGGACGGGAGTTTTCAGGTACGCCGCCACACCATACAGGTGCAACCGGCGCAACGAGTCAGCTTTTTGGTCACTGCAGACGCGCTTGGACGTTGGGCTTGGCACTGTCACCTCATGTTCCATATGGACGGGGGTATGTTCCGCGAAGTGGTGGTGTCATGAGCGGGATCAACGGAAGGAAAGCGACCATGAAATCCGGATTGAACAGTATATTACTGGCCTTAACAGTGCTGCCAGCTGGTGCTGCATTGGCTCAAGACGTTCATGCCAAGCACGGCTCAGCACCGGCAAACAGCCAAATGAAAACTATGGATCATAGTCAAATGAAAGACATGGACCACAGTCAGATGAAGGACATGGACCACAGTCAGATGAGGGACATGGATCACAGTCAGATGAAGGACATGGATCATAGCCAGATGCAGGGTATGGATCACGGTAGCATGCAGATGCAGGGAGGCTCAGCGCCCGCCGACGCCAGAGATGCCGACGCCTATTCCGGTGGCTTTACTTTGGAAGACGGTCCCTATGTGTTGCCCGGCCCTCGTCAGCTAAGACTGGCTGACGAGCATACTTTCTACGGTGTGCTGGTTGATAGATTAGAGCGGGTGGATAAGGGTGCAAGCCATACCTTAGCTTTTGACACCCGCGCTTGGCTGGGTCGTGATTACAACCGAGCCGTACTCAAAGCTGAAGGCGACATAGAGCAAGGCAAGCTGGCAGAAGCCAGTACTGAGCTGTTATGGAGCCATGCACTAAGCACCTTCTGGAACAGTGAATTGGGTGTGCGTTATGACACGGGGCACGGGCCAGATCAGGGCTGGTTAGCCTTAGGTGTGGCGGGCTTGGCCCCTTATTGGTTTGAACTCGATGCCACAACCTATTTGGGTGACGATGGACAAACGGCGTTAGCCGTAGAAGCGGAATATGAACTCTTATTAACCCAGCGACTGGTATTGCAACCCAGTGTGGAGTTAACCGCTTATGGTAAGGATGATGCCGAACGCGGCCAAGGCCAAGGTTTATCTGAGCTGGTGGCCGGTGCTCGACTGCGCTATGAAATCGATCGCCAGTTTGCCCCCTATTTAGGCTGGGAATGGGCGACCGCGCTGGGAAATAGCGCCGATCTACGGCGAATAGAAGACGAAGCAACCCAGGAAACTCGCTGGTTGGCTGGGGTTAAGTTCTGGTTTTAAACCGTGATGATATTCAACAAATACGCTAAACAAACACCTTAAAGGAAACACTCATGCAAAAAACACTATCCGTACTCATGCTGTATTTATTACCCGGCTTGGCAATGGCTGCCGGCGAGCACGGTGACCATCAAGGCCATGATATGGCGGCGATGCAGCAGCATATGCAGGGGGTAGGCATGCCTGGCAAGGCGGCCGACGTGAGTCGTACCATAGAAGTAGTGATGATGGATAACATGCGTTTTTCACCGGAACAAATCGAAGTAAAGGCCGGTGAAACCGTGCGGTTATTTATTAAAAACGCAGGTAAAGCGGCTCATGAGCTCGTTCTTGGCGATATGGCATCCTTAAAAGAACATGCCGACATGATGCGCCAAATGCCGGATATGAAACACGCCGAGCCCAATATGATCACCCTGCAGCCAGGCCAGAAAGGTGGCTTGGTCTGGAAGTTTGATCAGGCCGGCACCGTCGATTTTGCCTGTCTGATCCCCGGCCACATGGAAGCAGGCATGAAGGGCCAAGTACAGGTGAAATAGTACAGGTGAAATAGTACAGGTGAAATAGTACCGGTAATCTAGTCGCAAAAATGTATTAAACAAGATGTAACACTAATGGCATGGGCCTTGGCCCTGCCATTTTTCCGTTAATTGAGTAGAGGATGTAATAGCGTGAAAAAAACATCAGTAGCCATTCGTTGGCGGTTATGGGGCTTAGTGGTTGGTGCGCTGGTATTGGTTGTTATTATCGGCAGTCGATTTTTACCGAACGGTGAGTCGGGGCTGCAAAACCAGCAAGCACAGCTATCTCAGGGTAAACAGGCTTATAACGATAATTGCGCCAGCTGTCATGGTGCAGACTTGAAAGGCACTCGCCAAGGCCCACCCTTTATTCATCCTGTGTATGAGCCCTCTCATCATGGGGATGAAGCATTTTATCGTGCCGCCGCTAATGGCGTGCGTGCCCATCACTGGCGCTTTGGCGATATGCCGCCGGTATCGGGTGTTACCCAAGCTGAGGTGGGTGAGATAATTGGCTATATTCGCGAGCAGCAGCGGGCCAATGGCATCAAGTAAATACCCTACCCGCGCCTCAGCTTTTAAGGGCGGGGAACCAAACACTAAAACAGGTTTCTTGTGCATCAGAGTGCACAGCGATAGTGCCTTGATGCGCGGTAATAATCGCTTGAGTAATCGCGAGCCCAAGCCCAGTGCCCTCGGTTATGGGTTGGCGTGCATGGTCCACTCGGTAAAAGCGGTCAAACAGATGAGGCCATTCTTCGATTGGAATCGCCGGTCCCGGATTGGTGACTGTCACGGTTGTGCCCTGTTTATCACTGTTAATAGCCATGCGCACTTCACCCTGTGCTGGCGTATAGCGAATGGCATTCGTGAGTAGATTACTGAAAGCCCGTTGCAGCATGGCTTTGTCGCCCAGCAGCTGAGCTTGGCCTTGTCGGTGTAGGCGCACTTGTTGCTCACTGGCCAAGGGTTCAAAAAATTCAATCAATTCATCTAACTCATCACTCAAGGCCAGTGGCGTGGGCTGCATGGTTAACTGCCCTTGCTCTGATTTGGCAAGAAATAGCATTTCACCAATCATCCTTGCCAGCCGCTCGGCAGTTTCTAGATTCGCGTACAGCACTTCTTTGTACTCTTCGGCATTGCGCGGCTGTGCCAACGCCACTTGAGTTTGCATCATTAGGCTGTTAACTGGGGTGCGCAGCTCGTGAGCAATATCCGAAGAAAAAGCGGTTAGCCGCTGAAAAGAATTTTCCAGTCGATCCAACATGTCATTAAATGCTTGAATGGGCGCGTGCAGCTCCGAAGGTGCATTAGTTAAAGAGAGCCGATAGTCGAGTTTGTTGGCGGTGACCCGAGCAGAGAGCGAGGCTAGGCTGCGTAATGGCTTGAGGCCGGAGCGAGATGCCAGCCACCCTAATAGCACTGAGATTAAAGCAATGCCGCCCGTCAGCCAAGCAAGGCCAATTTTTATTTCATCAATAAAGTGCTGATGATAGCTGGTGTCTAATGCCACACGGACCAAGACCGTATTGGGAGTATTGCGTCCAGTTATCGCCGAGCCAACCGCAACCCGATCGGTAATACTGCGATAGCGAATACCACCTTCAATCCAGTTCTCTTGCAATGGCAATGAGTCATAGTCGGGCATGGCTTGATTCAAGCCGGGTTGCCGCTGTTCGGTAGGAGTGACGCTAACCAACTCTTTACCTTGTCGATCTCGAATCAGCAGGAAGTACCCACTGTGACCGGCGAGCATATTGTGCAAATCGGCTTCCAGTATCGACCAATCTTGGCCATGGCTCTGTTGCCGGCTGGCGATAAACTTCTTAGTTAATATTATTTTACTTTGAATATCACTTTCGTCTTGGCGCGCAAAGTGATGCTCTAACGACTGCATTAAGACGACACTCACTAAACCCCATATCGCCAACATGGCGATGCTAAACATCAGGCTGAGCCGAGTGGTTAAAGACAGATAACTGCTCATTATTAAGTGTTTTAACCTGTAATGATCCAACGAGGCCCAATATAGCATGCCACGAACAGGCACAAGTAAGATGACGGCAAGGTAATCGTGGTATCTGGTGCTCGTAGAGCTGCGGGCCACATTTTGGCTTTATATCCCTTGCTGTTTTAACAGAGACATAGCGGTAGCCACAAAAAACGGGGCCAAGATAGCCCCAGAATAGTCAGTATGTCATTTCAAGCAACCTTGCAGCTGCTGATGTCCATCATCAGTTGCATTTGAACCATCTAATTCTCCATAAACTGGCGACAATCCTCCGGCTCAATTACGGGGAGATTAAGGTAAGAAATAACTCAACCGCGGATCGCTTTAGACAGTGCCAGTGTGTTGGTTGAATGAATATAATGATGTATTCTCAATAATCCATGAATTATATTCATAAATTACATACTAAAGACAGGAGTTAAGTGATGTTGGAGCGGTTTCACCTTGAAGTACTGGCGGCAATAAAAGAGCAAGGCACCTTAACCCAAGCTGCCGAGTCGTTAAATTTATCCCAGTCTGCATTGAGTCACAGCATCAAAAAATTAGAAGGCCAGATAAAAACTGCTGTTTGGCAAAAAGAAGGCAGAAGCTTGCGCCTTACCCATGCTGGTGAACAAATCTTAACGCTGGCCAGTCGGGTATTACCGCAATTTAAACACACTGAGCTGCTATTGAGTCAGATAGTAAAAGGCGAAATGGGCTCACTGCGCATCGGCATGGAATGCCACCCTTGCTATCAATGGTTGTTAAGAGTGATTGAACCTTATCTTGAAAAATGGCCAAACGTGGACATTGACGTAAAGCAGGAATTTCAATTCGGTGGTTTGGGGGCGCTGCACAGCTATGAGATAGATATTCTGGTCACGCCTGATCCCTTATACAAACCTAATTTGACGTTTATACCGGTATTTGACTATGAACACAGGCTGGTGGTTGCATCATCTCACCCCTTGGCCATGCAAGACTCGATCATGCCTGAGCAACTCAGTGAAGAAGTGTTATTTAGCTATCCGGTAGAACCCGAGCGGTTAGATATTTACAGTCAGTTTTTAAATCCCGCCAAGTGCACGGTCAAAAAACACAAGACCATAGAAACCACGGAAATAATGTTGCAGATGGTAGCTGCGGGCAGAGGTGTGTGTGCCTTGCCGGGTTGGCTCGTGGATGAATTCGCTAAAACCATGGCCATTAAAAGCCTGCGGCTCGGTAAACAAGGCATTAAAAAACAGATCTTTGTAGGAATACGAAAAGGCGAAGAGCAGATTAATTACCTGAGTGATTTTATTGCTCAGGCGCAAACCGTCCGATAATGACCCAGTCTTTTCTTTAAACCCACACTTTTTCAAGAATACTGCTACATCTGCAAGCGAGTCCAAGCGGTGACTGTCACATGCCGCTTACCTAAGAGAGCATGGGATTAGCGTTACCCATGATTTTTACTCATGCATTGATGAAATAAGATCACTTTTGTTCATGTCAGCATCCCTGTATAAATATAGCTATTCGCAGCTCTAGACATCCAGACAGCTAAAAATACTAGAGTTGATTATTCATTAGCTATAAACCACAAAGACGGTGCAGCTAGGGGCTAGAGCAATCGGTAAGCCCAGCAACAGCCAGCACACCTTCAGGTTTTATTGCCGGAAAAGGGATACCAAACATCATGAGCAACGACTTTAGCTTCGCTATCAACAGCATTAATTTCGACGAAAATTATCGCCCCTCAGACAATACACGAGTGACGACCAACTTTGCGAACTTGGCCAGAGGTGAAAGCCGCCAACAAAATTTGCGCAACACCTTAAGTATGATCAACAATCGTTTCAACGCCTTAGCGCACTGGGACAACCCCAAAGCCGATCGTTACTCTGTTGAGCTGGAAATCATTTCCGTTGATATGAAGGTACAGGGTAATGAGATTGCCTTTCCTAGCATTGAAATCTTGCAGACTTATATTGTTGATCACATCACCAAGCAACGTATTGCAGGCATTGTAGGCAATAACTTTTCCTCTTATGTGCGAGATTATGACTTTAGCGTTTTGCTATTGGATCATAACAAAGGCCAAGCTAAATTTAGTGCGCCAGAGGATTTTGGTGATCTGCATGGCAAGCTCTTCCAATATTTTTTAAGCTCAAATACTTACCAGCAGAACTTTAAAAAACTCCCTGTGATCTGCCTGAGTGTGTCGGATAACAAGACCTATCGCCAGACTGAAAATCAGCATCCTATCTTAGGTGTTGAATATCAGCCTAACGAGTCATCGCTAACTGAAACCTACTTTAAGAAGATGGGCTTTGAGGTTCGCTACTTTATGCCCCCTCATTGTACTGCACCGCTGGCGTTCTATTTCTTTGGTGACTTGTTAAACGATTACAGTAATCTTGAGCTGATAGGCACCATCAGCACCATGGAATCGTTTCAACGAATTTATCGCCCAGAAATTTATAACGCTAACGCTACGGCCGGAAGAATATATAAGCCTAATTTAAAGAATTCAGATTATTCATTAACGCAAATTGTTTATGACAGAGAAGAGCGTAATCATTTAGCTGTTGCGCAAGGGAAATTTACTGAAGAAAACTTCATCAAACCCTATCAAGCCATTCTTGAAGAATGGTCAGCTAGCTACGCTTCTTAAATTCTGTCTTATCATTAACGAAAATATAAACGGTACTTATGATGAAAATATTATTACCTACTTCTACTGCAGGCAGTTTACCTAAACCTTCTTGGCTTGCAGAGCCGGAAAAAATTTGGTCACCTTGGCGATTAGAAGGTGAAGAATTAATTGCAGGTAAACAAGATGCGTTACGTGTGTGGTTGCAAGAGCAGCAACAAGCAGGTATTGATATTGTCAGTGATGGCGAGCAAACGCGCCAACATTTTGTGACTACCTTTATTGAGCACCTTGATGGTGTTGATTTTGAAAAACGCAAAACCGTTAAAATTCGTGACCGCTACGATGCCAGCGTCCCTACTGTGGTGGGTGCTGTGAGTCGGCAAAAGCCAGTGTTTGTGGAAGATGCTAAGTTTTTACGCCAGCAAACCAAGCAACCCATAAAATGGGCGCTGCCAGGCCCTATGACCATGATAGATACGCTTTATGATGCCCATTATAAAAGCCGTGAAGAGTTAGCCTGGGAATTCGCCGCCATACTCAATCAAGAAGCCAAAGAGTTAGAGGCTGCAGGTGTGGATATTATCCAATTTGATGAGCCTTCATTTAACGTGTTTTTTGATGAAGTAAATGATTGGGGAATTGCGGCTTTAGAAAGGGCCATGGAAGGTCTTAAATGTGAAACTGCGGTGCATATTTGCTATGGCTATGGCATTAAAGCGAACACGGATTGGAAAAAGACCTTGGGCTCTGAGTGGCGCCAATATGAAGAAGTCTTTCCTAAGCTGCAAAAGTCTAATATCGATATTATCTCATTAGAATGTCAAAACTCTCATGTGCCTATCGATCTGCTGGAACTGATCCGCGGTAAAAAGATAATGCTAGGGGCCATTGATGTGGCAACCAACGTGATTGAAACGCCAGAAGAAGTGGCCGCCACATTACGCCGCGCCCTGCAATTTGTAGATGCCGATAAGCTTTATCCTTCTACCAACTGCGGCATGGCACCTTTATCTCGTGCCGTCGCCCGTGGCAAGCTACACGCCTTAAGTGCCGGAGCTGCAATTCTGCGCAAAGAACTCACGGCCTAGGCCTGATTGCTTAAAGCCGCTACCTAGGTAGCGGCTTTTTTATTTGGTACCGGCACTCACTAAGTGCGAGTAATACCAATCTGTAAAATTAACTGATCAAAACCTTTTTGCCACACTTCTTTGTAACGAGAGGCACGGAAGAACAGGTCAAAATAGTGATCAGATCTGAAAAGACCACGGTATGGGTAAGAGCCAAACATCACAACCTGAACGAGAGGAGCTCTTACCATATACAGTATTGATCACTTGTCGCACGTGAACTTCGTCCGTGCCTTCTGTGTTCTTCCGTGGCAAAAATAGTCTTTGATCTTTAGTTTTTGCCTTAATGTAAACCGATCAAATACTTACTTAGATTGGTATAAGTTTAACTGATTACCAACAAAGCTCAGCCATGTTTCAGTGACTTCAGCATCAATAGATTCAATGGGTTACAACGTAGGTGGCAACTTGTTCGCCACGGTTTTATGTTTTTATTTAAAAATTGCCAGCAAAGCTGGCCTGCCGAACAAGTTGGCAGCTACAAAAACCTAAAACAACGCGCATCATGGCTGAAGTTCATACGTAATCAGGTAAGTTTAAAAGTATCGCCTTTCAAATGCATCCCGCGACATCTAGCATAGGTACGCAGCTCATTTCCCCGCGTAGCACTGAATTTGGAGAAACCATATGTGGATAAAACGCACATTTTTTGCCGCCCTCTTTGGCGGCATGTTTTTTACGTCAATGGTAGTGCAGGCTAAGGTGCAGCAGCTGCACGATGCCGCAGCCAAAGGCGACAGCCATCAAATTACGGCACTGCTTAATCAAGGTGCGAGCATAGACGCGCGCGACGGCCTTAAGCAGACGCCCTTGATGATAGCCACCCATGGCAACCATATTGCCGCCGCCAAGGTGCTGATTGACGCCGGTGCAGATGTAAATGCCAAAGACGCTATTCAAGACAGCCCCTATCTTTACGCCGGCGCGCGGGGGCACCTTGAGATCCTAAAGATGACACTTGAGCACGGGGCCAATCTAACGAGCACCAACCGCTATGGCGGCACCGCCCTTATTCCCGCCGCTGAGAGAGGGCATGTGGAGACAGTACGCACCCTGATCCAAGCCGGTACCGACCTCGACCATATCAACAAATTGGGTTGGACCGCCTTACTGGAAGCCATTCTTCTCGCCGATGGTGGGCCGCGCCATATTGAGATCGTCAGGCTGTTAGTAGACGCTGGCGCAGACGTTAATCTTGCAGACAGGGAAGGCGTTCGGCCGCTGCAACATGCTCGCCAGCGTGGATACTCAGCCATGGTCACTATTCTCGAACAAGCCGGTGCTAACTAAGCGACTATCAATGGCAGTACTAAGCTTGAGCGCTCGCCTTTAACACATAGAACAATACGCCCGTTACTTACCGTGCGGGCCCCGACGGTCGCCAAGCGTGGCAGATACAGTAAGGGCTAGCAGATGCATTAAGATCTAACGGATAACATCTGCTAGCCCTTTTTCGTGTGTGCGGCATGTGTGTGGCGTAGATGTCGCTGTGAATTCAACATTCACGAAAGCAAGAGGCTAACCAACACATACTTGGTTTTTTCCTGCTTTTTTCGCTTTGTACAGTGCTTGGTCTGCTCGCTCATACAGGGTTCGCTCAGTATCCTCACTTCGTACTTCAGCCACTCCAAAACTCAGCGTTACGGTGCCGTACTGCCCTACAAATTGTTCGATTTCTTTGCGTTTACGTTCTGCGACCAAAAAAGCGTGCTCGGCTGTGGTATTGGGTAAAATAAGCGCAAATTCTTCCCCACCAATACGCGCCAAGGTGTCCAATTCACGCTTATTTACGCTCAACTGCTGACTTATCTCTTTTAAAACTTGGTCGCCAGCATCATGGCCAAAACTATCATTTATCGTTTTGAAATAGTCGATATCACCCACTATCAAGGCGAAGGGATGTTTAGCTCGCTGAAACAAAGAGAACTGTACGGCCATCTCTCTGTCATAGACGCGCCTATTATCTAGTCCTGTCAGCGCATCTTGGGTCGCCAATTGTTCAAGTTGCTGATTCAATATTGCAAGCTCTTGATGCCCTAGCTCAAGCTCAGAGGTCAGCGCTTTCAGGTCTTGTAATGCCCTATCCTTCTCGGCTACCGCCTTTTCCGCATGCTTGCGAGCCTGCTGCAGCTGTTCTTCAATTAAGTTACGGCGCTGCATAGGTAGCAGCAGTAATTGGTAACCCTCACTGTTTGGTGAGCAAACACTGGCACTTAAGATAACGGGCAGCACTTCCCCATTAGCATTGGTCAAAGACAAAAAGACTTCTTCCGCATGACCATGCAAACGCAATGACGGCAGCACATGGCCAAGATAATACATACGCGATGCTGTGGTCATCCAGCGTTCAGGTGAGTGACCTTGCAAGTCGGCTTTTTCCCGCCCCAACCAGTCACACAAGGATTGATTAACCGCTGTCACTTTATTTGCGGTATCCAGCACTATCAGTCCACCGGGAATAAAATCCACATCAATGAGCAATTAACACGCCCTCAAGAATGGCTTGGGCAACGACGCTGGGGTCGCTCATATGTGGATAGTGACCGCTGGCATTCAGTTTTTTTACCGCACAATTTACTAGCGTGCGTTGTAGGTATGCGATGACGTCAGTCGGTACTATTACGTCTTCATCACAGTATAAAATCAGCGTCGGTACGGTAACCTTGGGCAGATCTTGGCGAATATCGCTCATAAAAGTCGCATAAGCGAAACGCCGAGACGTGGTGGGGTCGGCATTAAGGAAAGTTTGGCGAAGTTCATCGGCGAGCGCGGGTCTATCTCCTGCGCCCATCACTATGGGAGCCAAGTAGCCGGCCCATTCAAAGTGATTGCGCTCCATCAGATCCAGCATTTCCAAAACATCGTGTTCCTCAAAGCCGCCGACATAATCAGGGAGATCGTTGAGGTAACGCGGTGAAGGGCCAATGGCGATGATTTGGCTAAATAATTGCGGCGCCTTTAGCGAGGCTAGCCAACCAATGGCACCACTGACTGAGTGCCCAACAAAAATAGGCTGCTCTAGGCCCAGCGACTGCACCAGATTCACCAAATCGTCTGCGTAAGCAGACAAATCCGTGTAACGCTCGGCATCATAGGCTGAAATATCAGCGCGCCCGCATCCCATATGATCAAATAGTACTAACGAGTATTGCTCAGCGAGTATTTGGGCCACCGGAGCCCAAATTTGCTGATCGCAGCCAAAACCATGCCCCAAGATAAGCGTAGGACGAGCACTCTGCTCAAAACCCTTGCCTAAGTGGTGAACATAATGCTGCTTTGCGAGATCGCTACTTGCCATAGTGTTTCCGCTTCTTCTCTAAATGATATGTGACACGCCAATTTATTGGCACATCCTGCTGCATAGCATAGCTCAGAGCAATACAATGCTAAAAATTTCTTATGGCAGCTAGATGAAAAATCTGTACTAGGGCTCAATGTAGGCTGGTTTATAAAGCCTTACTCATGCACTCAACCCCATGTTTTTTAGAAAAATCCGATACTGCATACAAGAGTCTGTTGAGCTTAGAGAGGTTTTAACAGCAATTGGTGGTAATACATGACTTTTGTAGCCGCCGTCACGTATTGGATGTAGAAAGTTCGGCAGTCTTACGAAGCAGGGTTTGCATTAGTCGTCATGCTGACAAAGTCAGCATCTACAGCGCAAAGATAAATGGAATGAAGGCCTTTTAACGCCAATTGGCCGAATCAGGCTTTAAGCTTTACCATGCAGGCTCTCTACTGATACACAGGTAACGCCATGATCCAGCTGCACGCCACCCGAAAATTATTTGAAAAGCTGCCACTGCTGGATAACGGCTAGTTGGCTGTTACGCCGCGCAGCCAGTGGCTGTTTGAACGACCTATGCTGGATATCAATCCGCTCAGCGGCTGGCACGGTCATCTGGTTACCTTGCAAAGGCGCAACTGTATATTACTGGTGCAGAATGTCACCCGCTTCCCACTGGTGTTACCTGCGCTGACCAAACCTGATTTTGCCGAGCTTAACGATAGGTTTGTAGATGTATTAATGAATACTTTGCTTAAATGCGGTGCCAACGAGGCACAGATGAGCACAGCACAACTGTGCTTACGACCGTTGCAGCTAGACACTCAATGTCAACGTTCTGAACAAGCCACACTCACTCGAGTCAAGCTTGAATTTGAACAGGAGCTGCTCTACCACGGCAGCAACATCAGCGAGCTAACGGGTTATAGTTCGGGAGCTTGGATTGCCAATATGCCCCGCACCATAAAAAATCAGGGTACGATTTTTCCCGCAAAAGCCATGCTGAGCTTACTCTCGGGCCTTGCATAGACTGTGGCTGAGCAGGCTAAGTTTGATAAACTAACTTTCTATTACCGCTCTACACCTACCATTAAAAGAGACTGATATGGCGACCAACATGCCTGCTGAAAACAGCACAGACGAAAAATTTATTACCGGCATAGACACTCAGCTCAAGATCAATAAAGCCGATAGTCAGAACGAGAAGCTGCAGTCGTTGGGCTTCTTGAGCTTTTTAGAAGAAGTGCAAGATGAGTTAAATACGGCGGTGGCGGTGTTTATTAACGTCAATGGCCATGATGTAGAGCAGATCAAAAAAGATCAGGTGGATTTAAATAGCTTGTTTGCTGACCATTCTAATAGTGCTAACAGTGCGAATTATCAGGATTTTTTAGTCTTGTTTGCCCGCACTAAAGCCAATATTGAGCAACTTGTGGCGGCCACAGGTCCGGAGCAATTGGCGCATCAAGGCATAGTAGATGAAGTGGTCAACCTTAGGGCCTTTATAGAGGCGCGCTATGCAAACCCAACTACTGAGCTTGAGCCTAAATCTGGCAAACGCAAAATTGACCATTATTTAGGTGCCGGCATCGTTCTTTTACCGATTATTTTTGCTTGGCTGACGCTGCGTAAAGGCTACTCAAATTGGTTAAGAATAGGCGCATTTATTTGGTTAGGCGTCTTTTTATACTTCACCACTCCTAACCCTAAAGAAACAGTGGCGCCGGCGCCAGCCGCCACAGAAGCACGGCCTGCTAGTGAAGAGCAAGACAACATTCGTCATGAGAAGAACCAACAAGAATTGGAGCAAGAAGAAAAAGAGTAGCTGGGGTTTGATCCGCAAGATTTAGAGCCTCGCCTAGCGCTAATGCGCGGTTGAGTGGTCTTAGATAAATCGCCAATGCGGGCTAGGTGACTTTAAGTGACTTTGGGTAAGTCGCTAATGCGGGTGGTGTAAACCGGTGATAGATAAGCGCGCTTCACTCAGTTTATTGTTGTGCGTAATCAGGAAGGTGTCATGCACAAAAAATTAAACCTACCCACTAAGATTTGCCCCGTCTGTTTGCGGCCCTTTAGTTGGCGCAAGAAGTGGGAGAAAAACTGGGAGCAAGTAAAATATTGTTCAAAACGCTGTGCTGGTCAGGCTCATCAGGTCATTAAACGGTGAGCCACTCACGACTCGCCCGACAAGCTGAGTCGTTGCGTTTGGCTCAGCCCCAGTGAATCACGGGCTTGAATCTTAGACATCCCTTCGTTTTCATAACAGACAGCGACATGTTCGCGACATAATCTAAATATGTACTAACCTCTGGCTCTGCTAAGTACCTCATTGTCTCTAGGATGAGAGCCTTTTCTCATTACAGACAAGCAATACGCGCTATCTGGCCGTTATGCAGTTTAAAAAACGCATCTTGCGGAATTTCTTGCTGCCAAATAGCTTGCTCATTCAAGTTGGCATACACGCCCCGTAATAAAGCGCCCGATAAACCGTGGGCCACCACCAATACTTGCGCAGGCAGTGCTGGGTCTTGCAGCCAGCTAGATAAGCGCTGTTGGGCGTGGGCTAGGGTTTCGGCACCCGGTGCCTTGAGATACCAGCTTAAAACGTGCTGAGAAATATGTGGATATTGCAGCTTTAAGTCGGGCGCTCTTTGTTGCTCCCACTCCCCTAAGCCCACTTCCATTAACCGCTCATCCAGCTGAACGCCTGAGGGCGATAGTTGCAGCCGCTCGCGAATAATGTGCGCGGTTTGTTGGGCTCGCCCTAAAGGGCTGGAATACAGCGCCCAGTCTTGGGGTTTATCTAATAAGTTTGCCAAGGTGTTGGCCATGGCATTGGCTTGGGCTAAACCAAGCGGCGTGAGATCAGAATTACAGTGGCCTTGTAAGCGCAGCTCGGCATTAAACTGCGTTTGGCCATGACGTAATAAATAGATGGTGCGGGACATGTGACTGACCTTAATAAAAAAGCGCCCAGCCCCAAGTAAAACAAAGAACCGTGTTTTGTTTTAGCTGGGCTCTGGGCGCCGGGCGCTCGGCGCTATGTTTAAAACTCCACTTTCACTTGGGCGGCGCTGTGGCTGGCTTTGGCTTTGGCGGCATCTATGGTGTCGGCTAGCGCCAGGGCCACGCCCATGCGGCGGCGGCCATCTATCTCGGGCTTACCAAATAAGCGCAGCTCGGTATCGGGCTCGGCCAGCGCCAAATTAAGGTCGCTAAAGGTGGTTTGGTTAGACTTACCCGTCGGCAAGATCACCGCAGAGGCCGCTGGGCCATATTGGCGAATAAGCGGGATCGGTAGGCCTAAAATAGCGCGGGCATGCAGCGCAAATTCCGACAAGTTTTGCGAGATAAGTGTCACCAAGCCGGTATCGTGGGGGCGCGGCGACACTTCACTAAACAGCACTTCATCACCGCGAATAAACAGCTCAACGCCAAATACGCCTAAACCGCCCAGAGCACAGGTTACCTGCTCGGCCATTTTTTGTGACGCAGCAAGGGCGGCTGCACTCATGGCTTGGGGCTGCCACGAAGTGCGATAGTCGCCGTCTTCTTGCAGATGGCCGATAGGCTCACAAAAACTGGTGCCGTTGGCATGGCGCACCGTGAGTAAGGTGATTTCATAATCAAACTGCACAAAGCCTTCGATGATCACGCGGCCACCGCCGGCGCGACCGCCCTCTTGGGCATAAGCCCAAGCGGCCTCTATTTCGCTCTCGTTGCGTACCGTGCTTTGCCCTTTGCCAGATGAGCTCATAATAGGTTTCACCACACAGGGCATACCAATTTCGCTAATGGCGGCGGTAAACTCTGCCAAAGTACCGGCAAAGCGATAAGGCGAGGTGGCCAGCCCTAATTCTTCTGCGGCTAGGCTGCGAATACCTTCGCGATTCATGGTGAGCTGGGTGGCGCGCGCCGTGGGGATCACCGTATAACCTTCTTGCTCCAGCTCCACTAAGGTGGCGGTGGCGATGGCTTCAATTTCTGGCACGATAAAATGCGGTTTTTCTTGCTCAATCACGGCTCTAAGAGCCGCACCGTCCAGCATAGAAATCACATGACTACGATGGGCCACTTGCATGGCGGGCGAGTTGGCGTAGCGGTCCACCACTATCACTTCTACGCCTAAGCGCTGCAGCTCTATTACCACTTCTTTGCCCAACTCACCGCCGCCGCACATTAATACTCGTTTTGCCGTTTTTGACAGCGGTGTTCCTATCATGGTCATGTTTATATCCTGTTAAAGAGTGCCGCTTAACCCAGCAGCCATTGTAAATTGAGAGGAGTAAGGTGTGAGGCATCCTCTTCACTCCTTACGAACGTCGACCGAAGAGGACGCTTGCTCAGCCAGCCAAGTTTCTGCCGCCAGTGACCAGTCTTGGCTTAATTGCCAGCGCTGCATGATTTCTTCGATATCACTGGGCTGCCACTGTATATTTTTTAAGATGGCTACCGCTTGGGGGGACTCTTCAACCAAGGTGCGACGCACTATGGTATGAGGCTTATCGTGTAAGGGTACCAGCTCGACTACCTCACTTAAGCCCACATCATTAGCCCCTAAGTCATCAAGCCTATCAAAAAATCGCTCCACAAACGGCGCCGAGGCTTGGGGCAACCAAACGGTCACACTGGCATCGGCTCTACCGGCCCACAACCGTTGCCAAATCTGCCCCAACCTTGCCTCTTCTATGGAGACTTGAACGCCTTGCTGCTTAAGCATGGCCGCCGCTAAGTGGGTGCGCGCCAGCTCACTGGGGGCGGCACCGGTTAAGAGCGTCACTTCATGCGATGCGCCATCGCCACAGGCGCTGAGCAATAACGCCGCTAAAGACAATAAACCGGTTTTCAGTCGCCGCATACGTTGTTCTCTCCTGAATCTAATGGCCTTAAGAATGCCAGAAAGTGTCGCCAATATCATGTGATCCCTTACTTAGTGCAGGCTTTATTAATGGGCAAAACTGACAGCAAAAACCACGGGTTGCCGCTGGTTTTTCCACCTTAACCAAGTAGTTAAACCTAATTGCACGCCGGCATTACGGTGAATTAATCCGTCTGCCAGCCTTAAAAAGTCTCGTGCTAGTCTGGCTGCTTTTTCAGCCAATTGTGCTAATGTGCTGCACCTTTTAGATAATGCTATTGATGCAGTAATGAAGCACTTATTCATCAGACCTTCGTTATGCGTGCCTGCGTTATCAGACCCGTCTCATGAGACACAAAATATGGGATACAAAATGCGTTTATTACACTTATTTTCCTCATCACCCGTGAAAAAGACCAATGGCCTGCTGGTGCTGGCACTGTGCACTATGCTCAGCGGTTGTTTTGCGCCTATGTTAGCGATGGGCCCCAGCCAATTGATGTGGGCATTTATCAAACCTTTTGTGGGCTTAGACCCCAGCAGCTCTCAGCTATTTGAAAAGCCGATGATTAAAAACCGTATGACGGCGCTATTAGGCGAAGATTACGAAGAGACGCTGGCACTGCTGCGCACTGCACCTGCGCTAAAGCAAGAAGGTACCTTGTTTTATCTGGCCTCCCCCACCGAAGACGGCGAAGCACAAGCGGCCGGTTTAGTGTGGAACGCGCAAACCAATAAAATGTCGGCTATCGTCAACGACGGTCAAGAGACCAAGCTATTTAATGAGCCCAATAGCACTGTGCCTGTGGTGTGGCCGAAAACCTTACAAACACTGGTGGCCCCGACCAAACAGGGCCTAGCTAAAGCCTCGTTTAGCGGCCAAAACACCGCAGTGGCTGAGCTTACTGACACAGAGCAACAGCTAAAAGCGGCACAAGCGCAGTTAAAAGCACTGCAAGACCAAGCTGAATTGCAGTCGGTGCAAGCGCAAATTAAGGCGTTGCAAAGCAAGGCTACACTTGAAGCCAGCAATAAAACTGCGGTTAAAGCCGATGTGAAAGCTAAGGTGAAAGCCGATGTGCAAACCAAGGCGCAGCTAGAAAACAAAGCCGGTTTTAACATTGAAAGCACCACAGAAACCAAGAAGCTGCAGGCTAAATCCGCTCAGTAAGCGTTTGACCCACGGTTTAAATGGTTGTTCGTGCCGAATAAAAAGCAAAAAAATGGCGTGGTTATCCACGCCATTTTCATTTCTAACCGTTAGCAAGTAGCCACAAATAAGTCATCTGGCCTGCCGCTATATGGGTTTATCACTCAGTTCTGTGGCTGCGGGCAGCTCATTACTGTGATTATTTAAGTCGTCATCGTGCTCTTCCATCTTCCACGGCAAGATGCCGGGCGAAATATGCAAAATGTGCAGATACTTCTCAAACTGATCCAGAATATCGCTGATGATATCTTGCTGATCATAGCCGTACACATCATATGCTTGGCCACCACGGCGTAAGAACACTTCGGCGCGATAGTAATGATCGTCGCCGTCTACATCGCGATCCGACTCAGGGAAGGCGAAGTCCGGCATGGCATAGCCACGTAAACGAATCTCATAGATAAACTCGAGTTTAGCCTCTTGAAACACCTGAAATTGCGCACGACAATTTTGTTCATCAAACACCACTTCCGCTTCCCAGCCTTGTTGCTCTAGCTCTTGCTCGACCTTATGCATGGCTTGAAAGCCGGTGGTGCGGATAAATTTTTCCACCTCTTCCCGCACCGGAAAATCCACCAAGTTGGCCAGGCGTTTTTTCCAAAATCCAGGTCCAGCCTTAGCACCGCTCTTTGCCGATTGCATATGGTGTTGCAAGCTCACCTCATGGTGACCTTCAATGATCAAGGCGCGCCACATGCCGACCATGGCAATCAGCATAATAATGGCAAAGGGCAAGGCACTGACAATGGTCGCGGTTTGCAATGCGCTAAGTCCACCGGCTAATAACAGCGCGGCCGCCACTATGCCTTCGGTTGACGCCCAAAATACGCGCTGCCAGGCTGGCGTGTGCGCTATGCCACCCGAGGCCAGTGAGTCAATTACCAAGGAGCCGGAGTCAGACGAGGTAACAAAAAAGGTAATAATCAAAATAACGGCAATAAAAGACACAATTGACGTCAGAGGTAAATGCTCAAGCAACTTGAACAAGGCAATGGCTTGGTCGGCCTGTACGTCGTCGATTAAAGAGGTGTAACCATCCACCATAATCAGATGCAAGGCGGTATCGCCAAATACCGAAAACCATAAGAAGGTAAACACGGTAGGCACCACCATAACGCCAACCACAAATTGACGAATAGTGCGACCACGGCTGATCTTGGCAATAAACAGGCCGACAAAGGGTGCCCAGGCAATGGTCCAACCAAAAATAAACAGCGTCCAGTTACCAATCCAATCGCTGGAGGTATAGGCCTGTAGGTTAAAGGTGCGCTCTACTATGTTGCTTAAGTAGCTGCCGGTATTCTGCATAAAGGTATTGAGAATAAACACAGTAGGGCCAACGGCAAACACAAACACCATCAAAGAGATAGCCAGCGCCATATTTAACATCGACAAGCGCTTTACGCCTTTGTCCATGCCCGCCACTACCGACAAGATAGCTAATGCGCTAATCGCCACTATGGCAATAATTTGCACCGTAGTGTTCACCGGTATACTGGGCCACAAATAATTAAGGCCAGCGTTAATTTGCGCCACCGACAAACCCAGCGTGGTGGCAATACCAAACAAGGTACCCAAGATGGCAAACACATCCACCGTATGCCCCATAGGGCCGTAAATTTTATCGCCAATCAGCGGATAAAGCGTGGAGCGCATCGACAGCGGCAAACCGTGGCGAAAGGCAAAATAGGCCAGCGACAAGCCCACCAAGCCGTAAATAGCCCAAATATGAAAGCCCCAGTGGAAAAAGGCGATTTGCATGGCTTGCTTAGCCGCATCCACGGTTAACGCAGGTCCCGAAGGTGGCGACGCGTAATGCAGCACAGGTTCGGCCACACCAAAGAACAATAAGGCGATACCGTAACCGGCAGAAAATAACATGGCAAACCAAGCCACAAAGCTATATTCCGGCTGTGCATGATCCGGACCCAGTTTAATATTGCCCCATTTACTAAAAGCGACCGAGACAATAAACACCAAGAAGATGGCCACGGCCAGCATATAAAACCAGCCGAAGGTCTTGGTGAAATAAGACAAAATGTCGGCAAACACCTCACCTGCCAGTTCAGGATTGCTCATGGTGCCGACCACCATTAATACGATAATAACAACGGCCGGTAAAAACACCGGCACTAATATGGTCGAATTAGAAGTCGAGGGAGGAGAAGATTTTTCTGGGCTCATTTTTTCTGCAGCCATAATAAAATTCCTGTTTTTAGCGCGCCCTAGTTCACAGGCAACAGTTAACTGAACAGCAGTTAACAAAATAAGGGTTAGCGCGGGTGTTAGTCACATTGCTGTTGGCAATAATTGTTAGCAATAAGCGCTATTCCCAAGGGTGAACTCTATAGAACTCTAACTTAAAAACAGTGACATTTTTAAAAAAGATGCCTCTAGGCTAACAAATACAGATTTTATAAGGCAATGAAAATTTACCAAATATTGAGACAACTAGCACTCTTCAGAATCAAAACCATCAAATAAACATGCCTAAAACCATCCAGCGCAACCGAAATTGCTATGGCTAAGCTTAAACATATAAATTCGTCATCTAAGCATTTAATCAAACCGTAACGACGCCCTCTCGACCTACTTCAGGCTCAGCTTTATTAGGAAATAGCATGGGTATTTACTTTTCGGCTAGCCTCATTAACTGGCTAGCCACATTTTATATGTGCCGCAGCGAGCAGATAAGCGTGGCAGGGTTGCGCTGCAGTTATCATCGCCAATTACATCAAGTAGCGACTATTTTCTCAGCGCCTAAACCTTGCAGCACTCACTAAACAAGGCCAAGGCGCTTCAATCGTTAGCTTAATGCTGAGCATCCTCATTATTTAAGCCTAAGTTCACAGACTTGGTTTCCAAATATTCTTCTAAACCAGCGCGTGCGCCCTCTCGGCCTAAACCGGATTCTTTTACGCCGCCAAAGGGCGCCACTTCATTGGAAATAATGCCCGCATTTACGCCCACCATGCCGGACTCTAAGGCTTCCGATACTCGATACACGCGATTAAGATTTTGCGTATAAAAGTAGGCTGCTAAACCAAAGGGCGTGTTATTGGCGCGAGTGATGACCTCGGCTTCGTCTTTAAAGCGAAAACAGGCCGCTACTGGGCCAAAAGTTTCTTCATGAGCAAGCAACATATCGTCGGAGGCTTCAGCCAAAACAGTCGGCTGAAAGAAGGTGCCGCCCAATTCATGAGGCTGGCCGCCACAGATAAGCTTAGCGCCTTTATTGAGCGCGTCCGCTATATGTTGTTGTACTTTTTTAAGACCCTCTTCGTTGATCAGCGGCCCTTGCTGCACGCCCTCTTGCAGGCCATCGCCCACCTTAAGAGCGCTGGCGGCTGCGGCCAGTTTTTGCACGAAGCGGTCGTAAATGCCCTCTTGTACCAAGAAGCGATTCACACACACGCAGGTTTGGCCGGTATTACGGAACTTAGCCGCCATGGCGCCGGCTACTGCGGCGTCTAGGTCTGCATCGTCAAATACGATAAAAGGCGCGTTACCGCCCAGTTCCAGTGATAGCTTTTTCACCGTGTCGGCGGCCTTGGCCATTAACAGCTTGCCCACCTTGGTGGAGCCGGTGAACGACAGCTTCCGTATTACTGGGCTATTCATCAACGTATCGCTGATAGCCTGAGTATCGCCGGACACTAAATTGAGCACGCCTGCCGGCAGCCCGGCCTGTTCGGCCAACACCGCCAAGGCATTGGCGCACAGCGGCGTGGCACTGGCCGCCTTCACCACCACAGTACAACCGGCAGCCAGAGCAGGCCCTACCTTACGGGTGATCATGGCCAGCGGAAAATTCCACGGCGTAATGGCCGCCACCACACCCACCGGCTGTTTGATAACCCAAATGCGGTGACTCGCATCTGGGCTGGGAATAGTTTCGCCATAAGCACGTTTCGCTTCTTCGCCAAACCACGCTAAAAAACTGGCCGCATACGCCACTTCGCCTTTGGCCTCGGTTAACGGCTTGCCTTGCTCTAACACCATTAACTCAGCCAGTGCCTCTTTGTGCTCCAGCATTAACTCATACCAGCGGCGCAAAATTTTACTACGCTCCTTCGCCGTGGTTTGGCGCCAGCTCACTAAGGCCTGCTCTGCGGCATCGATGGCGGTTTGGGTTTCTTTGGCGCCGCACTTAGCAACCTTGGCTAATAGCTCGCCGCTAGCGGGATTAAACACCTCATAATGTTGGTCGCAAGTGTGCCAAAGGCCATTGCTGTACCAACCGGTTTGCCAAAGGAAATGAGACTTATCCATAATGAGCTCCTTTACCTAATTTGAACGTGTGAGGGGTGATGAGTGAAGGGAAAGTACAGCTCCGAGCGCCCAGCTAGAAGTACCGTCGCAAGCCACATATCAAAAACAGCATCTAAACCAAACCGAGATCCTGATGTTCATCAGGATCTCGGTATTAACACCGAACTCTGGTGCTTTGTTTAGCTGGGTGCTAGGCGCTGGGCGCTATTTCGTCCCCGTTAGCCAGATTTTTCTGCCAACGCTCGCTCAAGGATAGTCGCTCAATCGCACCAAATTGAGCTTGCGGCTGCTGAGTCGCCCACGCCCACGACTGATTGCCGTAATCAAAGTGCCACCACTCGCTGGGCAGATTGGTGAAGCCGGCTTGCAGCATAACGCTGTGTAACAGCCGACGATTCTCAATCACTTCGGACTCGCGGGCGTTGGGTTTCTCTATGCTCTCAAATGCGGCACTGGCAGACTTGGGGCTAATTTCATCAAACTCTGTACCCATGTCGAGCCACAGGCCTTCGCTGCCACACAAGGCGACGTCCACCGAGCCGCCGGTTAAATGCGGGCTGGGGGCGGCGGGATCTGTGCTGGGTGGTGCGACAAACTGCCGCAAGCGTGCCGCCAACTCTAACTCGGAGTATTCTGGATAATGAGCCTGCATGGCGCTGTGTAAGGTGTCGTATAAATATTGCTGCACCGCTAACGGGCGCCAGCCATCGAGCACCACCAATTCGATGCCAGCCGGCAATAGCCGAGCGGCTTTATAGAGGCGAAACAACACGCAACGGCGCAGGTAGCAGTCGCTGAGCGCGCCCGGTACGCCTTGGTGATAATAAGCTGGGTAAACGCGCAGCGGTAGATTAACTAAGCCCAGCGACACCAGCGGATCATCAAGTTCTACAATCGGTATGGCCTGAATTTCAGGCCAGTTGGGTTCGGGTTTGTGAGCCATGGTTTGAGAGAGAAAATTCATAGGCGGGCCTGTAAGTTACTGCGGAGTAGGGAAGATAAGACTCAGCCTCGCCAAAAATACCGGCCATTGCAACCGCCATTCGCGGTTACAGATCGCGAATAAAAGATTTATCCAATTGTTTAAAGGCCTGATTGAGCGCTTCGCCCAAATCAAAATAACGGGGCCGCGATACAGGCTCGCTTACCAATACGCCCGCCTCACTCATCTTCTGGTTAATTTGTTGATACCAAGTCACCAAGGCCGCCGGCAACGGCGTGGCGGCACGCTTGCCCAACCAAAATAAGCCCTGCAGCGGCAGGCTCGCTAAAAAGAGCACTGAGCTCACCACGCTCGACCAGTAACGTGGATCACCTAATTGAAACTGCACCAAAATGCTCAACACCATGAGTGCCGGTATGGTACGCAAAGCCAGCCGAGTGGCGGTGGTAATACGATATTCGGGAAATAAGGCAGCCAATTGGCGCTCTTTTGGCCAAATAGCTAAGTAAGCGCTGCCCTGTTGTAAGGTACCAGTTAATGTCGTCATACGACCTCCAAAACGGCGGGACTGAGGATGGCGTTTCCTGCATGACCAAGCCTTGATGATAAAACCACTCCAGCTTTATGTTATTTTACGCCACCATGCGGGTATTATCCCCTGTATTTATAATTTGCGCCTAGCCTAGCTGTACTCAAGCTGTATTCAGCCAACGGCCTAGCGGAATATTGCGCGTGACGCGATCTGCGTTAATTTTTCTGATAACAAGGTCTACCCATGACAAGCAAGCTAGTTCTCGTGCTTAACTGCGGCAGTTCGTCGCTGAAGTTTGCCATTATTGATGCCGAAACCGGCAACGAACAACTTTCTGGTCTGGCAGAATGCTTTTACCTGCCCGACACCCGCATTAGCTGGACCTTTGACGGTCAAAAAGGCAGCAGTGCGCTCGGTGACGGCGCCGCCCACCAGCAGGCTTTGGACTTTATTGTGCATAGCCTGCTGCTGCCCCACCCCGAGCTATTGAGCAACCTAGTGGCCGTTGGCCATAGGGTGGTGCATGGCGGTGAGCAGTTTACGCAGTCAGCATTAATCGATGACAAAGTCATCAGCATCATAGAAGAGTGCGCCAGTCTGGCGCCTTTGCATAATCCGGCACATTTGATTGGCATCAATTCGGCCCTGCATTCCTTCCCAGATTTAGTACAAGTAGCGGTGTTTGATACCGCATTTCACCAAACTATGCCCGAGTCGTCGTACTTATATGCCTTGCCCTATAAATTATATACAGAGCACCATATTCGTCGCTACGGCATGCACGGCACCAGCCATTACTTTATTGCCGAGCAGACGGCTAAGTTACTCGATAAGCCGCTGAGCGATCTAAATATTATCAGCTGCCATTTGGGCAATGGTGCTTCTGTGTGCGCCATCAAAGATGGCCAGTCGGTGGATACCTCAATGGGCTTGACGCCATTAGAGGGTTTAGTGATGGGTACGCGCAGCGGCGATATAGACCCCGCCATCATCTTCCATTTGCACGACAATCTAGGCTACAGCATTGAGCGTATTAACACCCTGCTCACCAAAGAGTCGGGCTTATTGGGCTTGTCGGAGCGCACCAGCGATTGCCGCTACATTGCCGAGCATTATGACGCCCAGCCCGAAGCCAAACGGGCGATGGATATTTTTTGTTATCGCTTGGCCAAATACATTGCCAGCTACACCTGTGCGTTGGATGGGCGCTTAGATGCGGTGGTGTTTACCGGCGGCATTGGCGAAAACTCGGTACTCGTGCGTGAGTTGACGCTGGCACGGTTAAGCCTATTGGGCTTTAAGCTAGACGCCAAGGCCAACCAGGATGCGCGCTTTGGTAAAACCGCCTGCATCACCACCCCCGACAGCACACCGGCGTGGGTAATACCGACCAATGAAGAATGGGTGATCGCCAAAGATGCACTGGCCATTGCCAGTGCGCTGTAAGCGCACTCTCATGTCTGTAACCAAGAACTAAGAGGATATTATGGCCAGAACGGTAATGTTGATCCCGGTAAGTGGCGGCGTGGGTGCCACCTCGGTGAGTTTAGGCATGGTGCGCGCCATGGAGCGCAATGGCGTAAACGTCACCTTCTTTAAGCCGGTATCGCAGCCGCGCACTCGCTCCACGGTACAAGATCATTCCACCGCCGTGGTGGCCAATGGCTCAAACTTAGTGCTGCCCGAGCCCTTTGCCCTCAGCTATGCAGAAAGCATGATCTCCAAAGGCAACTTAGATGTGCTGCTAGAAGAAATAGTGGCACGGGTGGAAAATCACGTAGCCGAAGTGGGCGCCGAGGTAATTGTGGTGGAAGGCTTGATCCCCACCGACAAACAGCCGTTTGCCAATCGCATTAACTACGACGTGGCCAAGGCGCTAGATGCAGACATGGTGCTAATAGCACAGCCCAGCAACGACTCCAGCCAAGAGCTAAAAGAGCGTATCGAGCTGGCCTGCTCGAGCTTTGGCGGCATGACCAATAAACGCATAGTGGGTTGCATCATCAACAAGGTGGGCGCACCCATGGACGATCAAGGCAACACTCGCCCCGATCTGTCTGAGATGTTTAATCCCAATCAAAAGATTGAAAAATACAGCCCCAATCTCGAAGTGCTGCAGGTGTTTGGCAAGATGCCGCTGCGTATTCTGGGCTGTGTGCCGTGGAATACCCAGATGGTAGCGCCCCGCGCCGTGGATCTGGCGCGCCACTTAAACGCCACTATTTTAAATGAAGGCAAGCTCAATACTCGTCGCCTAAAAAGCGTGACCTTTTGTGCCCGAGCCTTGCACAACATGGTGCAACATTTTCGCCCCGGCAGCCTATTGGTAGCCTCTGGCGACCGTTCGGACGTGATAGTGGCCGTGTGTTTGGCGGCCATGAACGGCGTGAAAATTGGTGCCTTGCTGCTTAACGGCAGCTATCATCCCGAGCCGCAAATTATGGCGCTCTGCCAACAAGCCACCGAAACCGGCTTGCCGATCTTGATGGTAGACACCAATACTTGGCAAACCGCGGTTAGCCTGCAGCACTTTAATCTGGAAATTCCCATCGATGACTTGCAGCGCATCGATTTAGTGCAAGATTATATGGCCAGCCACATCGACCAAAACTGGATTGAATCTTTGATGGCCGCGTCCACCCGCAGCCATCGTTTAAGCCCACCGGCGTTTAGGTATCAGCTCACCGAATTAGCCCGTCGCGCCGCCAAGCGTATCGTACTGCCCGAAGGCGAGGAGCCGCGCACCATAAAAGCGGCGTCCATCTGTGCCGAGCGCGGCATCGCTCGCCCTGTACTATTGGGTAATCGTGAAGAAATCTTACGGGTGGCCGCTCAGCAAGGCGTGAAGTTGGACGAAAGAGTCGAGATTATCGATCCTAAGCAAGTGCGCGAGCATTATGTGGAACGCTTAGTGGAGCTGAGAAAATCAAAAGGTTTAACCGAAATTATCGCCCGCGAGCAGCTGCAAGATAACGTAGTGCTTGGCACCATGATGCTGGAGCGCGATGAAGTAGACGGCTTGGTCTCTGGCGCCATTAACACCACAGCCAACACCATACGCCCACCGCTGCAAATCATTAAAACCGCCCCCGGCTGCTCGCTTGTGTCCTCCATTTTCTTTATGTTGCTGCCAGATCAGGTGCTGGTGTATGGCGACTGCGCCATTAACCCAGACCCTACCGCCGAGCAATTGGCGGAAATCGCCATTCAGTCTGCAGACTCTGCCACCGCCTTTGGCATAGAGCCAAGAGTGGCGATGATCTCTTATTCCACCGGTAGCTCAGGCACGGGGGCCGAGGTAGTGAAGGTGCGTGAAGCCACGCGCTTAGCCAAAGAAAAACGCCCAGATCTGATCATAGATGGGCCACTGCAATACGACGCCGCCATCATGGAAAACGTGGCCAAGTCGAAGGCACCAGACTCACCCGTGGCAGGCAAGGCGACGGTATTTATCTTCCCAGACTTAAACACCGGTAACACCACCTATAAAGCGGTGCAGCGTTCGGCGCAGTTAGTGTCCATTGGCCCCATGCTGCAAGGCATGCGCAAGCCGGTGAACGACTTATCTCGCGGCGCCTTGGTAGACGATATAGTGTACACAATCGCGCTGACCGCCATTCAAGGTGGGCAAATGGACGCGGCGAATAAAAGCAAAGAGTAAGGCGTGAGATAGCGCCCAGCTAAGCGCTGAACTAAATAAAGACTAAGGATTTTTGCCACGCAAGAACACAGCACACACGGAAAAATAAAGATAAGCACGACAAGTACCAAGACCGTAGGGGATAAGCTCTAGTCCATGACGTATTGTTGCTCTTGAGCTTACCCTATGCCCGCGTTGTTCTGTTATTCTCGCAACAAAGAGCCTTGGCAATATAGCAGTCAGGTCTTGGTGTTGCCGTTAACTGACCGCTTAGCGCTGTGTTTTTGGCTTTCAAGGCGTTAGGGAAAAAATAAAAACCTTTTCCTTATGCCTAAAACTGGTAAGTTAACCGCTGCAATATAATTTTTTAACATGGCTCGTAACACATAGGCCTTTAATACATAACCTCATATTAGGAACGTAAACATGTCTAGCATCACATTCCAAGGTAATCCTGTTGCCGTATCTGGCCAGTTTCCACAAGCAGGCCAAGCCGCTGCTGATTTCACCCTGACCAATGGCGAACTGAACGACATTAAATTGGCTGATTTCAAAGGTCAAAAAGTAATACTGAACATCTTCCCAAGCGTTGACACTGGCACCTGTGCAGCTAGCGTACGTGCGTTCAACGAAAAAGCGGCAGCGTTAAGCAACACCAAAGTGATCTGCGTGTCTATGGATCTGCCGTTCGCACTGGGTCGTTTTTGTGGTGCCGAAGGCATCGAAAACGTACAAACTGCATCTGCATTCCGTAACGCTGACTTCTTAAACGCCTACGGCGTAGCAATCAGCGACAGCGCTCTGCGTGGTCTTGCGGCTCGCGCCGTGGTTGCCATCGATGAGCAAGGCAAAGTAGTTTACAGCCAGCTGGTTGCTGAACTGACTGAAGAGCCTGCTTACGACGCCGCTATTGCTGCTCTGGCTTAAGCCTATTGCTTAATATGGCTGGATCTTGCTTGATCCCTGGTCAGTTACTTAATTGATGTAAGATCAACAAGCTAGCGTTAATACCCGAGGTCATCTACAGACTTATTCACAGAAAATGTGGATAACCTATGTGGATAACACACTTAGATAACCTCGGTTTTATACCCCGTTTCTCGCTTTATATTCCCAGCCCGCTCCCTCTGCTATTTTCTGCCTCAGCAATCCTTTCTCGATCCACAGAACAAAACCCGTGCCAGGTTAGCTTGCTACACCATTACCGCTTATAGATTACGGCTCCCCGAAGGAGCGTATTCTAACTCCTTGTTCTAACAGGGATCACAATGCTCAACTTATGATACTGCTAGAATAAGAAGCTAAACATGCATTTATATGTCGCCATTTGGCTGCAAAAATAGAGGAAGGCAATCATGAAGATATTAATAACCGGTGGTACCGGCTTTGTGGGCCGTCGCTTAGTGCCTCATTTGCGGCATCATCATGAGGTCACTGTGCTGAGCCGTACTCCCGCTAAGGTGTATCAGCAGTTAGGCCACGACGTTCAGGCCCTGTCTTCTTTGAATGAGCTGGAAAATTTGGATCAATTTGATGCGGTGATCAATCTGGCAGGTGAGCCCATCGCCGACAAGCGTTGGAGCTCAGCGCAAAAGCAGCGTATTTGTCAAAGCCGCTGGCAGCTAACCGAACAGTTAGTAGAAAAGCTGAACGCCGGCACTCAAGCACCCAAGGTGCTGATCAGTGGGTCAGCCGTCGGCTATTACGGCCGCCAAGGCGATGCTCTAGTAGACGAAGACTCAAGCCCACACCCAGAATTCAGTAATAAGGTGTGCGCCCAATGGGAGCAACTGGCCCAAGCCGCCGCCAGCGAGCAGACCCGCGTGTGCTGCATCCGCTTAGCCGTAGTGTTAGGCCCTGATGGCGGCGCCTTAAAGAAGATGCTGCCCAGTTACCGCTTAGGCTTAGGCGGCCCGATTGGCTCGGGCAAACAGTATATGTCGTGGATCCACATAGATGACGTGGTGAGCTTATTACTGTTTTTGCTGGAGCACGAAGAGTGCTCGGGCGCATTTAATGCCAGCGCCCCTGAGCCGGTAACCAATCAGCAATTCAGCAAAACCTTGGCGCAGGTGCTAAATAAGCCGCACTTTGCTCGCGTGCCCGCTTGGGTAATGCGCTTAGCCTTTGGCGAGATGGCCGACTTACTATTAACCGGCCAACGGGTGATGCCGGTGCGCCTACAATGCGCCGGTTTTCACTTTCGCTATCCCACGCTAGAAAAGGCATTAAAGGAAACCTTAAATCCGTGAGGCGTGAATGGTGAGGCGTAACATCCACAATTCACTCCTCACCGGACAGATTCACCACTGGCGCAAGCGGCTCATTAGGCTAGTACGAGTTATGCCTCCCAAACGACCGGTCAGCAGCAATAAAGCAGCGCCAAGTGCCGGCAGCGCTATCCACAACACCGGATGCGGCTGCCAAGGCAGACCCAACCAATAAGGCAAAAGAATAGCCACACACAGCTCCACTCCTAAGGCGGCGGCCAAACCTGCCGCCACACCTGCTGCCAACCATTCCCAACGCAATGACGCCTGTATTAAGTACTCGCTGGCCCCTAAGGTACGCAACAACACCAGCTCGCGACGCCGACTCTCGAGCGTGGTTTCTAGTTGCGCCAATAGCACTAAGATGCTGGCCACTATCACTAAGCCCATGATCACTAACAGCGCTTGGCTAACTTGCGCCAGCACTTGGCGTAATTGCTGCAATAGCGCTGCTACGTCCAAGATAGTCACGGTAGGAAAGGCGCGGATCAGCTCAATTTCTAAGGCTTGTTGTTCAGCCGGCAAGTAAAAACTGGCCAACCAAGTGGCCGAATACGGGTCCAACACGTCAGGGCTAAAGATCAAATAAAAGTTGGGTTTCATGCTGTCCCAATCTACTTCTCGAATATTTTTTACCTCGGCCGATACTTGCTCACCGGCTAAGTCCAGCGTGACACGGTCGCCTAGCTTTAACTGTAAGCGCTCGGCTAAGCCCGACTCCACCGACACGCTATCGGGCGCCTGCGTCCAGTCGCCACTTAAGATGCGATTGCCCTCGGGTAACTCTGGGCTGTAAGTCAGGTTGAGCTCACGGCCCACGCCGCCGTCGTTATTATCACTCGGAGCGCTGTCTACATCCGACGCCGTGGGCTTATCATTAATGGCCGTTAACCGGCCGCGCACTATGGGATAAAACACCGAACGCTCAAGCCCTGCCCCGTCCAGCTTTTGCTGCAGCGGCGCTAATTCATAGTCGGCAATGTTGATCACAAAACGGTTGGGCGCGTCAGCAGGTAACTTGGCTAAGAAGCCGTCCACTAATTCACCGCGCACCACCCATAATAAGCAGCCTAAGAATAACGCCAGCGCCACGCCGCCAAACTGCAACATGGTGGTTAAACGAGCTCGCTCCAAGCGGCTCAGCGCCAGACGAAAAGCTATGCTGCCGCCACTGCGCTTGGCCAGTATCAGCATTAAGCCACACACGCCGCCCAAGATAAGGATCAGTGTCAGCAGGCCGAGTAATAAGCCAGCCGCCAAGGCGAGATCGCCGGCAAATAACCAGCTCAACACAAAGGTAGCGCTGAATAAAATGCTCACACTCCACCATACGGGAATACGCGCCTCGGCTTCATTGCGCAGCACTCTTAATGGCGGCACCTTTAATAAGCGCAACATGGGCACCACAGACAGCATAAGCGTGGTTAACATGCCTAAGCCCAGCGCCAAGGCAAACGGCTGCCAAGACGGAGCCGGCAACGGCAGGTTCAAGGCCTCGCCTAGGCTAAGTAAAATCATTTTATGCAGGCCGTAACCGACTACGCCACCCAGCAAAGATCCCAGTATTAAGAGGCTTAACAGTAGTTTGGCAAGCCAGATCAGTAAGGCTTGGCGGCTCGCACCTAGGGTTTTTAACAAGGCAATACGGTCTTGCTCACGGCGAGAAAAATAACCCAAGGCGATGGCCATGGCCAAGATACCCAGCAACACACCAATGAGGGCCGCTAGGCGAAAAAACTGCTCGGCACGCGCTAGTGAGGTGGCCACAGGGGTGTCGGCGCTATCTGGCCCCAACCAGGTTTGCCCCACTTGTAATTGCGGCTTAGCCCAAGCCTCGAAACGGGCTAGTTGCTGGGTGCGGCCTTTAAATAAATAACGATAACTAACCCGACTGCCGGCCATTGCAATCCCGGTGGCCGCCACATCATCTAGGTGAATAAGCGCACGCGGTGCCAATAATGCTGGCGAAAACCCCTGATCCGGCTCAGATACCAGCTCACCCGCCACCCTTAACTGCAGATTACCCAGCTCGACTGTGCTGCCAACGTTAAGTTTGAGTAAGGTCAATAAGCGGGCCGATAGCCAAATATGACCGGGCGCAATGGTCTGCTGTGGAGATAGCTTGAGCTCGCCATAGAAAGGAAAGGCATTATCCACGGCCCGCACGCTGGCTAACTGCAGCTCGTCATCGGCAAAGAGCACACTTTGAAAAGATTGAGTACGCGACACGTCAAGCCCTCGCGCTTTAGCCTGTTCCAACCAAATATTATCGAGGGCGCGGGTACTGGATAACACCCTGTCGGCACCAATATAGTCACGGCCCGAGACTGACAACGCCTGATTGAGTCTATCCGCCACCAAAGTGACGCTCAAAATACTGGCCACACTTAAGGCCAAAGACAATAAAAACAGCCGCAAAGGACCGCGACCGATTTCTCGCCACACTAAACCTAAGCCTAGGCTCGAACTTAAGTTAGGCATTCTGTTCCTCCAAACGGCCGGCGGTCATCACCAAACGGCGATCACAACGTGCAGCCAAGGATTCATCGTGAGTCACCATCAACAGCGTAGTACCATGGGTTTTATTGAGTTCAAACAGCAGCGCTATAATCTGACTACCTGTGTGCGTGTCCAAATTTCCTGTGGGTTCGTCGGCCAATAAAATATCCGGCTGCGTCATAAAGGCACGAGCTATGGCCACCCGCTGCTGCTCGCCGCCCGATAACTGGCTAGGGAAATGGCGCAGTCGCTCGCTTAAGCCCACTTGAGCCAGTAATTCTCGCGCACGCTGCTCGCTATTTTTCTGACCTTGCAATTGTGCAGGCAGCATCACGTTTTCGAGGGCAGTTAAGGTGGGCAGCAGTAAAAACGACTGAAACACAAAGCCAATATGTTGACCACGCAGTTGCGCTCGCTGCTCTTCATTAAGCTGAGCCAATGACTGGCCATTAATGTAGATGTCGCCGTGACTGGCAGAGTCTAACCCTGCCAGCAAACCGAGCAAGGTGGACTTGCCTGAGCCAGAGGCGCCGACCAAAGCCACGCTTTCACCGGCCTTGACTTCAAAGTCTATCCCCTCAAGGATAGTGAGCGTCTGGGCATCGAGCGATCTACTTTCAAACTCTACTATTTGGCTAAGCCCAACCACTTTGATCACCGGAGAATTTGTCATGTCACGTGTCCTTCTACTACTGCTAATACTGGTTTCATCTGTAACCCATGCTAACACCATACTGATCTTAGGCGACAGCCTAAGCGCCGGTTATCGGATGAATGCGAGTCAAGCTTGGCCGCAACTGTTAGCTAAACGCTGGCAACAAGAAGGATTAGCGGTGGAATTGGTAAATGCCAGCGTCAGTGGCGACACTACCCAAGGTGGCTTGCAACGCCTACCCGCGTTACTAAAAAAGCACCAGCCAAGCTTAGTGTTACTGGAGCTGGGCGGCAACGATGGCTTGCGCGGCTTACCGCCGGCCTTGATTGAAAAAAACTTAAACCAGATGATTAATATGGCCCAAGACAGCGGCGCCAAGGTGATCTTGACCGACATTCAACTGCCGCCTAACTATGGTCGCCGTTATCTGCAAAAATTTGAGGCCATCTTTAGTGATTTAGCTAAAGCCCATAAAGTACCGCTGTTGCCTTTTTTTGTGGCGCCTTTAATTGGTCAAGACGGCATGTTAATGGACGACGGCATTCACCCCACGGCTCAGGCACAAGATGCCATCGTTAGCCAAGTACACGGTTTTTTAGTGCCTTACTTGACTGATAGCCGTAAGCTCTAAGCATGTCAGTCAAAGGTAAGCATCTTATGTACATAAACTGGGGATTTCTCTGACCGCTGAAAGCTTACCGTGGCTTTACCCTATCGAATGGGCAATGGTCTTGCTAATTTCAGCGTAGCTGAAGCCACTTTGCTGGTGCCACTCATTAAAGGCGGCTTGGGCTTGGCGCAATCCTTTTTGGCTGCTAAGACCGGCCTCAACCACCTGATGGTGGCGTAAATAGGCGCTCACATCGCCGGTAAACACGAAAGTGTCCACGCCTAAACGGCGAAGCGCATAAGGGCCAATATTGCCGCCTAGCAATTGGCCGTGTTTCTTGATCATTTGCCACAAACCTGTGATGTCGTCTTTTGGCCATTGCGCCACTAAGGCACCAAAACCGCCATAAGGCTTACCCAGCTCTAAGATCATGCGTGCATTAGCCGGCACTGTGGCAATTTTTCTGGCGTGGCGCACTATACTGGCGTCATTATTTAAACGCTCAAAGTGACTCCCATCCAACATCAGCATTTTTTCAGGATCGAAGCCAAAAAACGCCCGCTCAAACTCCGGCCATTTATTACGGATCACCTGAAACACGAACCCCGATTGAAACAAGCTCATGGTAAAGGAAGATAACCAACGATCGTCACTGATGGCCGCTAACAGCTCTGGCTTAGCAACCGGTGTGGCAATCAAGGCTTTTAGTTTGGCAGCTCCCCCGTGGCGTTCGCTGGCACGCTGAAAAATAGTATCAAAATGCTCCATAGCAGGGATCTCGGGTGAATGGTGAATGGTGAATGGTGAATGGTGAATGGTGAATGGTGAGATAGTACAGCGCCAAGCGTTGAGCACCAAGCGCCGAGCTAACCGATCAAATCTAAAGATCCACCGACCAAGACTAGAGAGAAGAGCTATTTTCGCCACGCAAGCCCCCTCTCTTTGTTTACGAGCGTCACGGGCGTAGTTCACGGGCGACAAGAGCCACAGATATTTAATGGTAAGGGCTTGCTTCGAGAGGGTTTAGTATCTGGCCCTTATCCATTCCTGATTACTTATGAACCTCAGCCAGTATGCTGCCTTATTTAGGTTTTTGTAGCTGCCAACTTGTTCGGCAGGCC